>CAYJAZ010000001.1:0-92759 GCA_964368455.1 uncultured Desulfovibrionaceae bacterium
AAAAAATATAAAAAATGTTGTATGGCTTAAGGCTTTCACGCGTGAACGAGGAATATTCCTCGTGAACAAAGCCTTTAGCGAGCGAGACAAGAACCACGATTCTTGTGAGCGAGGTTTCGTCCACAAAGTGGCGAAACAAATCTGAATAAGTCGTGAAAGCCCAAAAATTGGCCGTAACGAGCCTTGTACTTGCGGTAGTGGCAAAAAATATAAAAAATGTTGTATGGCTTAAGGCTTTAGCGAGCGATACAAGAACCACGCTTATTTTGTTCTCACACTTTTTAAAAAATTCTAAGGAGTTTTTATGCTTGTACGTGAATGGATGGTTAAAGATGTGCTTACAGTAATGCCAGAATCTTCTATGTTAAAAGCTTCTAAGCTTTTGAAAGATAATGGCTTTAAGCGTTTACCTGTTGTAGATGCGAATAATAAAGTAGTAGGTATTCTTTCTGACAGAGATATAAAAGACGCTTCTCCATCAAAAGCTACTACCTTAGACATGCACGAATTACACTATCTTTTATCTGAAATAAAAGTAAAAGATATTATGGTGCATGATCCTATTGTAGTTTCTCCTATTGAAACGGTAGAAAAAGCTGCCCTACTTATGGATGAAAAAGGCTTTGGCTCTTTGCCTGTTGTTAATGAAGAGGGTATTTTAGAAGGCTTTATCACAGATAAAGACATCTTTAAAATCTATATTGAACTCACAGGCTCAAAATACGGCGGAATGCAACTAGCTCTCTTGCTTGGCGATGAACCAGGTACAGCTATGCCTCTTATGGATCTTCTGCATAAGCATGGAGCAAATATCATTACTATTTTAACTGCAAGATGTAGAAATGAAGAGGATAAACGCAGAGTTTACGTACACTTACAGCCAATGAATAGAAGTGATGAAAATAAGTTAGTTGAGGCTATAAAAAAAGAATTTCAATTATTGTATTGGGTTAGAGAAAAAGTTTACGAAGTCTAAATTTTTTAGAACAAAGCGTACTAAAATTCACTTGCAATTTTTTTCATACTATGCAATAGTAAGACGTTGTTTGGGAATATCTTATTTTTAAAATAAGATAAACATAAATAAAAACTAGTTTTTTGTCCAAGGAGGACGCTCATGGCTGAAGTTTCATTTAAAGGTAAAAATTTTGATGTTGATGAAGACGGTTTCTTACTCAAGTTTGAAGACTGGTGCCCAGAATGGTTAGAATATGTTAAAGAATCTGAAGGCATTTCTGACATTACTGAAGGCCACCAAATTATTCTTGACTTCTTACAAGACTACTACAAAAAGAATGGTATCGCTCCTATGGTACGTATTCTTTCTAAAAATACAGGTTTCAAATTGAAAGAAGTGTATGAACTATTCCCATCTGGCCCAGGTAAGGGAGCTTGTAAAATGGCTGGCCTTCCTAAACCAACTGGTTGTGTATAGTCGTTAACATGCGATTTTTAAGGGCAAGCTCTAAGCTTGCTCTTTTTTTTTAAATTTCTTTCTGCAAAAAAAGGAAAACAATGGAAGAAAACAAAAAAAGCATAAGCTACTTTCTCACGCAAGTTCATCGCTTAAAAACAACTGAATTAGGCAAAGAACGCATAGCAAAAAATTTGCAAATAGCAATTGATGAAGCTCTTCCCTATTGTCTACAGAAAATCAAAGAAGAAAATTTTATTGGCTATATACAAGGAAAAAATTATTATATTTGCTTTGACGATTGCGTTCTCACTATTCATTCTAGCTCTTTTACAATTATCACAGCTCACAAAGCTTAACTAACAAATATTCATTGAAAAAACAGGCAATTCCAAAGCTTGAAAAACACTTCTAAACAAAGCCAAGAAAAAATATACACTTTCTTTTGACAAAAACATATATTTCTTGTAAAAAAGTCTTAAGAGTTTTAAGTTAATAGTTTTTAGGAGCTTACACAAAAAGACTTTATTAAATTTAATAAACGATGAAAGGTTGGAATATGCAAAAACCGCTTCTTTGTCCAAAATGTTCGACACAAGTCAGAAAACATGACAATCCATCGCCAACAGCAGATGCTATCATTTATGACGAGGATAAAGGAATAGTGCTTATCGAAAGAGCGAATATTCCTCTAGGTTTCGCTTTGCCTGGCGGCTTTGTTGATGTGGGCGAAAGCGTTGAAGAAGCAGCAATAAGAGAAATGAAAGAAGAAACAAATCTCGATATTGAGCTTCTCGGCATACTTGGCGTCTATTCAAAACCTGAAAGAGATCCACGCTTTCATACAATGACTGTTTGTTTTGTGGCAAAAGCAATAGACAGCAATTCACTTATGGCAGGCGATGATGCAAAAAAAGCAAATTTTTATGCTCTTGATAATCTGCCTGAAAAACTCTGCTTTGATCATGGTAAGATGATTGAAGATTTTAAAGAATTTTTAAAAAACAAAAGAACATTATGCCCAATTCAATAATTGATAATATTTTGATTTTATTGAAAATTTAAAAGTTAAAAGGAATTTTATAAAAGAAAAAAATAAGAAGAAAGTATTTTTCACAACATTTTTTAAAAAAAGTCTAGAAAAACTCTTGTCTTTTTTCTCTACCTATGCTAACAAGGAGTTGTTATTGATTAAATTTGCCATTTTTTTATTTTCATTTGGCAATTTTTTCAACAAAAATTCCTAAAAAAAAGGAACTATTATGCCACAAGTAGCTGCACGAATCAATAGTGAACAAGAAAAATGGTTAAAGGATTATTTCCGCACAAAGAGTGCTGGTGCTGAATTTATTTTGCCATGGGCTGTTGACATTTTTTTTAGGGCAATTGGCTCAATTAAGCAAAATTTTTCTTCAGCAGAACTTAAGACAATTGTTGCAGTGCATAAGGATTTACGCCTTGCACCAGAACAAACTCGTCTTTCCTATCTTTTATTAAGAGTTGCAGATGCTTGCGAATTAAATAATCTACACGAAAAGTATTCTTGCTCTCGATCTTCCTTAGAAGCAAAACTCAAGAAATTAGACGACACTCAAGTCACAGCACTTATGATTTGGGCTTCTGCATTTTGGGTGAGCCGTTCTGTTTCAGCAGATGATTTAGACGCATATATCAAAGAATATTAATCCATCTTTTGTATGCCAAAAATCGAATTTAAAGGCTTGTGGCAAAAAATGCCTATCACAAAAGAAGAATGTCAGCTTTTTTTTGATGAAGTATGCACTTTAAATGCAATTGAAGATATTTTCTTTGAAATTTTAATTTGTGATGATAAAGAAAGTAGAAAACTCAATCACGAATTTCTCAATTCTAATTCCCCTACAAATGTCCTTTCTTTTGTTGCTGAAGAGGCTTCTCTCATGCAAAATAAGAGTGATATTGTAGACACTATTAATTTTATAGGCTCTCTTGCTTTAAGTTTTGAAACACTTGAACGAGAGGCTTTTTTATATGGCCAAGAAGAAAAAGATTATGCAAAGCAATTACTTATTCATGGCTTTGCACATTTATTAGGCTATGATCATTCAGATGAAATGGATATTTTTTGCAACAAAGCCCTAGAAGAATGTAGTTAATTCTGTCTAGGGCTTTGTTTTTTATTACGTTTTTTAGGCTTATTTATTCATTTTAGCCCAAGAGTCTTTAAGAGTGACAATTCTATTAAAGACAAGTTTTTCGTCCTTACTATCCTTATCTACACAAAAATAAGCCAATCTTTCAAATTGCACTTTATCGCCCACTTTATATGTAAGTAGATGTGGTTCAGCTAATGCTGTGAGCGTTTTTACTGAATTTGGGTTGAGATAGTCAAGAAAATCTTTGCCTTCTGGTGTTGAATTTGGATTTTCAACACTGAAAAGCTGTTCAAATAGTCTTACTTCTACTTCTTTTGCATGTTGCGCACTTACCCAATGAATAGTACCCTTTATCTTTCTATTGTCTTCGCTTTTTCCGCCTCTTGTTTCAGGATCGTATGTGCAAAGAATTTCAACTATTTCACCTGCTTCATTTTTTACAATATCTGTGCAAGTAAGGTAATAAGCATAACGAAAACGAACTTCTTGCCCAAGTGTTAATCTAAAATATTTCTTTGGTGCTTCAAGCATAAAGTCGTCTCTTTCAATATAAAGATGTTTTGAAAAAGGAACTTTTCTTGTGCCATAGGAAGCGTCTTCTGGATGAAGAGGAGCATCAAAGTATTCAACTTGATCTTCAGGATAATTTGTAATTGTAAGCTTAATTGGATCAAGCACAGCCATAAGTCTAGGTGTGATTTCGTTTAAGTGATTTCGCACGCAAAATTCAAGCATTCCATAGTCAACAACAGAATCAGCCGCACGTGCAATGCCTATACGTGAACAAAATTCACGTATTGCTTCAGGAGTGAAACCACGACGACGAAGCCCGCTTATAGTTGGCATACGTGGATCGTCCCATGAAGAAACATGCCCCTCTTGTACAAGTTGAATAAGTTTACGCTTTGATAAAACAGTATAAGAAAGTTGTAAACGGGCAAATTCTATTTGCTGTGGTTGATAAACTTTTAAAGTCGCTAATATCCAATCATAGACTTCTCTATTATTTTCAAATTCAAGCGTACAAATAGAATGTGTGATTCCTTCAATTGAATCAGAAAGACAATGCGTGAAATCATACATAGGATAGATACACCAAGCATCGCCAGTTTTGTGATGATGAGCGTGACGAATGCGATAAATGGTTGGATCTCGCATAATGACATTAGGCGATGCCATATCTATCTTAGCACGCAAGACGTATTTTCCGTCTTCAAATTCGCCTGCACGCATACGATTAAAAAGATCAAGAGATTCTTCAATAGGTCTATTTCTAAATGGACTTTCTTGTCCTGGTTCTTTCAAAGTTCCACGCATTTGGCGAATTTCGTCTGCTGAAAGTTCGTCAACATAGGCCTTATCCATCTTGATAAGCTCTATGGCATAATTAAATAATTGTTCGAAATAATCAGAAGCATAGTGTGGTTCTTTATCCCATTCAAAGCCAAGCCATTTCACATCTTCTTGAATAGAATCAACATATTCAGTATCTTCTTTCACCGGATTTGTATCGTCAAAACGCAGATTACACTTGCCTTTAAAATCATTTGCAATACCAAAGTTCACGCATATACTTTTCGCATGCCCTATATGTAAATAGCCGTTTGGTTCAGGTGGAAAACGTGTATGCACGCGAGAATCAAAATTGCCTTGTGCAATATCGTTCGCAACTCTTTGTCTTAAAAAGTCTTGTGGAGCTTGGTTTTCCATTTTTTCTTTATGATCCATAACAACCTCTATAATATATTTCTTTATTATGAGTAGAAGTATACTATTTCCCCTTAAAGGTCAAACTTGCTTATACGAGAAAAAGTTGCGACATGCAAAAAGCTGTGTTATGAAAGTCTTATCAACAAAACATTAAACAAATCATAGCAAATTTATTATGAGTACAATTAGAAAAAGTCTTCTCCATTCTCTTTTCAGCGGATTTAATATGCGTCGCTGGAACGATAAATTACGTCCGGCGGAATTATACGAAGTAGACAAGCAAGCACATAAAATGATTGTAGCTTTCTTGCTCGCACACATTGTAGAATGCGAAAATGAAGAACAAAAAGAAGCTCTTTTCTACGATATTGTAGAAGCTTCGCTTTTTGATTATTTCTATAGACTTGTAATTACTGATTTAAAACCTCCTCTCTTCTATAAAATCAAGAAAAATAGAGAGCATTATAATGAATTAACTTCCTATGTTGAAAGAAATCTTACGCCTATTCTTGCTCCTTTCAATAAGAAATTTTTCGACGATTTCAAAGAATACCACAGAGGAAAGAGAGTTTTTGCTCATCCTCTTACTGGGGATATTCTCAATGCAGCTCATCTTTTTGCCTCTCAATGGGAATTCAATCTCATAGCTCCCTACAATACTTTTGACACAGAAATTTCTAATATAAGCAATGATTTTATTATACGTCTAGACAGAGTTGCTTCAAAAGATGGCATGCAAGGATTAAAAAAAATCCTCAATAAAGAAGATGCCTTAGGTGCATTTGCTCATTTTTGTGGGCAATTACGTTTTCAAATTCGCTGGTCGCAAGAACAAAGACTGCCAACAACTTCTGTTCTTGGGCATATGTTCTTTGTTGCTGCTTTAGCTTTTTTTGTCAGTTATAATATAGATGCATGTAAATCACGTATTTCAAATAATTTCTTTTGTGGCCTTTTCCATGATTTACCAGAACTTCTCACAAGAGACATTATAAGCCCTGTTAAAAATTCATCAGAAGGTTTACCAGCCTTTATACATCAATACGAACAAAACGAACTTGAAGAACGCATTTTGAAACCGATGAAGAATGCTGGCTATGCAAACATTGTTGATGAATTATCTTATGTGCTTGGCCTTAAAATTGGCGGTGAATTTAAAAATTGCTATACAGAAAATGGCAAGATAATTAGATGTGACTATAGCGAACTTGCAATACATAATTCATCTGAATATAAGGCAAAAGACGGCGAACTTCTTAAATCTTGTGATATCTTAGCCGCATTCATGGAAGCACACACTTCTATAAGACTAGGTATTTCATCAGATCAATTGGTCACAGCCTTAGTTCGTATGCGTCAAACTATACCAAATCCAGATCCAGAAAAAATAGACTTCAAAGCTTTGCTTGCTGATTTTGACTAGCAAAAATATAGTTAACACTCTGACATCTCTAATTAATAACTTTCTTACTGAAAGGGAATATATGCAAAAAGATTCTTTTTTATCAAAACTCGATACAAATGCAAACATCACTCTTATAGGCATGCCTGGAGTTGGCAAAAGCACTATTGGCAATGCTCTTGCGAAATTGATAGCCTTTGCTCCTCTTGACAGCGATTATCTTATCGAAGCTTTATATGGCGTAAATTTGCAAGAAGTTGCTGACAGGCTCACTAAGGAACAATTTCTCGATCTAGAAGCTGAAGTTGTGAGCAAGATAAGAGTGAATAGAACTGTTATCGCAACAGGTGGTTCTGTTGTTTATAGGGATAATGCCATGCAGCATTTGAAATCAATGGGACCATGTGTTTTCTTGTCTGCCCCTTTAGATTTAATCCTTGAAAGAATAGCTCTCAATCCAGACAGAGGACTTGCAATAGGCCCTAATCAAACTATTGAAGATCTTTATGAAGAAAGAAAGGCATTGTATACAAAATATGCCGATTTTATTGTTGAAGTTGATAGAAATTCCACTCCTTCTTCAGTTGCAACTAGTATTGCTGATTTCTATCGCTAGACATTTATAAGGATATATTATGCCTCTTACTTCTCGCCTCATACTTGCAATTGCTCGTCTTGAACCCTCTGGCCTCGCTTCCTTTGCACCAGGAACATGGGGATCATTATTCTCACTTTTTCTTGCTTATTTTTGCTTCTTACCCTTGCCATTTTTCGCGAGAATTATTTCTTTAATAGCACTTTTCTTTTTTGGCGTCTTTGCCTGCACACATGCAGAAAAAATCTTAAATGCAAAAGATCCCTCCTCTATCGTTATAGACGAATTAGTAGGCCTTTGGATAGTTTTACTGCCTATACAAGCGTTAAAATTTGCAGATTTAAAAGACACAAACATTCTGCTACAACTTTTCTTAGCTTTCGTACTTTTTAGATTTTTTGATATCACAAAGATATTTCCTATAAAAAAACTTGAGCATGCTTTTTCAGGCGGTCTTGGCATTATGCTTGACGATGTTATGGCTGGCGTCTACGCCCTTGTGCTTCTTTTACTTATAAGGCATTATATTTTATGAAGTATTTAGCTATAGATTTTGGATTAAAACGTATGGGTTTTGCTGTTTCTTCGCCAGATGAAAAGCATGCTTTTGCGCTTTGCACCTACCACAGAACCACAAGAGACGCACTTTTTGAATTTATTCTTGATTTATTAGAAAAAGAAAAAATCGAAGCTCTAGTCATTGGTTTACCCCTTTCTTTAGACGGAAGCGAAACGCAAACGACAGCTCAAGTGAAAAACTTTACAAATTCCATGAAAAGACGTACAAGTCTACCTATATACTTAATTAACGAAGCTCTTTCTTCTTTTGAAGCTGAAGAAGCTCTTTCGCATCTTAGTTATGATCAAAGAAAAAAGATACTTGATCAAGAAGCTGCAAGGCATATTCTTTTATCTTTTTTAAACTTTAACAATAAAAATTCGCTCTTACAATAAAATCTATGAAAAAATTTATACTCTACACATTACTTATTCTTTGGATTGGTTCAATTGGTGCTGGCACATTCATCTATATTAAAGCACATAAATTCTTAAGAACTTCCCCAGACATTCCAGCAAATGCACATAATGTTATTGTTGAAATCAAGCCAGGAATGGGCTTTAATAAAGTTGCAGAATTGCTTAAAGAAAATAATGTCATTACAAATGTTCTTTCATTCAAAATGCTTGCTCTCTATTTAGAAGCAGATAAAAATATTCAAGCAGGTAAATTTGAATTTAATACTGGCTGGAAACCGCAAGAAGTGCTTGATCATCTCATGCTTGGCGAGGCTATTTACTATAAGCTCACCATACGCGAGGGCCTTGCTTGGTGGGAAGTAGCAAAACTTCTCGAAGAAGAAGGCTATGCAAAGTATGAAGATTTTAAAACAATTATTCACGACAAGCAATTTCTCGCACATTGGGGCATTCCTTATAAAAATGCCGAAGGTTTTCTCTATCCAGACACCTATTTCCTACCTAAGCCAAAAGAATTGAATCTTCAAGCAGCTCAAGCTGTTGCAGGTAGATTGGTAGACACTTTTTGGCGAAAAACAGAAGAAACTTGGCAAAAATTAGAAAATAAAAAAAGACCAAGCAAAGAAAATCTTACAAAATATCTTTCACTTGCATCCATAGTTGAAAAAGAAACAGGCAAAAGTGACGAAAGAGCAAAGGTTGCAGGCGTTTATACAAATAGAATTAAAGCAAATATGCGTTTGCAAGCAGATCCAACTGTTGCCTACGGCGAGGGTGAAAACTTCAAACCGCCTTTATTGATTCGTCATTTAGAAAATGATAAAAATCCATACAATACCTATAGAAAAGCAGGTTTACCTCCTGGGCCAATCTGTTCGCCTTCGCTCGCTTCCATACAAGCAGCTATAAATCCAGAAGTGCATAAATTTTATTATTTTGTAGCTAAAGGCACCGATGGTTCACATTATTTTTCTAAGAACCTTAGAGAGCATAATAATAATGTGAAAAAATATAGGCAAACACAAAAATAGCATGAATATCAAAACAATAAAGATTATCAATGTAGGCAAGGTTAAAACTTCTTTTTGGAAAGAAGCTTCAAGCCATTATCTAGCAAGAGTTAAAAACTTTTGTGATTTGCAAGAAATTAGTGTGAAAGACGCAGATTCTTCTCTTCCAAAAGAAGCACGTATGCAAAAAGAAGCTTTAGGCATACAAAAGCATATACAAACAAATGATTTTGTGATTTGTCTTGATGAACACGGAAAAACTTTGCCCTCAGTTGAATTTGCAAATTTCTGCAACACTAAGGCTTTAGAAAAAAATATCTGTTTCATCATTGGCGGTGCTTACGGCCTTTCCAAAGAAGTTTTGCAAAGAGCTGATATGCTTCTTTCTTTTGGAAAACAAACCTTACCACACGAATTAGCCTTTGTTCTGCTCAGCGAACAAGTGTTCAGAATGTGTGCAATTCTAAAGAAAACTGGCTACCATCACGAATAGCTGCTTGTTCCCATAAAATTAGTATTTAATTACAGCATATTACTATTGCTTAATTACTTCTCTTTTTTCTATCCATAATAAAGGGAACAATAATTGTCAGAAGAGTAATTATAAATATGCAAAGAGAAATCGGCCTTTCAAAAAACACAAGAAAATTGCCGTCTGATGCTGAAAGAGCTTCACGTAATCTCTGTTCAACAAGCACACCAAGTACAACGCCTATCACAAGATTCACTGTTGGCCAGTCAAAACGTAATAAAATATAGCCAAAAACTCCAAAAACTAAGGCCACACCAACATCAAAAAAGCTTGTATTTATACTGTATGTACCAATAAGTGCAAGAACAAGAATGCTTGGAGCAAGTATCTTATTTGAAATACGCACAATCATCGAAAAAGGGCGTAAACAAAACAGAAGCAAAAGAAAGCAAAAAATATTTATGATAAATAAAGAAACATAGATTTCATTTATCAAAACAGGTTCGCTTGTAAGCAGTAAAGGGCCAGGATAAATACCATTTATAGTAAAAACTCCCAACAATACTGCTGAAATAGCATCGCCTGGAATACCAAGTGTGAGCAAAGGAATCATCGCACCAGCAGGCACAGCATTATTTGCCGCCTCTGAAGCAATACAACCTTCAACTTCGCCTTTTCCAAAATTTTCAGGATTTTTTGAAAGTTTCTTTGCTGTTTCATAGGATAAAAAGGAAGCTAAGATAGTGCCAGTTCCAGGCAATAAACCGACAAAAGTTCCTATAGTAGCACTTGTGACAATGGTTTTTACCTTTTTAAACATCTGTGCGATTTGAGCAAAATCAACAGTATTTTTTGAAATTTGTAAATTTGTATTTTGTAAAATTGCTTTTTCAGACAGTAAAAAAGCTTGCCCAATACCAAATAAACCAAGACATATAGGTGCTAATTGTAAGCCATTTTGCATTGAGAAAAAGCCAAAATTATAACGTGCAGAAAGCGTAAACCCATCAAGGCCAACAGTTGAAGTCCATAATCCTATAGACAATAAAATGAGTGATTTAGCAAGCTGTTTTCTATTTGCCATAACCACAAGAACAATGCCAAATAAGGAAGCCATGAAATATTCTTCAGGTGCAAATTGCTGTGCAACTTGTGCGAGCATTGGAGCAAGAAAAACAAGAAAGAGCACACTGATAATTCCGCCACAAAAAGAAGCAACAAGAACACCAGATAAAGCACGTTGCGACTGCCCTTTTTGCGTGAGAACAAAACCGTCAAAACTTGTCACCAATGAGGATGGAACACCTGGCGTACGCATAAGCACAGCTGGTATACCGCCACCAAAATAGCCACCACAAAAAACACCAAGCAAGAGCGAAAGAGCTGTCCCAGGTTCGAGTGCATAAGAAAAAGGTAAAAGTACAACCATACCCACCATTGGCCCAAGACCTGGCAATATGCCCACAACAACACCCATGAAAGAACCTAAAACCAAAGCGATTAAGTTATGAAATTCCACTGCGTTTTGTGCGCCTATAAGTAAATTATTAAAATCTATCATAACTCGCTCTTATTAATATATACCCAATAAGTAAAGGATTTCTGGAGTTGGAAAGTACAAATCAAGCAAAAATTTAAATACAAACCAAAATAAAATACTGAAAAATACTGGTATACCGATAAGAATATACACATTTGTCACATTAAGAACACGTAACATAATACAAAGAAAAACTAAAGTAGATGCTTCTAAACCGCAATAATAAATACTTATTACAAACAAAAGCCCAAGCAGACACAAGATGCTCGGTGTTTTAGGAAAGCCCTTGCCATCTAATTCCCAACTTGAGTTTTTTCTTGGTTTTATAAGTCTAAAACATGCTGGTAAAGAGGCTAAAGTGCCAATAGATAAGATTATCAAAGGCACAAGTAATGGCCCCTTATAAAAAGGATAGGGAACATCTAAATCTATTTGCCAAGGCGATACACAGAGCATAAAAAAGCAAAATATTCCAAGTATCACTTGAAGAAGATCTTGTGATCTTGATTCTTGCTGATTTGCATTATCTTCATGTTTTAACGCATCTTTTTGCATTTATACCCTCTCTTATGATTCGTTTCGCCACGCTGTGGACGAAACCTCGTTCACAAGAGACGTGGCTCTTGTTTCACTCGCTAAAGTCCTTGTTCGCTTCGCTCTCATTTTCTATCTTATATCATATGATTTTATGATTCGTTTCGCCACGCTGTGGACGAAAGCTCGTGTAGGGATAATCCCTTACAAGAGACGTGGCTCTTGTTTCACTCGCGTGGGGATAATCCCCAAAGTCCTTGTTCGCTTCGCTCTCATTTTATATCTTATAGCAAAGGAGGGGAAGCTAGAACTTCCCCTTCTATTTTCTAAAAGAAAACTATTTCAACCAACCAACATTTTTCATAATTTCTTTAAATTCTACCAATTCTCTTGCTATCTGCTCTTTTGCTTCTTGCGGCGAGCTTGGATGAGGTACAATACCAATAGTCTTGATTGCTTCTTGCACTTTTGGGCTATCCATTACTTCAAAGAAAGCTGTACGGAATTTTTCTGCAATTTCAGGATTGAGTTTCGCTTGGCCAAAAAGTCCGAACCAAACAGAATAAGCATGTCCAAAACCTTGTTCAGCAACAGTAGGAACATCTGGTAAACTTGGAATACGCACTGGTAAAAGTACAGCTATAGCACGCAATTCGCCGCTTTTAATATAGTCCATAAGTGGAAGACTTGAAAGAGTTGCCGCGTCTGCTGTTTTTTGTGTGAGCAAGAGAGCTGTCACTTCTTGATAAGCTGTGTCTTGCCATTCAAAACCGCCAGCAACACCAATGCTCATGCCTATAGTACCAGGAACAGAACCAACTCCCCAGTGTGCAAGACGTAATTTTTCAGGAGATTTCTTAGCATATTCAGCTAATTCTTTAAGATTTTTATAAGGAGCATCGCCACGCACAGCAAGTGTGAATGGGCTAGACCATGTCATACCCAATGGCATAAAACTATCAACAGTATAAGGAGTTTTGCCCATAACAATCTGTGACATCATAGGACCAACAGCCATAACACCAAAGGTATAGCCATCAGGACGAGCGTCTGCAACTTGCTTAGAACCTAAAACACCGCCGCCACCAGCTTTATTTACAATCTTCACAGGTTGTCCAAGTTTTTCTGATAACAAAGGCGCCATCACATTCATCACAGCTGTTGTTGGATCATTCCCCGGAGGATAAGGTACAACGATTTGAATAGGTTTTCTTGGCCAGTCTGATGCAAATGCGCTTATAGGAAACATTAAGCACAAGCAAAGAAGAGCTAAAATTTTGTTTGTTTTTTTCATACTATACCCTCATATTTTATAATTTAGTACAAAATATTTTTCGTAAATAAATTGATTTTCTACAAAAAAATTAGGTGTATATAGTAAGAATCACCTCTAATTTGTACCAGCGTTTACAAAGATAGCATAATTTTTTTTCAATATCTATTTTGTGATTTTATTCACAAATTCATCTTGTTGAAGATATTCAATTAAACGTATAAAAGCTTGTATTCTCTATGAACTTAGCCACAAGTCAATTCCAACAAGAAGCGTCTGTTCCCACGTCTTCTAATTTGCACTTCATCTATATGAAATTATAGTATAAAAGCGAGCGTAGCGAACAAAGACTTTAGCGAGCGAAACAAGAGCCACACCTCTTGTAAGCAAGGTTTCGTGCACAGCGTGACGAAACAAATTAGAATCACGTGCTTCTGTTCCCACGTCTTCTTTATTTTTCTTGACAAGAAGGCACTGCACGACTATTTTTAAGCAATGAATAAAGAAAGTGCAAATATCCTTTTAGAAGTAGAAAATCTTTCAATATCTTTCAACAACTATCCAGTTGTTAATGATATATCTTTTTACTTGCACAAAAAAGAGTGTCTTTGTTTAGTTGGCGAGTCTGGCTGTGGTAAAAGTATGACTTCACTTGCTATCATGCAACTACTCCCTCCACAAGCACAAATGCAAGCAAAGAATATCGTTTTTGAAGGGCAATATCTTCTCAAATTTTCGCCAAAACAAATTGCAAATATTCGCGGAAACACATTGGCTATGATTTTTCAAGATCCAATGTCAGCTCTCAATCCCGTGCTGCCACTTGGCGATCAAATAGCAGAACCACTCATAAGACATAAAAATTACACCAAAAGAAAAGCACTTTTTGAAGCACAAATGCTACTCACACAAGTCGGCATCCCAGACGCTGAAGCAAGATTAAAAGAATACGCACACCAATTTTCAGGCGGCATGCTCCAAAGAGTGATGATAGCAATGATGCTCGCTTGTAGGCCATCGCTGCTCATCGCAGACGAACCAACAACAGCACTCGACATAGGTACACAAAAACAAATTATAAAATTACTCAAAGAACTTATGCAATTGCGTGAAATGGGACTTTTGTTCATCACACACGATATGAAAGTTGCAAATGAATTAGCCGACACTATCGCCGTCATGTATGCTGGAAAAATAGTGGAAATTGCACCAAAAGATGAGTTCTTTGCTAAAGCCTACCACCCCTATTCTCGCGGTTTATTAGCTTCAATACCAACAAAAAAGAAAAAAAATCTCGATAGACTACCCACAATAAAAGGTACTGTTCCGCATCCAAGCGAAATCATTTCAGGATGCAGATTCAAAAATAGATGCCCATACGCAGATCAAGAATGTGACGCACCACCACCACTACAAAGCATAGGCAATAGAAAAATCTTGTGCTGTAAAAACTTTAAAGTGTAGAAATATGAAGAAAAAAAATTACCAATACGTCGAAGGTTCGCAAGAAGAACTCGAATACAAAAGCCGTTCGCAACTCAAAAGAGAAAGCACAATGGCTCAAGAAGAAGCTGTAAAATTACTCAAACTTTCAGAAAAAAGCCTGCGAGAAGAAGGCTATTCCGACAATCTCATCGAAGCAATCGCAGAATACCATAAAATCAAATCCAAGGAAGCAAAACGTAGGCAAATGCAACTCATAGGTAAGATCATGAGAAGCGAAAGCTAAGTTTTTTTGATGCCTATGCTTTTCCTATGCCTCCGGCGGCCAAAGGAAATAATTTCCTTTGGAAACCTTGATGTGCAAGGTGAGTACGAGAAGAGGTGGTTGGAATATCTTTTTTATTTTTATTTGCGGAAAAGTTTTAAAGTTTTGTTGCTCTGCAACAAAACATTAAATACTGTTCCGCTTTAAAATTTTAAGAATAGGCTAAAGACAAAAAACAAGTAGACATTTGTCACTGCGTTCCAAATGTGTGTAAGTTGATTTTGTGCAAAGAATTAAGTCGTTAGCAGAGAATGAAATGTCTGAGCTTCGTTTTTAATAGGATAAATAGTTCTGCATCATTAAAAATAATACTTCACTCACATTTGGAACGTAGTGACAAATGCTCACTTACTCTATGCAATAAACAATTTCTCTCTATTTTAAAACTTTTTCGCAAATAAAAAAATAAAAAACAACTACTTTAGCCAAATCCCTAGGCACTCACCTTGCATGCTAGGCTTTGCAAAGGGAATTATTCCCTTTGCCCGCCGGAGGCACAAAATAAAGCCATAACAGCCCTTAACTATTGAGAAAAAGTCTAGAAAGTTTCTGTGGAAAAATTTACCTTAATCCATTGAGAAATTGAAAATAGAGATGGCTTAATTTTCCTCTTTAAGCGTGTGAATATTGACATATCAAGTCCAACACGCTGTAATTATGGAATAAAACACATTTGGCACGATGATTGCTTAATAGAAAACATCGAGACTAGCTGATCGATACATTCGAAATAAAAGCATTATTTTGAAAATTCTCAAAACTTTTTTCTGGAGGGAAAATCATGAGCAATCATTTTGATTATGAAATCAACAAAGAACTTGGTGAATGTTATTTATTCATGGGTGAACTAGAAAAGGCGCAAAGCTATTATATTAAAGCTGCAGAGTCTAAGCCAGAATTTTCTGCACCTTATCTAGGTTTGGCAACAATTGCTATACAGCAAAACAATCTTGATGTGGCATTACAACATTATGAAAAAGCGACTGAACTTGAATATGGTGACAAACCATTGACAGGCGTAGGTCTTGTTTTGATGGAGCAAAATAAAAATGAACAAGCTTTTGCAAAATTTGAGGAAGCGCTTTCAATAAATCCTAGCAACATGGTTTCCTTATCATGTATAGTGCGTTTGGGTTATATGTTGAATAAAGTTGAAGCATTACTTCCTATTTTAGAAAGTGCTGTTGAAGTTGATGAAAACCAAAATAGCCGCATAACACTTGCAGGCTGTCTTATTTCATTAGACAGAAACGCTGAAGCTAGCGAGCATTTGAAGAAGGCATTAATTGCTGATCCTTCACACGAACAAGCTCGTGAGCTTTTAGAGCACATTCAGTAGATAGATAGACTCGAAAGAGTATCTCTATAGTTTTGTCGGCATTACTGCTGGCAAAGTTACCCTCCAAAGTATTCCGACTCTGCAGCTGGCATTCGGTGTCGGAATACTTATGAGAAAAACTATAGTCATTATGTCCATACTCAGTGTCTATGCTTTAACTGACTTGCGAGCTTAAATCTCTAAGCTCGCTTTTGTTTATGCCATAATTTAAATTTGATTTTCTAAAAAAATAAAATTTTTTATAAATAGTCTTTTTCTGCGTCTTTTTTTTGGCAGAAAATCTATTCTTCGTCACGTTTTTTAAGAAAACATTAAAAAATAGAAAACTATAAAGGCTTTTCAAATGAAAAAAAATGATGTATTTCTTTCACTTGCAACGATAGTACAATTTTGTATTAGTCTTATGCTTATTACCATGTCTATTTCAATTTATATTTTATGGTAGCACAATGAGCTTGAATGCCTAATGATGCCTCCATAAATTTATGGAGAAAAAATGTATATTTGTGCACCAATGTATCCTGGCCCAGTGAGTATTCATAGAGAAGCATTAAAAGCTCTTTCAAGGGATTATTACCCTGCTCGCTACGATAAAAACTTTTCACTTGCTTATGAATATGTATGTTCATCTGTCCAAGAGTTGGCTGGAACAAAGAATGATGTTGTTCTTGCTACGGGTGAAGGGATGCTTGCACTTTGGGCTGCATTAAAATCATGTTTACAAAAAGACGATAGAGTTTTAGCTATAGGAACGGGAATTTTTGGCGATGGCTTTGCTGATATGGCAGATGCTATAGGTGCAAAATCCCGTCTTTTGTCTTTTGGATACGACGAAACAATAAACACATCACATCTTAAAGAAATAGAAAAGGCAATTGATGAATTCAAGCCTACTATGATAACATTAGTGCATTGCGAAACACCTTCTGGCACATTAAATCCATTAGAAGAAATAGGACAATTAAAAAAGAAGAAAAATGTTCCTCTTTTTGTTGTTGATGCTGTTGCGAGTTTGGGCGGAGTTCCAATCAATGCAGATGACTGTAATATCGATATTTTACTTGGTGGCTCGCAAAAATGTTTCTCTTGTCCGCCAGACATGTCAATACTTACGATAAGCCCAACTGCTTGGGAATATATTGATAAAGTAAATTACATTGGTTATGAAGCTTTAAAACCATTTATGAATATTGGCTACGACGCTACAAAATATCCATACACACCAAATTCAAGTGGCGTTTTTGCTCTTGAAGCTTCGATAAAAGCAATGCAAATTGAAGGTTTTGACAATGTTTTTAAAAGGCATGTTGAAGTTTCAAAATACTGCCAAGAAGAAATCACAAAGATGGGCTTAAAGCTCTTTCCTAAAAAAGAAGCTATTTCTTCGCCTACAGTTACAGCAGTATACATACCTGAACATTTATTAATGTCTTTTGATCAAATGCAAAACACAGCTAAAGAAAATGGTGTTTTTCTGGGCGGAAGTTTTGGACAATTGCATAATAAAATCTTCCGTATTGGCCATATGGGCACTCAAGCTGACTTGACTTTATTGAAAAAAACACTCAATGTTATTGAAGAAAATTTTTGTAAAAAAAGATAATTTATTTTGCATTTACCCTTTTGTGCCTTGCCTCTAAAGAGGCTTACAGGAGTTTTATATGAGCATATTAGAAAATTCTTACCCGCAACTTGATATGGAATGGAATATTCAGAATGTTTTAAATATGGAACAATGTGTTAATTTATGGGACAAATACGGAATGCTACAAAATATCAGAGAACATTCTTTGATGGTAGCAGAATTTGCAAGAGCAATAGCAAGAAGAATCAACCAAATACATCCAAATACTCTTAACGAAGATTTCTTATTTTCTGCTGGCATGTTGCACGATATTGCAAAGACATGGACAGTGAGAAATGGCGGAAGTCATCAACAATTAGGAGCAAGTATTATACGCATGGAAACAAATGATTGTTTGCTTGCATCGTGTATTTTACATCATGTTATTTGGCCATGGGAAGAAGAAGGTGTTTTATCTTTAGAAAATAAAATATTGCATCCGCCATTAATTATTGCCTATGCTGACAAAAGAGTGAAACATAACACTTTTGTTTCATTGGCACAAAGGTTTGAAGATCTTTTTGAACGTTATGGGAAAACTGAAGAAATTCGTAAAAATATTCAGATTAACTACGAGCAAGCCTTGCTTATGGAGCAAGCCTTGAGCAAAAAAATGGAGTTGGAATTAAATGCGTGTACTCTTGTTGGCGGGAGCTTGGTCGCCTGAAGCTAAGGTTTCTTTGAATGGAGCAAAAGGCATTAAAGATGCCTTAGAAAACAGAGGGCACGCCGTAACTCTTTGTGATCCTTTATATTCCTTTGACATACTTATTGCTCTTGCCAAAGAGCATGATGTTACTTTTCTCAATTTACATGGTTCTCCTGGCGAAGATGGAATTATTCAGGCTATGCTTGAAAGAGCTGGCTGTGCCTATCAGGGAACTTGTGCTGCTTATTCTATTTTATCCTTACATAAATCTGCTTCAAAGCAAATTTTTAGAGATGCTGGCATAAAAACCGCAGATTGGCATTTTCTGCCTGTAAAACCTTATGAAAATTGGCGGCCTTCTTTTGACTATCCATTATTTGTAAAGTCTAATATTGGTGGTTCTAGTCTTGATCTTGCAAAAATAGAAAAAGAAGAAGATCTACATAAAGAATTAAAGATTCTTTTTGATAAAGGTTTAGAAGTTTTAGTTGAACCTATGATAAAGGGTATAGAAGTCACTTGTGGCGTGCTTGAAATAAAGGGAAAATTGCAAGCTTTACCGCCTATTTTGATAAAACCAAAGAATGAAACATTTTTTGACTATAATAATAAATACGCAAAAGACGGTGCAGAAGAAATTTGCCCTGCTCCTCTTGATGCAAAATTGCTTGAAGAAATCCAAGAAACAGCCCTGTTAGCACATAAAGCATTAGGCCTTACTTCCTATAGCAGATCTGATTTTATTTATTCAGAAGAGGGGCAATTGTATATACTTGAAACAAACACCATACCTGGAATGACGCAAACAAGTCTTGTGCCACGTGCGGCAGCGGCTATTGGCATCTCATTTGGCGAGCTTATTGAAATATTATTAGAAAATGCCATAGAAAAACATAAAAAATCTTCTTAAAAACACTTAATTTAATAAAATTATGAAGAAATGAATTTCTTGACAAAGAAATAGGCTTTTGATAGTAAAAGAGGACGAATTTGTCTGATTTTAATGCCTAAGGTTGAGTTAAGAAAAATGAAAAGAATAGTCTTTATGGGAACACCTGAATTTTCAAGTGTTATTCTCGAATATTTGCACAAGAATAGTCTTGAAGTTCAAGCTCAAGTTGTTGCGGCTTATTGTCAACCAGACAAAGAATCAGGTAGAGGCAACAAGCTTCAAGCTCCGCCTGTGAAGCAAAAAGCTGAAGAATTAGGTATTGAAGTTTTTCAACCAATAAATTTCAAATCACAAGAAGCACTTGATCAATTACGTGCTTTGAAGCCAGATATATTAGTTGTTGCGGCTTATGGTTTGATATTGCCAGAAGAAGTTTTGTCTATTCCAACACATAATGCTTATAATGTGCATGCTTCCTTGCTTCCAAAGTGGAGAGGGGCAG
Organism: uncultured Desulfovibrionaceae bacterium; assembly: GCA_964368455.1. Lineage (GTDB taxonomy): Bacteria > Desulfobacterota > Desulfovibrionia > Desulfovibrionales > Desulfovibrionaceae > CAYJAZ01. Next base: position 19,838 of record CAYJAZ010000001.1, read on the forward strand.
CACCTATTCAACGTGGTGTTTTAGCTGGAGATCTCAATACTGGCATAACAATTATGCGTATGGAAAAAGGCTTAGACACAGGCGATATGCTCATACAACAAGCCGTAAAAATAGAAAAAAACGATACAAGTGCCACATTGTTTGAAGCACTTGCAGATATTGGTGCAAAGCTCATGCTTTCTGCATTGAAGCAGATTTTTGAAAATAGAGCAGCCTTTATCAAACAAAATAACGAACTTGCAACCTATGCTACAAAAATTTCAAAGCAAGAGTATATTTTTGATTGGGAAAACTCCGCCATAGAAATCGATAGAAAGGTGAGAGCCTTACTTACTCCTCGCACAGAACTTGACACAAGAAAGGGGAAAATTGTGATACAAGTTTTGCAAGGAAAAGTTGTGGATTTTGAAAAAGATCCAGCTATAAAGGCAGGCACAGTTTTAGTAGCAGAAAAGGATAGTCTTATCATTGCATGTAAAGATAATGATAAAGCCTATGCAATAGAAAAAATTAAACCAATTGGCAAAAATTTGATGCAGATCAAAGATTTTAACAATGGTTACATGTAAGATTGGGAAACTATGCAAGAAACAATAGACAAGGCTCTGCAAGAATACTATGAAATAGTCAAACTTGCCGACAGCACCTATGCGAGGGTGCAAGATCAATTTCCAAAAGAAGTAAAATGTCATGATGGCTGTATTGCTTGTTGTCACTCTCCTTTTGATTTGAGTTTAATAGAAGCTATAGCCGTGCAAACTGCTTTTAAGAAAAAAATTCCATACGGCGGCTTACGTTCAGCTATTGCAACACAAGCATCTTATGCAGAACGTGTTCTTATTAAAGAAAAGAAGAAATACAATAGATTACATCAAGAAGGGCATTCACAAGCAAGTATTTTAGCAGAAGCTGCAAAATTGCAAGTGCGTTGTCCATTGCTTGGCGTTGAAGATTCGTGTTTACTCTACGATGATAGGCCAATCACTTGCAGAATTTACGGTATACCAACTGCTATTCAAGGCAAGGTGCATGTATGTGCGGAGTCTGCTTTTGAAGTGAAGAAATCTTATCCAACCGTTCATCTTTCTGCTTTTCAAGACAAGTTGGCAAAATTATCCTTACAATTACAACAAGAATTAGGATCTTCTTATAATGAACTTCATAGAGTTTATCTTCCTCTTTCTTCTGTGATATTGCATAATATTGATAAAGCTTGGCTAGGTGTAAAATAGTTGTGAAATAAATGTATTTCTAATTTATAGCTAGACAATAGATTTTATTTGGGGATGAATTTATTGTATTAGAGGAGACCTTATGGCTTTACATATACCAGCTTCTGTCTACCGTGATGGAACACCGCAAGAGCTGACAGACGAACAAGAAAAAAATAAAAAACAGCTTTATGACGACATGTCGCCACGCAGACGTAAATTTATTGATAGAATCGGCTATGAAAATTGGGATCCATTTCCAAAGCCAAACGAACCAATGGAATTACGTGTAGACGTTACAGGGCGTTCAACACAGCAGCTTATATTTGAATTTTCTAAAGCAATGAAGCACAAGAAAGTTATTCCTGGATACGAAACAGGACAAGCTTTTGAATCAGGTGCATTAGAGATGGCATTGCACCTTATAAATAGAGATGAAAAACATCTTGGAATGTTTGAATTCGCGATTTGGTACTATAATTTATTATTAAAATCTGGACATATTGACGAAAAAGAATAAAGTCTTATATTTTTTTTTGAAAGTAAAAAACAACACTTTGGAGCAAATGGGGAAATAAAAATGAAAGAAAGATACGAAGATATACACGAATATATTGCAGACCTTCAAGCAGAAATAGAAGCAACACCTATATGTGCAAACCACCACTACAATCTTGGTGTAGCCATGCTTTCACTTGGCGATATAGACGCAGCAGAAGCTTCTTTTTTAGAAGCTGTAAGACAATCCACTCGTTTAGCTGAAGCATATGTTCAGCTTGGCGGTATTTGCTTACACAGAAATGATTATGAAGGTTGCCTTCGCTACAACGAAGAAGCAAAGAATTGTCGCCCTAAATTTGCTATAGCTCAAGCTAATATGGGCTTTGCTTACTTGCAAATGGGCGAAATAGATCAGGCTATCCAAGCTTTAAATAAAGCTTTGAAATGGGATCCAAATCTAGTGCAAGCTTTAACAACTCTTTCTTCTGCTCATTTGATGGCAGAAGATGCTGAAACTTCATTAAAAATTGCTAATGAAGCATTACGTTTACAACCAACTTTTGCACCAGCATGGCAAAACGTTTCTTTAGCACAAATGGAATTAGGCAAAACTGAAGAAGCTTTAAAAGCAATGGACAAAGCTTTATCACTTGGCTATGATGTGCCTGCACAATACCAAGAAGAAATGGCTCAATACAGATAAATAAATTGGGCAAGAAATTTTCTTGCTTATAAATAGTTTTATACAGAATATTGATAAGGTAGACTCTTATGTGGGAATACACAGAAAAAGTACACGACTACTTTCTTAATCCAAGAAATGTAGGACAAATGGAAAATCCATCGGCAGTAGGCGAAGTTGGAAGCCTTGCTTGTGGCGATGCTCTCAAACTTTATTTAAAAATAGAAGACGATATTATCACAGATGCAAAGTTTCAAACTTTTGGCTGTGCGTCAGCTATTGCATCTTCTTCTGTCTTGACAGAAATGATCAAAGGTCTTTCAGTCGAAGACGCTTCACAGATCACAAATCAGCAAATTGCAGAACAATTAGGCGGTTTACCTCCTGAAAAAATGCATTGTTCTGTCATGGGTGAAGAAGCTTTAGCAGCTGCTATACGTGATTATAAAGGCCTTCCGCCATTAGTGCATGTTGAAGATCATTCGCCTTTAGTTTGTAAATGCTACGGCATAACAGAAGAGCAGATTCGTAAAGCTGTGCGTGAAAATGAATTAAAAACAGTTGCTGAAGTCACAAATTACACCAAAGCAGGCGGAGCTTGCGGACAATGTAAGTCAAAGATTGAAGAAATCATCATGAGTGAAAATAATGACGGTAGCGTACAATTTGAACTCAAGCCATTACAAAAAACAAGAATGACAAATATACAGCGTATGCAAAAAGTAACTCAAGTTATTGAAACAAGCATACGTCCTCGCCTTATACAAGACGGCGGAGATATTGAACTTATTGATTTAGATGGTTCTAAGGTTGTTGTTGCATTACGTGGAAAATGTTCTTCTTGTCGTGCTTCTCACCTCACTTTGAAAAACTTCGTTGAAAAAACATTAAAAGAACAAGTTGAAGACACTATAGAAGTAGTGGAGGCGTAGTAAGATGCACAGCGCACCTATTATTTATTTGGATAATAATGCAACTACAAAGGTTGCACCAGAAGTTTTAGAAGTGATGTTACCAGCATTCACAGATTTGTATGGTAATGCTTCTTCTATGCATACTTTTGGTGGGCAGATGAAAAAACATATTGATAAAGCAAGAGAGCAAGTAGCTTCCTTTATTAATGCAAGTCCTGAAGAAATCATCTTCACTTCTTGCGGAACTGAAAGCGATAATACTGCGTTTCATTCGGCTTTTATCACTCAACCAAATAAGCATATCTATGTGACTACAAGAGTTGAACATTCAGCCGTCTTGCACGCTGCTCAAGAAATAGAGCAAAAAGGAAAGCAAGTTATTTGGCTCAATGTCAACGAAGATGGCCAATTAGATTTAGAAGAATTTGAAGATATCATCAAAAAAAATGCACAAGATATTGCCTTAGTTTCTATGATGTATGCAAATAACGAAACTGGAACTATCTTCCCTATTCCGAAAGTTGCAGAAATCCTTAAAGAAAATAAAGTTATGTTTCATGTTGATGCCGTGCAAGTTGCTGGAAAAATTAAATTAGATATGCAAGAAACACAAATAGATTTTCTTGCCCTATCTGGCCATAAACTCCACGCACCAAAAGGTGTAGGTATTCTCTATGTAAGAAAAGGTATCCCATTCAGACCTTATCTTGTAGGCGGTCATCAAGAATTTGGTAAAAGAGCTGGCACTGAAAATGTTCCATATATCATTGGTTTAGGTAAAGCTTGTGAAATGGCTCAAGAAGCTTTAGAAAGCGATAAAGGCGAAATGGCAAGATTAAGAGATATGCTTGAAAAAGGCCTACTTGAAACAATTCCAAATATCAAGATAAATGGTGATAAGAATAACCGTTTGCCAAATACATCAAATATTTCCATTAAAAACGTTGAAGGTGAAGCACTTTTACTTATGCTCAATATGCATGGCATTTGTGCAAGTTCTGGTTCTGCATGTACTTCTGGTTCGCTCGAACCATCACATGTCTTAAGAGCCATGGGTGTTCCATACAATTACGCACATGGTTCACTTCGTTTTTCTTTCTCACGCTATAGTACATATGCAGATGTGAAAAAAGTTTTAGATGTTTTGCCAGGTATTGTGCAAAATTTAAGAAATATGTCGCCATATCAAGATTAGAGCTTCTTACAATGCTCTAAAATTAGAACCAATACAAAAGGAAAGAGCAAAAGTTCTTTCCTTTTTTGTCTATAAAGTAAAAAAATAAGGTTGAAAAATGTCTCTAGAAACTCCAGAAAAGCTTGAATATACAGTAGAAAAGCCAAAACAAAGGCTTGATGCTTTCTTAGCTGAAAAAGCCGAAATTTCACGCGTTAAAGCAAAGAAATGCATAGAAGCTGAACAATGCCTTGTGAATAATGCAAAGGCAAGTGCCGACTACAAGCTCAAAAGAGATGATATTGTAAGCTATATGCCTATTATAGAAAGCACACATCTAGAAGCAGAAGATGGCGAACTCGATATTTTATACCAAGATAATGACTATGTCATAATAAATAAACCGCCAAATCTCACAGTGCATCCAGCCGCAAGTCAAGAAAAAGGCACCCTCGTGCATATCCTACTCAAGCATTTTCCCTCTCTTGCTCAAATGGAAGGCGAAAGACCAGGAATAGTACACAGAATCGATAAAGATACCTCTGGTATACTGGCTATTGCCCTACACGAAAAAGCGAGGCTTGCACTTGCAAAACTTTTTTCTGACAGACAAATACATAAAGAATATCTCGCGCTTGTGCACAATGTTCCACTCAATGAACAAGTAATAGAGTTAAATATAGGCAGGCACGAAAGTAATAAAACTAAGATGGCTGTCAAAAAAAATGGAAAATACGCTTTGACAGAATTTCAACTTGTACATTCCGACACAGAAAGAAATTACGCACTCCTTGCCGTGCGAATCCATACAGGTAGAACACATCAAATAAGAGTGCATCTCTCGCACGTAGGCTATCCACTATGGGGCGATAAAGTATATACAGGTAAATTATCAAAACCTTTGCCAAAAGCCTTAGAAAAATTAGCTCAAAGGCAAATGTTGCACGCCTACAAATTACAATTTATACAACCTCTTACAAATGAAAACATAGATATTGTCTGCCCAATTCCAGAAGATATGGAATATTGTTTAAAGAAGTTAAAAACAAAGACAAAGAAATTTATTATTACAGGAAATATGGGAACAGGAAAGTCTTCTGTTTTAACTATATATAAAGAACTTGGCTACCCAACCTTTTCAGCCGACGCTTGCGTTCAAGAACTTTATAAAAAAGGGAATGCAGGTGCATTTCTCTTACAAAGAGTTTTCGGAGACGAAGCATTAGCTGAAGATGGCTCCGTCAATAAAAAATACCTGCTCGAGCTTATGAAAAATGAGCAAGCAAGAATAAAATTAGAAAATATCATACACCCTCTCGTAGACAATGCAATGAATGCCTTTTTTGCAGAATGTGAAGAAAAAGTCGAACAATACGCCTTTGCAGAAATTCCACTCTATCTAGAAGGTGGCGAAAGTTCCATAAAGCAGGATAGAAAGAAATATAAAGTCATCACCGTATGGGCAAAAGAAGAAATCAGGCTAGAAAGATTGCGTGCAAGGCATTGGAATGACGAACTTATCTACTTCCTTGATTCACTACAGCTTTCTGTAGAAGAAAAAAAAGCACAAGCAGATATCCTTATAGAAAACTCTACTTCGCTTGAAGAACTCAAAGCAAGATGTATGGCTGTTGTTGAAGAATAGTTTTTTTACTTATATTATTTTAATGTCTCCGACGGCCAAAGGGATTGAATCCCTTTGGAAACCCCAATTTGCAAGGTGAATGCGAGGGGGTTTGCCTAAAGAAGTTTATTTATTTTTTTATTTGCGAAAAAGTTTTAAAGTTTTGTTGCTCCGCACCAAAACATTAAATACTGTTTCGCTTTAAAATGGGCGAGAATTAAATTTATCAGAGAATAAGTTGCCATTTGTCACTGCGTTCCAAATGTGTGAGAATAGGCTTAATCTTTAAAGACAGGGATTGCGAGAAGTGAAACAAGGCAAAGGCCGTGACAATCCATGCTTTTATAAGATAAAATTTTCTTAAATTGCTTATGCCAATAATAACTCCCAAACATCTAAAAAAACTGTATATTGTTTGACATTATAAGAAAAATAATGCATAATTAATAAGCATACATTTTTTTGTACTCACTTTTTGTATGCACATTTTCTTTTATAAATACAGTTAAAAACGAGGAGCTTTTATGCAAACACGCAATGCAACAGGGAATTTAGTTAATCGTTATAAGGCAGTACTGAAAAAGTGCAATTTAATAAATGTTTTTGGCACGCTTGCAGTAGCAAGCATGCTTGTAAGCCCTGTTTTTATAGATGAAGCTTTTGCTGTAGGTATAAACCCTGCAGGTAGCACTATTTCAACAATGGACGCAGGCGATGGTGAGCGACAAAAAGACAATAATGACATACCTTTTCAAGAAATTAAGCATGTTTACAATGACTCTGTTCTAGTCAATAATGGTACTATTAGTGGGGGTGCGGGCTATTATTGGGAATTCAATTTTGATTCTACAGGATTGGGCTTTGTTCTACCAAATCCCATAATTGCTATGTATGGTTATAGTGAAGATGTAGGAGTGGATTTTTCTTTTACTAATAATGGTTCTATTTTAATGCACGAAATCCCTGCAGTTGAAAGACCGCCAATACGTGGTGTGCATATAAGTTCAAAAGGTTCTAATATATTTACTAACAATGCTGGTGCGTTAATAAGTATCGATCTAAAAACATCTCAAAGTGTTTCAGGTGATCAATATTCTATTAATAAAAAGGTTGTGGGAATATTTTCAAAAACAGTGCAAACTTCTGGCACTAAGAATAATGAAGTCAACAACAATGGCAGTATTTTAATAAATCTACAAACTGAAAATACTAATACCACAGGGGAGTTGTACAACTATATTAATGAGGTTCATGGCGTATACACATATGGGGGACTTACTAAAATTACTAATGGTTCAGACGCAGAGATAAAAATCATAGCTAAAACTGGTGATATAACTGAGGCTGCAGAAGGAGCATACGCTCACATTAGAGATATTTATGGCATATTTGCAGATATTGAAGGCACTAGCAATTTTGTAAATATTGAAAATAAAGGGGCTATTATAATAGATGCTCAATCTGGAAACGTAAAAGGACAGGAAAATAAAACAGTAAAAACAGACATTGAGCTCTATGGTATACATGTTGGTAATGCAGATGGTAGTAGCAGTTATTACTTTCCTGTTTATAACAGCACAACAAATAATAGCGGAACGATAAATGTGTATGGTAAAGCAGGCACAGCCATATCTACTACATCAACAACTGATAGCTCACTAGCTACAGCTGATGTTACCGGTATTTATGTTTCTACTAAAGGAGATAATTTTTACTTTTCTTCATATGCAGGAATTAATAATAGCGGTACTATTAATGTTGAAGCTATAACTACTATTGGTGCTAATTCTGCGGACGCTACTGCTTCCGGCATATGGTCTACAAGCGACGGTACTTATACACTAAAGCTAAATAATAGTGGAATTATTGATGTTACAGCTACAGCGGGCACAGCTACTTTCGGTAGTGCTACTGCCGATGCAACTGCATATGGTATGTTAATAAAGGGCAGCGGCGATAATATTTTTCTTTCAAATACTGGTATTATTAATCTTAATGCAAGCACACAGCAAAGTGGTGCAAGTGCAAAAATGTATGAAGCCTATGCTGTAGATTTTATCGATAACACTACTACTAAGCTACAAATAGGCACTTGGGCAACTACTTTAAGAGATTGGACTCTTACCGATACTGTTTTTGGCGGTGAAGCAGAAACTTCTGTAAATTTAGCAAATTCAACACTTATCTTACGTCCTGGAACAAAAGCAGAAGGTTTTTATTTGGGAAAAGAGTATTCTTTAGAAAATTTAGTAAGCATTGATAACACGGCAACTCCTACTCAACTTGGCAAAATTACAACAGAAGTTCCTTTCATTAAAGCTGTTATTACAGGTGGAAATATAACCAGCCCTACAACAAGCGTTCGCCTTGATGCAAATATCAATACTGAAACTGTTCCTGGTTCTATCTCTGCTCAGTCCAATTTAACACAAGTTCGAGGGCAGATGAGTAATATAACAAGAAAATTACTACAAACAAAGTATCTTGAACTCTATAAAAGCCTAGTTTCAGCCAATGGAAATAGTGGTATTGCCGCAGGCTCTGATATGGAACAAAATAAATGGACTGTATTTGCAACACCTTATAGTTCTTACATAAATAATAGTGAATACAATTTTGACGGTTCGCAAAGTGGTGTGACAGCTGGAGCAAGCTATACTTTAAGCCCAAAATTCTCTCTAGGTGCGCATTTTGATTTCAATTATGCACAGATTGACGCAGATATTATGGACATGAACTCTGATTCCACCTCTTTTGCCTTTGGTCTACACGCAAATTATAATATTTTGCCACAATGGTATGTATCTGCACAAGCAACTACCGCTATAAGCCAAATTGAGAATGACTATAGCCTTCCTGATGTAGTAGCAAGCAGTAAAGCAGATTACGATAGTCAAGCAATATATCTTTCACTCAATAGTGGATACCTTTTTGAAATCGCAAATGGACACACTTTTACACCGCAAATAGGCTTTTCTTACCTCAATATGAATGCAGATTCTTACGATATAGACTGGGGTTCAAGCTATTCCATGTATAATATGGAATACGACAGCACTTCCTATTCTGCTTTCTATGCTGATCTCACTTTAAATTGGCATAGTACATGGCAATTTGAAAACAATAATGCTCTTGCTCTTTTACTTAGTGCTGGTATTCGTCAAAACCTATCGGGTAGCGATGTCGACAGCGATTTCAGAACCTTTGGCACAGAATACAGTACACGTTCGAATGCAGACGACACTACTTTCCTTACTGACTTCGGCCTAGAATGGAGCAAAAATAATTTCAGCCTAAACCTAAATTATAATGGCGAATACGGCTCAGAACAGCAAATGCATAATGTTTCTATTCAATCTAAATTTATGTTTTAATAAGTTATTACATAACAAAAAAAAAGCCCTTACTTTCACAAGTAAGGGCTTTAGCTATTTTTTTAGACTATTGATTAAGAGTAGCACCAAATGATGCGTAACGAGCATCAACTAATTTTTGTGATGCTGTGATATTTTTATCGATCATATCTAAGAAAGCTTGACCTTTAGCACCGAAAGTATCTGTATACCATTTACGTAATGGAGCTACAGAATCGATGAATTGTTGTTTTTCAGTTGGATTTGGAACATAGAGTTTTCCGCCTACTTCAGCAAATTGAGCGTAAGCAGGAAGTTCTTTTGACATTTGCACGCCATTTTCTAATGTACCCATTAATTTGAAACCGTCGATAAGAGCTAATTGGAAATCACGGCTTAAGCCTTTGAAGAAGTTAGCATTCATGAACCATGCTGCGAACATGAAGTTATGTCCGTCTAATGTGATGAATTTTGCTTTTTCGTGTAATTTTACAGCAACGATATCTGTGATTGAGTTTAATGAACCGTCAACAACACCTTTTGAAAGTGAGTCATAAACTTCCATGAATGGGATTGGAGTTGGTGAAGCACCGTGTAAACGAACTTGTTCCATTTGCACTTGATCTTCAACAGTACGTAATTTCATACCTTTAAGATCAGCTGGTGATTTAACTTCTTTCTTTGTGTTTGCGTATGAACGCCAGCCAGCAGATTGGCTTAATGACATCATTAAGAATTGGTTGTTTGTACCTTCTAAAACGAATTTACGAAGATCGTTTTCAAAAGTACCTGCAAGCATTTCTTGAGCCATAACTTCGCTAGGAATCATGTATGGTAGGTTTAATGCTGCTACTTCAGGATAAACAACAGAAAGTCCACCAGCAGTTGCTGTGTAGATATTTACTGTGTCAGACATTAAAGCTTGGAAACATTCTGGCGCATTACCACAAAGTTGTGCACCTTGGAAAACTTCAATTGTGAGTTCGTTGTTTGTACGAGCTTCAACATAGTGTTTTAAGTACTTAACAGCTTCGTGTTCAGCTGTTCCTTCTTGTGAAAGGAAAACTAAGTTAAGGGTTGTTGCTTGTGCTGAAGTTGCGAAGACGCAAAGGCTAAGAGCAGCGAGTAAAAAACGTTTAAACATAAATATTTCTCCTTAAAAGTTGTCTGCCAAAAGGCATTTATAATACTACATTAAACCCCATGCTCTTGGCAAGAATAAAACAAGGCTTGGGAAAAATGTTATTAACATCAAAACTGTTATAGCTGCGGCAAAGAAAGGTACGATTTCTTTGACTAATTCATTCATTTTCAGTCCCGATATCCCCTGCGTCACAAAGAGCACAAGTCCCATTGGCGGTGTCATAAGTCCTATGGTAAGGTTTACAACCATAACTACGCCAAAGTGTACAGGATCAATACCAAGCTTTACCATTGTTGGAGCGAGAATTGGGCCAAGAATAAGAATAGTTGGGCCAGCATCCATGATACAACCTACAACTAATAAAGTGACGTTGATCAAGAAGAAGAGTAAGACAGGATCTGAAGTGATTGTTGTGAGCCAATTACCTAACATAATAGGTGTTTGACGCAAGCTCACTAAAGAAGCAAAAGCAACTGCTGCACCAACTAAAACAAGAATAGAAGCTGAGGAAATAGCTGAATGTCTAAATATTCTAAGTAAGTCGCCAGATTTAATTTCTCTTGTATAGAATACGCCGAGTAGAAGAGCATAAAAAGCTGCAATACCAGCGGCTTCGGTTGGTGTCATAATACCAAGTAAGATACCACCCATCAAGATAACAGGAGTTCCAAGTGGAAGAAGTGCTTCTCTTGCTGATGTGAGTTTTTCTGAAACTGTAGCACGCGGTTTTGGTGGTGGGAAAGCACCTTTTCTTGCTTTAAGCCAAATAATAAGCATAAAGCCACCAGCAAGCATAAGTCCAGGAACAATACCACCAGCAAACATAGCTGCAATAGAAGTGTTTTGTACAAATGCATACATAATCATAAGGCCTGATGGCGGAATGATAGGGGCTAAGATACCAGCAGAGGCAATAACAGCAGCTGAAATTCCACGTGGATATTTCAAATCATTCATAGCAGGGATAAGCATTGAACCTAAGGCAGAAGCATCTGCAACCGCAGAGCCAGAACCGCCTGAAAGCATAACAGAAGCAAGCACACAAACGTGAGCAAGTCCGCCACGTAGATGGCCAATAAGGCTTTCAGCAAAGCGAACCATACGCACAGTAACGCCACCAGCAGCCATAAGTTCGCCTGCAAGCACGAAGAATGGAAGAGCCATAAGAGCAAAACTATCAACACCATTCCATAATCTTTGTGTAAGAAGAGGGAAGAAGTTGAATTGTCCTGAAATAGCTAAATCTATGCCAGGTGCTAATAATAATACATATACAATAGGTAAACCTAAGCCTATCAAAGAAAAGAAGAAAAGCAGGTATACCATTTTAACTTTAATAAGTGGTGCGAATAATGTTTTTAACATATTTATAACTCCTAATGTCCTTGTTCTAAGCCAGATCTGCGATATTCATCTTCAGCTATCAATTTTTCTGGATTACCTAAGCAAGAAATAAGCTTTATAAGCCAGACAAACGAAGCTATTGCAGTCAAAGCAAAAGAATAAGGCATAACAGAAGTCACCCACCACATAGGCAAGCGTAGAGCCAATGTTACTGTTGCCATAGAACGTACAACAAAGTTGTAAGCTTGTTCACAGGCAATAACTAAAACAATAAGGCATAGTAATTCAAGGAAAATTGCGTGTATGACGCCTATTCTTGAATATCTAAATCTAGCTACTAAAAAATCCACCGCTACTAATGAACCTTTTGCGTGTGCGTATGGAAAAAGCAAGAATGTTACCCAAACCATAAGATAACGTGATGCTTCTTCTGACCAAGTGATACTGTATGAAAAAAAGTAACGTAAGATAACGTTGAGTGTGACAATAGCAAGCATACCAATAAGCATCCATGTGCTTATATGTAAGGCTACTTTATTGAGCACTGACAGGATTTTTTCAAGCGGTGCAATGATTGTTTTCACTAAATCTCCCCCTCTATTGAAGATTAATAAACATTAAACTTTTATAAAGTTTTTACTTTTATTAGTCTGCTACTCTAGCAAGATCAACAAAAGTTTATCCAAATATTACTTTATGTAGATTTTCTGGTGAAATACGTTCTACATTTTGTGCTAATTTAATCCAAGAATTTTCGTATTGAACATAATCATCCCATTTTGCAGATGAATAGTCTATTTGTCCATATACAACAACTTGATTAACTCTTTCTTTGATTTCGCCAGTATGCTGAACCATTGGCCCAAGCTTTAATACTGAACCAGCTTTGACAAATAGAGGAATACGATCAAGCGGACATAGAGTATTTATTGTCATGCCGCCTTCAACAGCTTGACCTGTCCAGAAGTCATACCATAAACCTTGCGGTAATCTATAGCTGACTTTACCATCTTTAGCAAGCACAGGGCAAACGAGTAAAGAATCGCCAAGCATAAATTGCTGTTCAAAATGATGCACAGTTTTATCTTCAGGGAAAGCAAGCACCATTGCTCTTTGTACAGGTAAGCCTGTTTGTGAAGCAATTGTACATGCATCTTCAATATAAGGAAGTAAACGGTAACGTAATTTTACAAAATTTGTCACAATTTCTTCTGCCTTAGTACCATAAGCCCAAGGTTCACGAGGTCCTATGCCGTGGAAACGCATGTGTGAGAAGAATGCTGCAACTTGTGTCCAACGAACAAAAAGTTCTGCATCTGGCTGTTCGCCATAGAAGCCACCTATGTCGTGTGAATAATATGGATAGCCTGACATACCATATGAAAGTCCGCCAAGAATTGAAGCAGTTAATCCGCCCCATGAAGTGCCTGTGTCACCAGCCCAATGTATTGGTGCACGTTGTGAACCAGCCCAACCAGAACGAGCCCAGTTACAAGCTTGATCGCCAAAATATTCTTGTGCAGCTTCGTAAGCACAAAGATTATAGAGTAGTGATGTGACATTGTGCACTCTTGTGCCTGTGTCGCCATCTTTTGTGTACATATCAGGGAGGATTTGTTCGCCAAAGTCTACCTTCATAGAATCAACACCCACTTCAAATAAGCCCTTGTGCATATCTTTCCAGAATTGATAAGCTTCTGGATTTGTAAAGTCGATAAGGCCTGAATCTGGTAATAAAGTTAAAACTTCGCCAAATGGAGTTGGATCAAATTTAAAGATATAGGTTTCGTTATTTGCATCACGCATGAAATAGCCTTTGTCTGAAAGCTCTTTAAAACGTGGATTGTGAATAGAAACTATTGGATATTCCCATACACATATTTTATAGTCTAATGCTTTTAATTCATCGCAAAAAGCTTTTGGATCGTCGTAACGTTTTGGACACCATTCAAAAAGATAACGTGTGTCTGTGTCTTGCCAAGCTCTGCCATCAAGAGTGATTACATCACAAGGAACTTGCTTTTCACGCATAATCTTTGCTGCTGCCATAGTTTCTTCTGGTGTTTTATAATAAGCTTTTGAAAGCCAGCAACCAAGTGACCATAAAGGAACTTTTGGTGCTTTACCTGTTAAGAAAGTATATCTTTCAAGCATATGTGTTGGATTTTCAGCACAAATAAAGAAAAGATCCATTCTTTGTTCGTGTAAGTCAATACAGAAATTTTGGTTAGACCATTGGCTATAACCAACGCCAAATTGTACAAGGCTAGGTGTGTTCACAAAAACACCCCAATTTGCACTTGTCCAGAAGAATGGAACGTTTTTATAACACCAGTCAGAGTTCACGCCTAAGGCATCTTCATTCCACATTTTAAAGAGATCGCCACGGCGGTTTAATGTGCCATAGCGTTCGCCGCCGCCATACACAGAAACATCAAAAGGTAATGCAAGCGAAACAAACCAACCCTGTTCAGTTTTTGCTAAAGCTGGCAAACGATGACGACGAACAAAATGCTGATCTTCTGTGACAGGAAGGATTTCTTTTTTATTTTGTTTCATTGACATTGTGATGTCTTCTTTTCCAAGAATAAATTCACAGTCAAAAGCCTTACAAACAAAGCAATCTTCTTTTTCTTCCACTTTCATTGCTATATTTTGTTCTTTAGCAATCATTATTGGGTATTCTGGTAAGGAACGATCCCCCATTGTCACACGGAAGATAGATGGAGCAAAAGCTGTTACTGTTATTTCACCTTCAGAACAAGCAAAAACTGCATTATTTGCATTGCTTTGTACGAGAGCTAAACCTCTAATGTGTGCCAAACGTTCTGGAATAAATGGATTTGTCATTGTGTAGACCTCATAAATAGTAATTAAGCTCCACAGCCATAGAAAAATCTAGAGCTATGAAGCTTTTTGTTAAAATAATGATTTATATTCTGGAATTTCACCAACTAAAGGTAAAAGCCAGTCGATAAAAGCTTGCGACGGCAAGCAATTTTCTGTGTCGTAATAAGCAGTAGGTAGATGCTGTTCACCAGAAGCAACAACTTCTAACGGAAGCGAACCATCAGCCCAAAGCATGCGGCCTGAAATTCCTTTCACAGAAGCTTCAACAGCTGCCCTGCCAGCCTTAACTGCCAATTCTCTATCCAAGCTTGAAGCAGTTTCAGCAAAAGCTCTTTGCACCATGCCAAGATTTTGTGAACGAGAAGTTAAGTTGAGCTTTTCTTTCACTAAGTCTGCCATAAATTTTGCCGCATCTATAAAGATAGGCCTATGTGCTTTACTTGTGTCGTCAGATTTTTTAAATTGCTCATAACCAATTGGATTACCATGAATATCTTTCATGCCTTCTCCAACAACGACTACACAATAGCCGTATTTTTCGTGGCATTTCTTCACTCTTTGAAGAAAATCGTCTAAATCAACTTGAATCTCTGGAATATAGACTAAATGTGGCCCATCACTTTCTTCTTGCTTTGCTAAAATAGAAGCAGCAGCAAGCCAACCAACAGCCCTACCCATTGTTTCAAGCACGCGAACTTGCTCAAATCTTCTCATAGACTTTAAGTCGTAAGATTGAGCCTTAGTTGCAAGTGCTACATATCTTGAAGCTGAAAGATAGCCAGGAGCATATTCCATACCGTAAAGATCGTTATCTACAGTTTTTGGAACACCATTAATAATAAAATCTTGCTTCAATTCTTTAGACATTTGGCGTAGACGTAACATTGTATGACATGTTCCCATAGAACCATTGCCACCCAAGAATAAAAAGACATCGACTTTTTCTCTTGCAAAAAACTCTAAAACAGGAAGATAATCTTCGTCTTTCCAAAAAGGAAAACGTGAGCCACCAAGGGCAGCCGAAGGTGTTTTTTCCAATATTTCAAGTTCTTTAGAATTGAGATGTGTCAAGTCAACATATTCATTATTGATAGCACCCTCTAAACCGTGAATAAGTCCAAGAATTCTTGTGAAACCTTGTGTTTGAGCTTCTACTATAATGCCAGCTAATGAGGCATTGAAAACAGGAGTTGGCCCACCAGATTGAGCTACGACAAGTGTTTTAGCTTCTGACATGTATACCTCTACATTTCTACAACTTCTATACCAAGCATAATACCTGCACGAACTAATTCAGCACTGACATCGCCATAGACAACTGCAAAATGGTATTCCCAACCAGATTCACATGTTTCTTTCACAAAATTATCAGAACCAATATCCATGCGAACAGCAAGTGAAGTGCCTTCGTACAATTGAGGTAATGAAAGAGCATCGCCATTTGCAACAAGCAAGCGATAGTCTTTATGTTGCGGATGAACACCAAGACGAGCAACAGTCACACGGCCAGCTTTAGCTGTGTATTGCATTACAGGTGCAAGCCTACGGTTTGGATGAACACCCATAT
This sequence comes from uncultured Desulfovibrionaceae bacterium, assembly GCA_964368455.1. Classification (GTDB taxonomy): domain Bacteria; phylum Desulfobacterota; class Desulfovibrionia; order Desulfovibrionales; family Desulfovibrionaceae; genus CAYJAZ01. Next base: position 36,202 of record CAYJAZ010000001.1, read on the forward strand.
TTGGTGTGTCTGCAAGGCTTGGAGCACCGTGTCCACAATGCCAGAAAGCTAATGTGCCATTGTCTTCGTCTAAAGCAACTGGATCACCAAAATAAGCTGGAGTTCCAGCAAGGTGTGAAAGCATAAACATTGTGATAGCACCATGTGCGTCTACTTCACATGCAACAGGTAATTTTTCAGCCATGACTGAATATGCTAAACATGGAGCAATACCAAGTTCAACAAAAACATCTGGCCAACAACGAGCTGCAATAGCACCAACTTTTTCTCTAGCTGCATATTGTTCAAAGGCAGCATTAAATTTAGCAAATTTTAAAGCTTCTTCGTCGTCCATATTAAAGGCAACAAGATGGCTTTTGAGTTTTTCAAGGCTTTGTTTTGCGTCTTCGTCTGAAACCTTACGTGCTTCGTTAATTAATTGATGCAATTCAGATGCAACAATTGAAACACCAATATCACGCTTAAGTGAAACAATGTCCACATCAGCAATAGTAAAGCCTGGAGGGATAACACCAATCATACCAAGTGTGAGGTTTTTAAGAGCTGAAACAAGGCTTGCTGCTTTAATGTGCACAAGTAAGTCATCTTTTAAAGTGTCTTCAAATGGAGCTCCATAAAGAAGTTCAAATGAACGATCATTAGCACAAAAAGCATTTGCAGCTGAATAAACACCTGTCATTGAGTTTAATTTCAAACGGCCACCGTCTGCTTTTGGCTCTCTTACACACCATAAAACAATTGGTGCATGAGTGTTTTGTACAACTTCTAAAGCAAATTTATTGTCAGCAAAAGTATTATTTTGAAAAATAACTAAGTCAAAATTACCATTTTTTTGCTCTTCTTTCAAAAATTCAGCAACATGGCTTGGCTCTGAAAGTAAATTTTTAGGGCATATTATTGATGGTGAAAGTTCTTTCATGAACTTTACAGAATCAGCAAAATATTTTTCTGCTGTTTCCATATGGTAGTTTGTGCGACATACTGGCACAAAAGCTATTCTAATATTAGACATTATATTCTCCTACAAAATCTTTCCACACGAAAGAGTATACAGTTTCCAAATTTTGTACTATACAATGACTAAAGAAGCAATAGCTTTTTGCTGTTTTTAACGCAAAAATTATATCTATACTCTATCAGTAATTTTGATTTACCTTATTTTTTTATCAATTTCTTTAGCTAACAAACTTTATTATATACATTAATTTTTTCTTTAAATAATAGAAGAATATCTATAAAATTTATCAAAAGGGCATCCTTTTTAACGAGATATTTTTGTCTTGCATACTTCATTTCTTTTTGTTAAAATTTCTATGCGGGGTAAACATGAAAGAATCATCTGAAAATTATTTAGAAACAATTTTTCTTCTTGAGCAAAAGATGGAAAATGTGCGAGCTATAGACATTGTTAAAGAAACTGGTTTTTCAAAACCAAGTATTAGTATTGCTATGAAGAAATTAAAAGCTTCTGGCTATATTGAAATCACAGATAATGGTTATATATGCCTCACAGAACTTGGCCGAAAAGAAGCAAATTATATTTATGAAAGGCATACTGTCTTAGTGCAATCGCTTACCCTGCTTGGTGTTTCACTAGAAACAGCACAAGAAGATGCTTGTAAGATTGAGCATATTATCAGCCAAGAAAGCTTTGAAAAACTTAAAGAATTTATTGAAAAAAATAAGGCTTAATTAATGTTAACAACCGATATACACACACATACACTCTATGCACACGGACAAAGCACTGTCAAAGAAATGTTTGAAAAAGGCAAGCAGCTTGGATTAAAAGTGCATGGTTTTTCAGAACATTCGCCTAGACCCTATGGTTATGACTATCCAAGCGAATACCGCGAAAAGCTTAAAAAAAATCTTCCTACTTATGTTTCTGAAATAAAAGAGCTTCAAGCAAATCAAAATGATGTAAAAGTTCTTTTTGGTATGGAAATCGACTGGATAGAAAGTCAAAGAGAATTTGTTGAGAATGTAGTTAAATCCTATGATTTTGACTATATTATTGGTGGTATTCACTTTCTTGGAACTTGGGGTTTTGACGCAGAAGCAAAAGATTGGGAAATACTTTCCTACACACAAAAAGCAACTTTCTTTGAAGCCTATTACAAAACTATGCAAGAAATGATAAAGACTAGATTTTTTAACACTATTGCACATCCAGATTTAATTAAAATCTTTGCTATAGACGATTTCAAAAAATGGCGTAGTGAAGAAAAGAATCTACAATTAATCCGACAAACCCTTGAATTAGCAAAAGAACATAATATAGCTATGGAGGTTTCAACAGCAGGGTTAAGAAAGCCTTGTAAGGAAATCTACCCTTGCACAGAAATAATGCAAATAGCCTCAGAGCTTGAATTGCCAATAACTTTGGCTTCTGATGGGCATTGCGTAAATACTATCTGTGCATATTTTGATGAATTAGAATTTTATATTAAGAAATTTGGCTATACTTCCTATGTGTATTTTGAAAAAAATACTATGGTAAAAGTTGATATATAGATGTCTTATTATCCTGTACTTATAGATTCAAAGCAAATCAATGCCCTTGTTATAGGGGCAGGGGAAGTAGGTTTAAGAAAGATAGAAAGCCTACTGAAGCAAGATGTAGGCAATATAACTGTCTATGACAATGCTTTAGCTTTTGAAGATTTCAAGTATAAGGATGAAAATTCAATACATTATTATTGTGCTGAATTTGACGTAAAGGAACTTGGCAATTTTAATCTTGTCTTTATAGCAACAAATAACAAGCAAATAAATTCATTCTATACCAATGAATGCCAAAAAAGAAAAATTCTGTGTAATGTGGCAACAAAACCACAAGAAGCCTCCTTTGCCTTGCCGGCCTTAATACAAAAAGGAGACATACTCATAACTCTTTCAACAAATGCTTCAAGCCCAGCCCTAACAAGAGCATTAAAAGCAGATTTAGAAAGATTTATTGACAATGAATGCCACGAAGAATTATGTGTTTTTCTAGGCAGATTAAGGCCTTTAATTCTAGATTTAGGACTAGACACAAAGGAAAATACAGAAATATTCAGAAGCTTAGTACATTCGCCTCATAAAGAAAATTTCCAAGCTTATTTCACAGATAAAAACGAAAAAACAAAGAATAAACTCGAACAAGAATTGAAAAAATCATTTAATGCTCAAGTTTTAGCCATCATTCTACAAACTCTCTAAAGTCAAAAGGATAGTTATGCTTATACTACTTATCATTGCTCTTCTTTGCTATGCCATAACCTGCGTATCGCTTTTACTTTGGCTTTTAGGCAGAAAGAATCTTTTTGTTATTTCTTCTAAAGTTTCATGTATAATTGCCTTTGCAGTTTTAACCTTAATAACAATTCGCTTTGTGCCGTCTTTTTTCTCACAAGACTTGCTTATTACAAGAGAAGTGTATTTATTTACTTTTGCATGGGCTGTGAGTGCTGTTGCTTTAATTTCTTGGTATAAACTAAAGAACTCGCTTGTTTTTTTACTCACCTCTCCTCTGCTTTTTTTACTTGTGCATACAGCCATGCTTTCAAGAAAGACAGAAATTTTGATGATGGCTCCGCTTCAATCTTCCTTACTCTTTATACATGTTTTTTCTTTCTTCCTTTCTTTGACTCTATTGACAATAGCCGCTGTCGCAGCACTTTTATTTTTATTACAAGAAAAATCTATGAAGATGAAGAAGCAAAAACTTCTATTCTTAAAACATTGCCCTTCGCTTGAAGCTCTTGATAGAGTGAACTATTTCTCTACTCTTTTGATCTTTCCTTTCTATACAATAGGACTTGTCTTTGGTTTTATTTGGGCTTCTTCTGCTTGGGGATCTTTCTTTTCAGCTGATATTAAAGAAATTATTTCAATTATTATATGGCTTTTACTCGCCTTTTTATTCCACGCACGTCTAGTGCTAGGTTATAGAGGAAAAAAACCAGCCCTACTCTTATTATTGATATTTTTGCTTAGCCTTTTCTCTCTTTTTGGCATAAATATCTTTTTTGAAACTCATCATAAATTTTAAAGTAAGTATATGTCATTAAGAAAACATTTAATCCTTATTGGAATGAACCACAATACAGCACATGTAGAGATAAGAGAACGCTATTCTCTTGCTCCTTTTTGCGTGCCTACTCTTTGCATTCGTGAAGAGCATTTTTCCGATATTTGTACAGAACTTTTCATCATTTCAACTTGCAATAGAGTTGAACTTCTTGCCTTAACTCCAAGCCTTGACGACAAAGACAGACTCATTCAAAGATGGGCACAAATTAAAGGCCAAGACCATGAAGAACTTCTCTCACATGTCTTTGTGCATACCAATGAAAAAGCAGTAGAACATCTTTTTGCTGTTGCTTCTTCTTTAGATTCTCTTGTGCTTGGCGAACCACAAATATTAGGACAATTAAAAAAATCCTATAAACAATGCGTAGATGCAAAAAATGTCGGCAGTATCACAACTCGTTTATTACACAGAGCTTTTTCCGTTGCAAAAAGAGTGCGTACTGAAACGGCACTTGCTTCTTCTGCTGTTTCTATTTCCTATGCCGCCGTTGAACTTGCAAAAAGAATTTTTGATAATATGCAAGAACATTCTGCTCTTATTATCGGAGCTGGCGAGATGGCAGAGCTCGCTGCCCTGCATCTTCAACAAGTAGGACTAAAACATATCTATGTAGCAAATAGAACTTTTGAAAATGCCAAAGAATTAGCAGATAAATTTGATGGCATTCCTATTGCTTTTGATGACATTAAAGAGTATCTTGAAAAAGTAGATATCATTATTTCCTCTACAGGTGCTTCGCATACTATATTGAATGCTGAAGATATAAAACCTATTATGAAGATGCGTAGACATAAGGCCATGTTCTTTATTGATATAGCCATGCCTAGAGATATCGACCCTGATGTCAATACCTTAGACAATGTCTATCTCTATGATATCGACGATTTAAAAGAAGTTGTTGAAGAAAATATGGCACAAAGAAAACTAGAAGCCCAAAAAGCTTGGGATATAGTTTATGAAGAAACTGCTGAATTTAATCATTGGCTAGACTCTTTAGAAATTCAACCAACAATTATTGCTTTAAACGAAAGAACAGAAAATATACTTTTGCAAGAATTTGAAAAAACTTCTAAAAAACTCAACAACTTATCAGAAGAAGACAAAGCAAATCTAGAAAGAATGTTAAAAAATATGGCAAGAAAACTCAACCACGATCCACTCACCTATTTAAAAAAACACCATTCTTTAACCACAGCAATGACACATATAAGAAAAATATTTTCTCTGGATTAGTCGCTATTTGCAATAAAATAAAGAAATTCTTGCCTTAATTTTGCCCAAAAAAAAACTTGCGATTTATAAGCTTTTGTAGTAAAAAAAATAAGTTTTTGCACTGAACGATTTTTAACGCATGAGGGGAGAAAATGCCAAAGCGTAGTGATCTGAAAAAAATAATGGTAATCGGTTCTGGCCCAATAGTTATCGGCCAAGCTTGTGAGTTTGACTACTCAGGCACACAAGGTATTAAAGCACTTAAAGAAGAAGGCTATGAAGTTGTTTTGGTGAATTCAAATCCAGCAACTATCATGACAGACCCGCAATTAGCGGACAGAACTTATATCGAACCTATAGAGCCAAACACAGTTGCTGCTATATTACGCAAAGAACGCCCTTGTGCCCTTTTGCCTACACTTGGCGGCCAAACAGGCTTAAACACAGCCCTTGCACTAGCAAAATCAGGCATATTAGAAGAGCTTAATGTTGAATTAATCGGCGCAAAAGCCGAAGTCATTGAAAAAGCGGAATCCCGTGAACTTTTCAGACAAGCTATGGACAAAATCGGCCTTAAAGTTCCTGCTTCACATATTGCAAGAACAATGGACGATGTCCGTGAAATTATAAAAACAACAGCATTTCCACTTATTGTTCGTCCTGCTTTTACGCTTGGCGGAGCTGGTGGTGGTATTGCTTACAACCAAGAAGATTTAGAACAAATTGTTGCTGACGGCTTAGCCGCTTCTATGACAAATGAAGTTTTAGTTGAACAATCAGTTTTAGGCTGGAAAGAATTTGAAATGGAAGTTATGCGTGACACAGCAGACAATTGCGTTATCGTGTGTTCCATTGAAAATGTCGACGCTATGGGTGTTCATACTGGTGACTCCGTCACTGTAGCTCCTGCACAAACTTTAACAGATCGTGAATACCAAATGATGCGTGATGCTTCTTTAGCTATCATGCGTGAAATTGGTGTTGAAACTGGCGGATCTAACGTTCAATTTGGTATCAATCCTGAAAATGGCGATATGATTATTATTGAAATGAACCCGCGTGTTTCTCGTTCTTCTGCTCTTGCTTCAAAAGCAACAGGCTTTCCAATCGCAAAAATTGCTGCAAAGCTCGCTATTGGCTATACCTTAGACGAACTTCGCAACGATATCACAAGAGAAACTTCTGCTTCTTTTGAACCAACCATTGACTATTGCGTAGTGAAACTTCCTCGCTTTACCTTTGAAAAATTTCCTGGTGCAGTTGACGAACTCACAACAGCTATGAAAAGTGTTGGCGAAGCGATGAGCATAGGTAGAACTTTCAAAGAAGCTTTACAAAAAGGTTTACGTTCGCTTGAAATTGGTGCTTTTGGCTTTGGAAATAATTTCAGAGCAAAAACTCTTTCAAAAGAAGAACTTATTCCTCTTCTAAAAAAACCATTTTCACGTCGTCTATTTGCTGTTCGCCAAGCTATGCTTGCTGGCATGACATTAGAAGAAATATATGAATACAGTGCAATAGATCCATGGTTCTTACGTCAAATGAAAGAACTTGTAGATGCTGAAAATGAAATTTGCGACTTTGCACTTGCAAATAGCATGACTGTTGATAATCCAGAAATGGTTGCAACACTCAAAAAAGCAAAACATTTAGGCTTCTCAGATAAGCAATTAGCAGATATGTGGAAAAGACCAGAACAAGACATACGCGATCTTCGCAAAAAAATCGGCCTTATTCCGTCTTACTATCTTGTTGATACATGTGCAGCTGAATTTGAAGCTTATACTCCATATTATTATTCAACTTACGAAAATTCAACTCCAGAAGCTTACGTGCCAGACGAAACAGACAAAGTTATTATCTTAGGCGGTGGGCCTAACAGAATTGGTCAAGGTATTGAATTTGACTATTGCTGTTGTCACGCTTCCTTTGCTTTGCAAGATATGAATGTCACTTCAATTATGGTGAATTCAAATCCAGAAACTGTTTCTACTGACTACGACACTTCTGACAAACTTTATTTTGAACCGCTCACTTTTGAAGATGTTATGCACATCATTGAAAGAGAACAACCAAAGGGTGTTATCGTTCAATTTGGTGGACAAACACCATTAAACTTAGCTGTTCCACTTCAAAGAGCGGGTGTTCCAATTCTTGGCACAAGCCCAGATGCTATTGATAGAGCAGAAGATAGAGAACGTTTCCAAGCTCTCTTGATGAAATTAGGCTTAAAACAACCAGAAAACGGCACAGCTCTTTCCTGTGAAGAAGCTCTTAAAGTTGCAAATGAAATCAACTATCCAATAGTTGTGCGTCCTTCTTATGTTTTAGGTGGCCGAGCTATGCAAGTTTGCTATGCTGATGCAGAATTAGAAGAATACTTCAATATTCATGTAGGCAAGAAAAAACTCGAACACCCTATCCTTATTGATAAATTCTTAGAAAATGCAATCGAAGTTGACGTGGATGCACTTTCAGACGGCAATGATGTTTATGTTGCAGGTGTCATGGAACACATTGAAGAAGCTGGCATACATTCAGGCGACTCTGCTTGTGCACTTCCTCCTTATTCTTTATCAGAAAATATTGTCAATGAAATCGAAAAGCAAACAATTTCACTTGCAAAAGAATTACGTGTTGTTGGCTTAATGAATATTCAATTTGCAGTAAAAGATGACACTGTTTATATTTTAGAAGTAAATCCAAGAGCTTCAAGAACAGCTCCATTTGTTTCTAAAGCAACAGGCGTTCCACTTCCACGTTTAGCAACTCAAGTTATGCTTGGCAAAACTTTGAAAGAATTAGATCCATGGTCTATGCGTCGTGGTGGTTATGTTTCTGTAAAAGAATCTGTCTTCCCATTCAAGAAATTCCCTGGTGTTGACATTATTCTTGGCCCTGAAATGCGTTCTACTGGTGAAGTTATGGGCATTGCCCCTACCTTTGAAGAAGCTTTCATGAAAGGACAGATCGCAGGTGGGCAAGTGTTACCAAAATCTGGTAAAGTATTTATTTCTGTAAACGACAGAGATAAAAGCGAACTCACAGAATTAGCAAATCTGCTTATCAGTGCAGGTTTTGAAATTGTTGCAACAAAGGGTACAAGCGAATTCTTATCCTCATACGGTATCAAATCTACACCAGTATTAAAAGTGTACGAAGGCAGACCAAATATCGTAGATATGATCAAGAACGGCGAAATTGCTTTAGTTGTAAACACAGCTGAAGGCAAGAGAACTGTGACTGACTCAAAATCTATTCGTCAGGCAACCTTGCATTACAGCGTTCCTTATACAACAACTCTTCCTGGCGCTAAAGCTATTGCAAGAGCTATTGTTGCTAAAGAAAATACTGAAATACGCGTAAAATCAATTCAAGAATACTATCAAAGCAAGTAATTCTTAATCTAATAGTACAATTCTCAGAAAATCGAGGTTAATTATATGAAAGCCTATTTAGTGCTTGAAGACGGTTTTTACCTAGAAGGACAATCCTTTACAGGTGAATTTGAACACGGCGGAGAAGTTATCTTCAATACCGGTATGACTGGCTATCAAGAAATCCTTACTGATCCATCCTACACAGGCCAAATGGTTTGTATGACTTATCCTCTCATTGGTAACTATGGTATCAATGATGAAGATATGGAATCAGCTCGCATCCACGCATCAGCTTTAATTGTGAAAGAATGCTGTAAAGAACCATCAAATTGGAGAGCAAAAGAAAGTCTTCCTGACTTTCTCAAAAGACACAATGTGCCTGGTATTGAAGGCATAGACACAAGAGCCCTTACTGTGCATTTAAGAGAAAATGGTGCTCTTCGTGGCATCCTCTCTACAAAGACTGATAATATCGAAGAATTAACAGCAAAAGCAAAGGCAATTCCATCAATGGAAGGCCAAAACTTAGTGCCAAAAGTTGCCCCTACAAAGCCATATATCTGGAATGGTACAAAACCAGTAGATATAGAGCTTAGTGCAGACGGTTCACACAAATGGCAAGGCAATACAATGCCGAAAGTTGCTGTGTATGACTTTGGTATCAAATGGAATATCTTACGCAATCTTGCATTGCAAGGCATTGATATGCTTATTGTTCCACCAACATTTACAGCTGAAGATATTGCAAAAACTGGTGCAGAAGCAATCTTCTTGTCAAATGGCCCTGGCGATCCAGCTACATTAAAAAGCGAAATCGAAATTGTAAAGAAATTAGCTGAAACATATCCGATTGCAGGTATTTGCCTTGGACATCAGCTTCTTGGCCACGCATTAGGCGGCACAACAATGAAGCTTAAGTTCGGCCACCACGGCTGTAACCATCCTGTAAAAGATTTGCAAACAGGACATGTGGAAATTTCTTCACAAAACCACGGCTTTGTTGTTATCAATGATCAAGTTGAAACAACGCATATCAACTTAAACGACCAAACAATTGAAGGCTTTAAACATAAAACAAAGCCAATCATAGCTGTGCAGCATCACCCAGAAGCTGCCCCTGGTCCAACAGATTCACGCTCTTTCTTCTGCCAATTCAGAGAATTATTAAGAAATAGTTTGAATAAATAAGCAAAAAAAAAGAAAAAGAAAGGCTGAATTTGTATGTACATTTTCAGCCTTTCTTTTTATATTGGTAAATAAATTTTGAAAAGAGTTCCTCTTGAATTTGAACTCACCTCAAGCCTGCCCTTATGGGCTTCGACAATATTCTTAGCCACAACTAAACCTAAGCCAGTACCCTTTGACTTTGTGGTAAAATATGGATCAAAGATGCGTGAAAGTATTTCTTCTGATATGCCAGAGGCACTATCTTCAATAGAAATACAGATTTCTTCATTCTCTTCTGTTATCTCAACTAAAACTTTTCTGACTTCCTCTTCGCTTTTTTTCGCTTCAAAGGCTTCCATTGCATTGAGAGTAATGTTTAAAAGTGCTTGCCTTAATCTGTCTGGATCAAGTTGTGCTATTATTGGACTTTTAATTTGAGAAGCACAAGAAAGCTGGACATCCTTTTGCAAGGCTTCTGGCTCAAGTAAGAAACAAATTTTCTTACATAATTCAACTACGTCAACTTCTTGTAATTTGATATTACCAGCCCTGCTTACGCCAATAAGTTCGTCTATGGCTCTATTCAAGCGATCCACTTCTTCAATCATAATTTTTGCAGCTTTTTCTTCAGAAGAATTTTCTTTAAATATCTGTTTAAAATATGTGGCATAACCTTTAATAGACGAAAGAGGATTTCTAATTTCATGTGCAACACCAGCTGTCAAATCGCCAATGACAGCAAGTTTTTCTTTTTGCCTCAAATCTTTTTCTAAATCTTTAACCTTGTCTATCATTTCTAGGGCTATGCGTTCTGCTTCTTCTTGTCTTTGTTGCAATTCTTTATTTCTTGAAGTGAATTGTAAAATAATCAACATGAGAGCGGCACCTAAGAAAATAGCTATAGAAATAGAAATAATGATAAAGCGAGAATCGCCCATACCTTTAATATATAAACTTGCCTCTTGCCCTATAAAACCGTAAAGCACTTGATCTTTACTATGATCCTCGTGCAAATCATGTTCTTTTGGAAAACGGCTTCCTTCTCGCGTAAATCTGTTTGAACCAAATTCCTTAGGAATAGGTGCGTTTAATTCTTTATAAACAGCAAAAACAAATTGATTGTCTACTTCTAATAATTCCCATTTTGGCACATTAGAAATTCTTAATTCTTCTAATGAGTGTTTGACATCTTTATCTCTGTTTAGCTTGATTTTCTTGCCAATTTTTCTTGGATCACTGTGAATAAGGATTCTTCCATTACCATCTGTCACAAGAAAAAAAGCCATGCCAGGTGTTTGTATGATATCTTCTGAAAGAATCTGTAGCTGAAATGCCTCTCTTGAACTTCTGCGTGAATAAATAATTTTTTCAGCTATATTTAAAATTGCCGCACCACGCTCAACTAAAAGCATAGTAACAGAATTTTCTGTTCTTTTCAGCGTAGACCATGTAAAAAAACTAATGACAGCAAAAAGAATAAGGCCAAAACCTAAGCCTAACCACGACATTCTAAATACTTTTTTACTCTTTAATAAATTCATGTTTCACTCTGTTAATTAAAATGATCAAAACCTTGCATAGCAGACAAACAAAAAGATGTATTTTTATTAGAAAGTATTCTCTGCTTTTCGCCTCTGTTTCCTACAAAACCAATCTTCTTGGCCGATGGGCAGGCTTTTTGAAATTCATCAAAAAGTTTTTCAGGACAAGTACCCAAAAGAGCGTAATCTTCGCCGCCTTTTATCGCAAATTCTAATGTTTTTTCAAGGCTATAGCCATGTTTCTCACAAAATGTTTTTATTTCAGAATCAAGATTATCTTCATTCAATGTCAAAGTATAGGCAAAATCTTCTAATAATCTAGGTATATCTTGTGCTAAACCGTCTGAAACATCCATTAGTGAAAATTTTTCATCTTTGTATTTCTTTGCAAATAAAGCAATTTCTGCTGCTGCTACTTTATGCATTTTAGGATATAAATGCTGTTCTAAAGCCTTTGGATAATTATTGATATCATCATCAACTTCATTTTCTAAAAGAGTCAAGGCAAGTTTAGAAAGGCCTATGTCGCCCACAAGGAAGATGCTGTCATTTTTTTGTGCATTATTTCTATAGAGCTGAACTTCCTTGTCAACAAGTCCTAATAAGGTGATGCTCAAAGTCAATTTCTCTGCTCGAGAAATATCGCCGCCACTAAATGTAAAGCCATGCTCGCTTGCTAATTTTGCTAAAGATGAAAGCAAAGTATCAAGATAGTCTTTTTCAATATCTTTTGGAAGACAAAGTGCAAGTTGAGCGGATTCAACCTTTGCACCCATGGAATAAATATCTGAAATATTAACAGCTAATGCTTTATAACCTATAGCTTGAGCTGTGAAATAAGAAGAACGAAAATGTATGTCTTGTGCAAAAATATCTGTTGTGACGACAAGATTTTTTTTGTGCATTTCGTCTAAAGAAAGCACAGCACAATCATCTCCACGTCCAAGTAAAAGATTTTTTGCCTTATTTGGAAAATAATAATGTATTCTTTCTAAAATACTTTTTTCACTCAATTGCTGCATATACTAGCCATTTATTGAATTATCATCATTTGATGTGCTTTTGTTTTTCTTTCTTTCACGTAATTTATAAGTTGAATAACCAGCAAAAGCACCTGCTATAGATCCTGTGAGTGCTGTTCTTGACATAACATCAGAAAAACCAAAAAGATAAGCAAAAATGCCTATAGATCCACCTAATATCATGCCTCTTATTATTGACATCTTCATATATATACTACCTTGTTTAATCAAAATTATTCAATTTGAAGTATAAAAGAAAAGAAAAAGAAAGGCAAGTGAAGGGAATTTGACAAGAAATAAAGACGTGAAAGAAAGAAGTTAAAGACATGGATTGCCACATTCGCATTTTAGGAAAATGCTCACTCGCAATGACGAGGCTCGTGTATTGCATTTAAGGCTGACGATTTTATTTTAAATTTTATTTCATTTCAAAACTATTTATCCCATTAAAATAGCCTAAGCAACTCGTCATTGCGAGGAGTGTAACGACGTGGCAATCCATGCTTTTAAAAAAAGAACACACATTTGGAACGTAGTGACAAATGGCTATTTGTTTTTCATCTTTAGTCTTTTCTTAAAATTTTAAAGCGGAAAAGTATTTAAGCTTTAGCTTAAAACTTTTCCGCAAATAAAAAAATAACTATTCTTCTTTAGCCATAACCCTACGCATTCACCTTGCAAATAGGGGTTTCCAAAGGGCTTCAAGTCCTTTGGCCGCCGGAGGCATAGGAGAGAAAAAAGAAAGTGCCGTTGGCAAAAAAAATCTATATTTTTTCTTCTAGATATGCCCAAACTTTTTGCTGTATACTTTCTATACTTTGGCTTGCGTCTACTATGAGGACTTTTTCTTTTTTTTCTGCCAACATGGAGAGAAATCCTTGCCTTACTTTTTCGTGAAAGTCTTTTTCTTCGGCTTCGAATTTTCCTTCGTCATTTTTTTGAGCAATATTTCTACCTTTTGCTCTCTCTAGGCCTATTTCAACGTCTAGATCTAGGAGTATTGTTAAATCAGGTATGAGATTTGAAGTTGCAAATGCGTTACATGTGGCGAGAAAGTTTAGATCTAATCCTCTGGCATAACCTTGATAGGCCATTGTGGAATAAATATACCTATCGCAAAGCACTATTTCATTTCTTTTTAATGCTGGTTTTATGATTTTTTCTACATGCTCTGCTCTATCTGCCAAGAAAAGTAATAATTCTGCTTTTGGAGACAATTTTTCTTCTTTGAGTGAGAGCAGTAGTGGGCGGATTTTTTCGCCAAGCTTTGACCCACCTGGTTCTCTAGTGATGAACCATTGTTTCTTTTTCTCACTTAGTTTTTCTTTAAGAAATTTAATCAGCGAACTTTTCCCTGATCCTTCTATACCTTCAATAACAATAAACATTTTTTTTCCTAAGTTTTTATACTAATGAACATTGTTCAAGTTTTGGCTTATTTTCTTCGTTATTTTCTATTGAACTTTCATTTGCATCTTTTTTGTTTGGTGTTGGCTCTATGCGACACAATTGCCTATTCAAATAGTTATTCCATCCGCTCCACACGATTTTTTCTTCTTTTTTCTCATTTTCTGCATACGGTAGTGCTGAGAAAATCTGTGCTATTTTAGCATCTATATTGTCTGCATAATGCAAGATGAAAGCTTCTGCTGTGGCTGGAGTTTTTGGCGAACCAAATTCTAATTCGCCGTGATGCGATAGGATTAAATGCTTAAAGTGCAGGGCTAGATGATCTTCTATCTTTGCTTTTTCAAGGTATTTTTCAAAAAGTTCCATACCTATATTTATATGGCCGATAAGTTTACCTTTATTTGTGTATTCTGTGGCTAAAGCTCCAGAAAGTTCTTGAATTTTACCAACGTCATGGAACAATGCAGCCACAAGCAAGACTTGTTTGTCAATTTGTGGATAATTTGTACAAATTGCGACACAATTCTTACACACAAAGAGAGTGTGTTCGAGTAGGCCATTGAGGTATGCGTGATGCACACTTTTAGCACCTGGTGCGGAGGCAAAATAAGGTTCTACTAATGGATCAGCCATAAGCATTTTGATAAATTTTTTCCAAGCTGGATAGACGATATGTTTTTTGATGATTTTATTTAATTCATCGAGCATATCTTCACGTGGATATGGGCTTGCGGCGACGTAATTACTCAAATCAAGATTTTCTACTTCTTCTTCTTCAAGTATTCTAAATTCTTGTATTGTGAGCTGAACATTATCTCTATATACTTGTGCTTTTGCTTCTATGGAGGCAAAAGAACCTGTGGAAATTTCTTTGATTTGCTCTGCTAATGGAGACCATATCTTGCAATCGAGCTGACCAGAAGCATCGCCAAGTTTTATAGACCAAAAAGCTTTATTATTTGAAGCCATTCCTTGCTGAACTGATTTTACAAGGTAAAAACCTTTAAGGTTATCGCCATTTTCAACATTTTTTAAATCACAATGCATATTTTAATTAATCCTTAATTTCTATCTTTATAGTTCCATTTGAAGTGTTTTTAAGTGTTGAAAGCATACCTTTAATAGTTTCTTTTACTATATCTTCAACAAATGGATTTAGAGCTAATTTCACTCCATTTATTTCTATATCAACTGCTCTATTTTTCTTTAGAGCCTTACAATCATCTACGCTTGCTTTTTCTGCTACAATTTCACAGGCAAGAGCATAACAACTTTCTCTTTTACAGGCCTTACAATCAATACCGCCAAGCACAAAGGCTTTTTCCAAGATAAGTTTTGCCAAAGCCCTTACATTGTTGAGCGTATAATGAGGCATAAAGGCTGTCTTTGTAAAGTCGTCAAAGCCGAATGAGGCTATTGCAAGCTCTTTATTCAAGTCGTGCACTTCTTCTTTACTTCGCAAACAAAGCACACGTGGCAAGAAAAGTTCGCCCTTGCCTCCCTCTACTAACAAGAAAGGATTTTGTGCCCCAGAAAGAATTTCAAGCAAGGAAGATTTCTTTAGCAAAAAACTCACTGTTTCGCTTTCACACACGCCAAAAACCTTACGTTTTTCATGCAACATTCTCTGCGTGTCTGTTCTTTTTAAGTCGAAAGAACAATGAGAGAATTTTAAATAATCTGCAAAAAAGTTTTCTTCTTCCCATATAGACAAAAGAGCTTCACATAAAGCTGTTTTGCCTGAATTTTTGAAACCGACAATGCTTATTGCTTTCATATAAACTCCCCCAACTTCTTTTGAAGTAAGCAGTATATAAATAATATACACTATTTCTTCAAAAAAAGTAAAACACTTTCTTCTAAAAAATCACATGAAAAAAACAATTATATTTCAAAGAGATAGACAAATAGGTGGGGGCAAAAAATAAGACTTCACATTTATTTAAAAACATGTTACTTTTCTTGAGTTAATTTGAATTAAAAGAGGATGTAACATGTCCGAACAAAATAGTCTTACTCCAAAGTATACTGAAAGTTCTACGAGTACAACAAATGCTTACGACGCATCTGCTATTACCGTTTTAGAAGGCCTTGCTGCTGTTAGAAAACGTCCTGCTATGTATATCGGCTCTGTTGATGTACGCGGGCTTCATCACCTTGTGTATGAAGTTGTTGATAACTCTATAGATGAAGCGATGGCTGGCTATTGTACACGCATTGAAGTCACTTTACATGTAGATAATTCCGTCACTGTAAGAGATAATGGACGTGGTATCCCTGTCGACATGCACCCAAAAGAGGGTGTTCCAGCTGTGCAAGTTGTTATGACAAAATTGCATGCTGGTGGTAAGTTTGACAATGACGCCTATAAAGTTTCTGGCGGCTTGCACGGTGTTGGTGTTTCTTGTGTGAACGCTCTTTCCGACTGGCTTATTGTTACAGTTCGTAGAAATGGTATGCGTTATCGCCAGCGTTACGAACGCGGAAATCCAGTGACAGGCGTAGAAGAATTAGGCCCAATCGATTCACATGGAACATCAGTCCACTTCTTGCCTGATGACACTATTTTTGAAACTTCTGAATTTTCATACGAAACTTTACGCAAACGTTTTGAAGAATTAGCCTACCTCAATAAAGGCTTAGAAATAGAATGCCACGACGAACGCACAGGCGAAAAACATCTTTTCCGTGCTGATGGTGGTATTGTTCAATTTGTTAAAGACTTAAACACTTCTGCTATGGCTATACATTCCATTGTTGAGGGTTCTGGCGTTGAGCAAAATTGCACTATAGAATTTGCTCTTCAATACAATGCAAGCTACCAAGAAAACACATTAACTTTTGCTAACAACATACGCACAAAAGAAGGCGGCACGCATTTAGCTGGCTTTAAAACTGCCCTCACTCGTGCTATCAACAACTATATCAAGTCACAAGCTGATTTAACAAAGAAAATCAAGGGTGGTGCTTTGTCTGGCGATGACGTTCGTGAAGGCCTTACAGCAGTTCTTTCTGTAAAGCTACCACAACCACAATTTGAAGGCCAAACAAAGACAAAACTTGGAAACAGCGAAATGACTGGTATTGTATCAGGTATTGTTTACAATTCACTTGATATTTATTTCCAAGAAAATCCAAAAGAAGCACGTATGATCATCGAAAAAGCCCTCGATGCTGCTCATGCGAGAGAAGCAGCAAGAAGAGCCAGAGAGCTTGTGCGTAGAAAAGGTGCTTTGACTGAAAATTCTCTTCCAGGTAAGCTTGCTGATTGCCAATCAAAAGATCCAAGCGAATCCGAAGTCTTTATTGTTGAAGGTGACTCTGCTGGCGGTTCAGCAAAGCAAGGACGTGATCCACGTATTCAAGCTATCTTGCCTTTGCGTGGTAAGATATTGAATACAGAACGTACACGCTTTGACAAGATGCTTGCAAACAAAGAAATCAGAGCCATGATTACTGCTATGGGTGCAGGTATTGGCGATGAAGACACAGATTATAATAAATTACGCTACCACAAAATCATCATCATGACAGATGCTGACGTCGATGGTGCTCATATTCGTACATTATTACTTACTTTCTTTTTTAGAAATTATAGAGAGCTCATCACTCGTGGGCATTTATTTGTTGCACAGCCTCCTCTCTATCGTATACACAATTCTAAAATGGAAAAATTCCTTAAAGACGACAATGAATTAGACGAATTCTTACTCACTCGTTTAGAAGAAAATGTAAAATTACGCACACAAACAGAAGCTGTGCTTGAAAGCGATATCTTCAAGAACTTACTCAGACGTATTGACGAATTGAGAATGAAGGTAAGAGATGCAGAAAATTCTGCTATCCCACGTGAACTCTTCCTTGCTCTTCTTTCCTATACGGGCGAAGACTTTATTGCTGATAATGCTCTTATCTCAGAAGAGCTTCCGCAAGCTTTATTAGACAAAGCAAAAGCAGCTGGCTACAGCCTTGAAATAGAAAAAGAAACAAGCGAAGACAATGAAAGAATCTTCTTCTTATTTGAAGATAAGAGCGGACGCAGAACTCGTATTCCGCTTGAATTCTTCCTTTCACGTTTATTCCGTTCTGCTAAAGCAGGGCTTGAAGCCGTGTATAGCGAATGCAATGCAAAAGTGGGCGAAGAATTAAGCGTTTCATTACTCAATAAAGAAAATGCTGTTGCTGTGAACGATGTTTTTGACTTGCGTGAAACAGCCTATGCTGAAGCTCGTAAAGGCTATCAAATTCAGCGTTACAAAGGTTTGGGAGAAATGAACCCAGATCAACTTTGGGTGACAACCATGAATCCTGAAAATCGTGTTCTTTTACGTGTAAATATTGAAGATGCTCAAGAAGCTTCAGACGCATTTGAAGAACTCATGGGCGACAGAGTTGAAGCACGTAGAAACTTTATCATCAGAAATGCACTTACTGTGCAAGATTTAGACATATAATTGAAAATAAGAGAACAAGAACATGTCAGACATTAAAGATACAGAAGTAAAGGAAGTAGAAGTTCTTAAAGAAGAATTTCCACTTGTCAGCATCGAAAAAGAACTCCGTGATTCCTATTTGGAATATTCGCTTTCCGTTATTGTTGGGCGTGCTATTCCAGATGCAAGAGATGGCTTAAAGCCTGTTCATAGACGTATTTTATTTGCTCAACATCAAATGGGTAACTATGCAAATAGAGCACATAAGAAATCTGCTCGTGTAGTCGGTGATGTTATCGGTAAATACCATCCGCACGGCGATTCTGCAGTTTATGACGCTCTTGTAAGACTTGCTCAAGACTTTTCTATGCGTGATCCTCTTGAAGACGGCCAAGGTAACTTTGGTTCTCTTGACGGCGACTCCGCAGCGGCAATGCGTTATACAGAAGTTCGTATGTCAAAGCTTGCTGGCGAGTTTTTAGACGATATAGAAAAAGAAACTGTAGACTTTAGACCAAACTACGACGGTTCAGAACACGAACCAGCAGTATTGCCATCAAAAGTGCCAAACCTTTTATTGAACGGCACTTCAGGTATTGCTGTTGGTATGGCTACAAACATTCCGCCTCACAACTTGGGCGAATTATGCGATGCTATACTCTTGCTTATTGAAGACAGAAATACTTCTGTTGAAGATCTTATGGATATAGTTCAAGGGCCAGACTTCCCTACTGCTGCAACTGCTTATGTTGGGCAAGGACTTGTTGATGCCTACACTCGCGGACGTGGTTCTATTAAAGTCCGTGGTAAGGTAGAGATTGAAACAAATAAAAAGGGTATGAATTCAATTGTTATTCGTGAAATCCCTTATGCTTTGAATAAATCTTCCTTAGTTGAAAAAATCGCTGCCTTAGTAAATGAAAAGAAAATAGAAGGCGTTTCAGACGTGCGTGACGAATCCGATAGAAAGGGTATACGCATTGTTCTAGATTTGAAACGTGGAACAATTCCTGACTTAATTATCAATTCTCTTTATAAATTCACACCATTAGAATCTTCTTTCTCAATTAATATGGTTGCTGTGGTAGACAATAAACCACAGACATTGAATTTAAAATCCGCTCTTGTATGCTTTGTTGAACATAGACGTGAAGTTGTTATCAGACGTACACGCTACGACTTAGGCAAAGCAGAAGATAGAGCACATATAGTACAAGGTTTACTCACAGCTTTAGATCATATCGATGCTATTGTTGCCTTAATCCGTGCTTCTCAAACACCAGAAGAAGCTTGCAATGGCCTTATCGCAAAATTTGATCTCTCAGAAATTCAAGCTAAAGCTATCTTGCAAATGCGTTTGCAAAGATTAACTGGCTTAGAAAGAGATAAACTTGAAGCTGAATTCAAAGAATTACAAGAACTTATTAAATATCTTCTTTCTATTCTTGACGATAATGAAGTATTAAAAAATGTTCTTCGTGAAGAAACATTAGCTATCAAACAAGGCTATGCAACTCCAAGAAGAACTGAAATCATACGTGAAGCTTTGACAGATATTGAAATTGAAGACTTACTTCCTGATGAAGATGTTGTCATCACTTTATCACGTCGTGGCTATATCAAGCGTACGCTTTTATCCACATACCAACAGCAAAAACGCGGTGGTAAGGGAATTTCAGGCGTGAATACTTCTGATGATGATTATGTACAAGAATTTATCACTACAACAAATCATCAACATCTCTTGCTCTTCACAAATACTGGCCGTATGTTCCAATTAAAAGTGCATAAAGTGCCAGAAGGCTCACGTATTGCAAAAGGCACACATATTGCCAACCTCCTTCCAATGGAGAAAGACGAATTTATCGCAACAGCTCTTACTGTGCGTGAATTTGCTGAAGATAAATACTTCTTATTTGCTACAAGACAAGGTATGATCAAGCGTTCTTCTTCTGCCCTTTACGCAAGAGCAAGAAGAATCGGCCTTATGGCTGTTGGGCTTAGAGAAGGCGATGAACTTATCACTGTGCGTGAAATCAAAGAAGAAAACCATATTGTACTTGCCACTTCAAAAGGTATGTCAATACGCTTCTCTTGCAAAGACATACGTTCGCTCGGCAGAACTGCAAGCGGTGTGAAAGGTATGAGCTTAAGAAAAGGCGATAAAGTTGTTTCTTGCCTCATTTTAGACGAAGACGATCAATCTACTGAAATTATGTCTGTATCTGCACTTGGCTATGGTAAACGTACAAGAGTTGACTTATACCGCGTGCAATCTCGTGGCGGTGTTGGCGTTATCAACTTTAAGGTTTCTCCAAAGACTGGTGCTGTTATTGGCTGTATGCCTGTTTCAGATCAGCATTCATTAATCTTGCTTACTTCCACCAATAAAATCATTAGATTAGGTGTTGAAGATATACGTTCAGCTGGCCGTGCTACTATGGGTGTTCGTCTTGTCCGCCTTGACGACGACGCTACAGTTATCGGCTTTGATACTGTTTTAGAAAAAATTGAAAATGAAGGAGAAATTGCAGAAACAAATGCAACTGCTCCAGTAGAAAGCGAAATAAAGGAATAAGGTGTGACTTATGCGTAGAGTTCTTTCAGTTTTAGTAGAAAACGAACCAGGTGTTCTTTCCCGTGTGACAAGTCTTTTCAGCGGAAGAGGCTTTAACATCGAATCATTAAATGTTGCACCAACACTTGATGAAAATGTTTCACACATGACTATCACTACTTTTGGCGATGCTCAAATCATCGAACAAATTATCAAGCAATTGCGTAAAGTCATAAATGTTATTAAGGTTATCGACTTCAAAGACTTTAAAAGCGTTGAACGTGAAATGATGCTTGTAAAGGTGAATGCAGAAGAAAGCAAAAGAAGTGAAATATTACGTATAGTTGATATTTTCCGCTGTAAAGTTATCGATGTTTCACTCAATGAATTCACAATCGAAGCAACTGGCACTTTCGACAAATTAGACGCCATACTCAATCTGCTTACACGATTTGGCATCAAGGAAATAGCAAGAACTGGTGCTGTTTCCGTGAAACGAGCCATGCAAAAAGATTAATTTTTCAAACATCAAGCCCAGAATTTCAAAAGACGAAATTTTGGGCTTTTTTATGGATATAGTTATGTTAAAATATACTTTTCTTCTTCTTCCCCTCTTACTTACTTCTTGTCTGTCTTCTGTGCAAATGCTCAATAGAGTTGAAAGCTATAATGCAGATAAGTTTAAAATTTTCGCAAGCCATGTGCCAGAACATTTGCAAGAAATTCGTATTATGGACAAAAATAATTCATGGTATGAAGATAGATTAACTGTAGCAAATGCTGACATAACAAAAACAATTTACTCAAATCTCGACTATTCCTTTCTTCCATCTTATGCAAGTAGCAAAAAAATAAGAAGTAGACAAAATATAAAAGATTTAGAAAAATCTATTCAACAAAGAACAAAGAGAACAAATATAAAAACAAGTGCAAACTTCTTTTCCTTTGAAGAAGACGGATTTAGCTATAAAGCTGAAATAATTGCACGTTTAAATTGGAATGAAGATAACATAAAAGATTATCTGCTCTATTTTGAAGAATACAGCACGCAAAATAAATTGCTTGCAAGCTATTATCTTATTATCACTGATTTAACAAAACCAATAAAGGCACATATTATTTCAAAAAAGAATGCCTACGCTAAAAATTATACTGTCTATATACAAAAAAAGAAGAAAAATACTGTGCAAGTATATGATATAGGCGAAGTTGAAGTTGTAGAAAAACCAAAGGCTCAAAAAAATAAAGAGCCAAAAAGCTCTACTGTCAAAGCCTTGGAAGAATAAAAAGAAGGCTTTGCTTTTTGGCACACTCTTTGCTATAATGATAGTATTCTATAAACATACAATATTATCGCCAACTTTTTTGGCAACAAGCTAGAAGGAGTAAGAAATGTCAACTATAACAACACCTCCAGCCTCCATTCCAACAGCAAGTATAGATCCTACGCAAGCAACGACAACAACTGCTGCAACAACAACTACAGACACTACCGCTACTGCTGCAACTACTACAAGTGCATTAGCAGAGGACGCAGTTGCCTCTGGTGAAACTTTAGCTAGCCTTGATACAAACGCATTGGCAGATCAGGCAAGTGCAAGATTAGCAAAATCCCCTCTCTCAAAATTTAACGATGAATTTGCAAAGCAAATAAGCGATAGCATACCTGAACGCCCTAGCTTTTGGCATAGAAGCGCAAGAAAAGAATATGATAAGCAACTTCCTCTTGTTCAACAGGCAGCAACAGCCTGTGTGGCATCTGCAAGAGAGCTTTCAGGCAAAAGTCTAGAGTCTTTAAAAGACGATAAGATGCCCCTTATTCAATTTATGGTAGATCAATCAAAACTTCAATCTGCATTACATGCAATGATAAAGGCGACAAATTCAGAAAATCCTGTATTATTGCAAGCGTTAATTCAAAGTGAATTTCGTTCTACAGAGGCAATGAACGTTTTCGACTTTATTGATAGAATAGCTACAATAGAAAGTGATATAACTTTAGCAGACGGCACAAGCACTCAAGTCACAACAACTTTTACTCCTCAAAACAGCGCTCTTAGCTATCAAGCAGGCATGACTATAGATCAAGCCCTTGCTCAACTTTCTGAAAAACAACACGCTCAAGGCCACGCAAAAGAGCAACTTGCCAGTCAAGCAGCCGACTTTATAAAAATAATGAAAGACGCCAAGCCCGAAGACTTGCCACGCATGATAGGCGATGTCGACACCTTATTAAAGGATATAGACACAGAAATAGCTATGCTCAGTGGTGACACTTCTGCACGTAGAGAAGGAGACCAATCTTCAGTAAGACTTCATGTTGAAAACCTCGACACTGAAGCACTTCTCGCTCTAAAAAGCGAGTTAACCCAAGCTGTGTCAAATATTACAAGTCTTAGAGAAGCAACAAATCCAGCTACAAGAATTGCTGAAATGCTGAAACAAAGCTTAATGACAAGGATTGCGGATGAGGATTTAAAAGCTAGCCTCACCACCCGTACTCTTATACAAGGAATTACCCCAAAAAGCCCCGAAGCTCAAGCAAAAGAGCTCACAAGGGTTGAAAATTTAAATAAATATATTGCTCTTGGCCTAGAAATTTTGGCAGAATTAGAAGGGGCAGAAGACCTCGCACAAAAATTAACAGAAGAAGCCTTTGAAGAAAAAATCTATCAAGCTTTTGACCTTCTTAAAAATGGCATTAAAACAAGTAAAATGCCAACATCTGGAGAACTTTTCTTTCTCCACGAAGCTATTGCCACATTAAGAAGCCCTGGAACAATTGAAGGATATGTTGGTGAAGTCTTTAAAGGAACAAGCCTAAACCTTCAAGCTATTATTGAAGCAAAACTAAGGAGCATACCTGCTGAACATGTTATAAGCGAAAATATCACTTTTACTGCTAGTGGCTCTGCTTCAGGCGCAGTAAACACAGTGAGATTTTTATCTCATACAGACGCTAGTGCCCTTGAGCACGCCTATGTATTCAAGGCAGAAGCAGATGCTCAGAAGCAAATTAGTGTTAGCGCAGGTCAATTTGGTGCAAATGTTATTAAATTAAATATCGCAAGCCAAGTTGTTGCAGACGCAATAGGATGTGCAAGTATAATCCCGACATCAAAACTTGTTATACACGAAGGCAGTGTTGGCTTTGCTATGTCTAAAGCTAAAGGTGCTCCAATGGACGAACTTGCTTCTGGCAAGAAAGTCTTTACAGTTAAAAGCGATACAGGTGAAGAGGTAAAACTTTCTTTCCAAGAAACTGTAGACTTTTTAAAGGGAAAAGGCTTGTATGATACCATGCGTCAAAACCTCGCACGTGAACTCTGTAAGCTTGAGTGGGCAGACGCTCTTTCAGGACAGCTTGATAGACATAGAGGCAATTACATGGTTGATATAAACGAAAGGGCTGAGGTCACTATCACAGCTATTGATAATGACTTAAGCTTTGCTGCTCTAAAAACGGGTATGTATAGCTACGACATGAGAGCTGAGCGTACGGGAACTATCCCAGATCCTTATAATATAGTGGGGCGAACATTTACTTTTCTAAGCACAAATCCTGATATACCTTCGCGCCCTGATGCAAAAGACTCTAGTACTGAGGTAGCTAGATCTGAAAGCATTATTGGAACTGCCATACTGACTTGTATAGCTTGTAATAATGCCTCTATTCCAACACATATCCCTCAAGAGGTCTATACTGCTCTTATGGCTATCAACGAAGACAGTTACAGAGCAAGCTTAGAAGGCCTACTTAAAACAGAGCAGCTAGAAAGCGCAGTAAGCAGACTTAAAGACGCAAAAGTGCACGCACAAATGCTCAGCGATCAAGGAAGGCTTATTGCTGACTGGAGCACTTTAGACTTTACACAATTTGAACCTTCAAGACTTACAGAACAATCCTCTATGGAATACCAAGTGCAAGGTCACTTTGTTGCTGATTTTTTATCTCAATGTGGCCCTGTTGCAGCTATACTTCCTGATGGCAACTCACCAAGAACTGTTGCCGCTTAGATATTAAGTTTTAGCTGAAAATTCTACACATTTCTCAAAAGGAAAATATTATGCAAGAAGACTATCAATTCCCCGAAGGATTTAAAAGTTTTATAGAAAATAACTCACTTGAAATGCCACCTATTCCGCCTTCTTTAATCTCTTCGCTTGAAGAAATTGAATATAATAGATTTGCTACAGATACTAGAAATCTCAATATCACAAATGCTTTTTTGAGTATAGATATGCTTAAATATGTTTTTCCAAGCAATGTAGGGCTTTTACCCTTTAATGTTTCAGAAGAAAACTTTAAAGAAACAGGGCAAAAAATAGGGCAAGAAGAAGACTATGAGCCTGCATACTGTGCCTTTGGCTTAAGTGGCTATGGTTTTCAAAACACTTCTTTCTATTATTTTGAAGAAAACGCAAATATAAAAATAGCGCTAAGATTGCCTTGGGCAAGAGTTTATAGCGACTTTCAAGTAGAAAAAGCAAACTTGAAAAAAGCTTTTATGCTTATAAAGATTATACAATTAGCAGAATTAGAAAATAAAAAACTTGTTATAGTTATTGATAATGCTCTTTGCGAGTGGAAACTCTATAAAGAAGCAGATGAAAGTGAAGAAGTGTTTGCACAAAGCAATTCTTTTACAGAATTACTTGAATTATTAGATTCTGATCTTATTGCTGAAATAAAAGGTTTTGAACACAGCAATTGGATGAGCGTATAGTAAATAGTTATACTTTTTAAAATAAAAACTTTTTTGTAGCAACTTTGTTTGTGCAAAAAATAAAACCTTATACTTTTGTGAGGAAATATGTCTACAGTTACAGGTTCAACGACTACAACTACTGTCACTCCAAGTGAAATTACAGTTCCTGATATTGCAACAACAACTACTGCTGCAAGTTCAGAAAGAGCAGAAAGAGCAGCTTCTCCTTCTATTGAAGCTGACGATCCAAGTGATATAGCAAGTGTCAATTCTCGTGATCTTGCATTAAGCCTTGACGCAAAAACTAGACAAACAGCTTCGGAAACACTTGAAAAATTACTTAGTAAAGACATTGTAAAGAGTATGCCACCGCGTCCAAGTTCTTGGAAATTTATGGCCACTGCAGCATACGATAAAAACATGCAGGCTTTGCAAGCAGCTGCAAAAGAATGTGAAGCTACAGCAAGCAGACTTTCTGAAGCAAAGCTTGGTGACTTGCAAGAGCAAATTCGTAATCCCGCTGCCGGAAGCCCTCGTTCCGCTATAGAAGATTATATGGCAGCTCAATCTAAATTCCAAGACACATTAAAAAGTGCTATGAAAGCTCTTGGTCAAGAACAAAACCCTGTTCTTGCAGATTTTTTACGCACGAGTGAGTTTCGTCTTTCTGAATCAATGGCATTATATGTGCATCTCAATTCAAAAGCAGACGGTCTTAGTGCAAATGAAAGCAGCATGACTTTTGCAGAAGGTTTAGGCGTTTTAGCAAAAGAAATGCACGGGCACGACAAAGCAAATGAACAAATTGTGCAAGATTCTAGAAAATTTTTAACAGATCTTGAAGGCTTAGTTCAAAGAACACCTCCTAGTGAACTCAAGTCATTAATAGGAAGTGTTTCTGAATTTATTGATAGTATTGACAGAAAACTTGGCGAAATAAGTGGAAACAAGCCTCAAACAATAGAAAGAGAAGAGTTTGATACTTCGGTTAAACTTTATGCCTCTGACTTTAATACTGAAGAACTTGAGGCTTTGCGTGATGAATTTAAAGCTAAAATAAATACTTTATTGGCTTTTGAAGCAAAAACAGATTTATCACAATTTATTGCCTCAAAGATAAGAGCAAGTTTACCAGATTTGCCTACCTCAGCTTTTGAACTAAGGCTTCCTACTTATCCTCTTAGCAAGCTAAAGCCTGAATTTGCAGGACTTTCAGAAGACGAATTAGAAGATCTCATTGATGATAATACATATACACCTGAAAAGATATATGAGCTATCTGCTTTTGAGCTGTCATTTGTAACAAGTGCACTCATGAAATATGAGGCAGCTACACGCTATCTTAAAACTGAAGATATGTTATTAGGAATGCTTGATCGTGGAGAAATTACACCTGAAAGCTTGATAGCAAACCCAAAAGACACAGAACAGCCTCTTGTAGTAAAACTACTGACACAAGCACATCAAGACTTGGATTTTCTCGATAGAGCTCCAGATCCAGCATTAACTGTAGGCGCGATAATAAGTGATGCCAGAAAAATAGTAAATTCTAAAATCGATTTTTCTGACTATCTAGCCACAGCCTCAACTGAAGAAATAAGCCCTCTTGCTATTATTGAAGCTAAATTACGTGGCATTCCAGCTGAACATGTTTTAGGTGCAGAATTTACCTTTGAAACAACAGGAGAAAATAGAGGCGGTGTAAATCGTGTAAAGTTTCTTAGCCTTACAACAAGTGCTGGCGAGAGCGAAGAAGTTGTTTTTAAAGCAGAAGCAAAGGCTCAAGAACAGCTTGTAGGGCAATTTGGCACTCCAGGCTATTCGGCTGACACACAAGTTATAAATGTTAATATTGCAAGTGGAATTGTGGCCTCTGCCATTGCCTGTGCAGACACTATAAGCGAAACAAGATTTGCTGTAGTTGATGGCGTTTTTGGCATGGCTATGGCTAAAGCCAAAGGCGTTCCCGTGTCTGATTTGCACTCAGATGACAAAAACTTTACCATCACACTTGAGGATGGAAGCGAGGCAAAAGTTTCCTTTAGTGACTTGGTTACACATCTAAAAGACAAAGGCCTCTACCAAACAATGCAACAAAACCTTATGCGTGAACTTTCTAAACTTGAATGGGCAGATGCTCTTTCTGGACAATTTGATAGACATACTGGAAACTATCTCATTGATATAAATGAAGAAGGTAAAGTTAAAATAACAGGCATAGATAATGATCTTTCATTTAGTACAGTAAGAACAGGAATGTATAGTCTTAGCTTCACTCATGCCTCCTTGATAGGCAGTTCTAGCATCCCTGCAGAATATAGAGGAAAAACACTCACTTTTGCTCCTTCAAATCCTGAAAACCCAAGTAGAGATGGAGAGCTCATAGATCCTAAAGTCTTAGTAAAAGGTAAAGATTTTTCTTTCGCTTCTACGTTTTCTGAAGGATTTGGAGCAAATACCGTGCGTGTACCAACACATATTCCAAGAGATGTTTATAATGCCCTCATGTCTATAGATGAAACAGAATACAGAGCTTCTTTGGAAAAACTTCTTAGCAAAGATGAGCTTGAGGCTGCTATGTTACGTTTGGCAGATGCAAAAATTCATGCAAGAGAGTTATTTAGTTTAGATCGCGTTGTTGAAGATTGGTCAAAAGTAGATCTAACACTTTTAAGACCTATAGAAAATGGCGCTTCAAAAGAACTTGAAACCTTTTCAGCTAGCTTCTTTGTTGCAGACTTTTTGTCGCCTTTTAGAAGTGCTCCTGCTCTTTTATAAGAAACACTCTTAGTAAAATCTAATTAAAGGAAGAACAATACATATGCAAAATTCACCACCATACGGCTTTAAAGAATTTTTTGAAGAAAATGCCCTTCCCCTGCCTCCTATTCCAAATGCTTTAGTTGATTCTCTTGCCGAAATTGATGTAGATAAATTTAGTACCTATAAAAAAATGATTTACTTTCCACCTGTAGCTATAAAACTAGACTCTATCGACACTTTGCTTCCCTCTTCTTTTGGCTTAGATCAAGAAAACACAGAAGAAGTAAAAGGTTTTTGTGCACTAGGACTTGGGGGCTATGGAGTAGAAAACAGATTTTTCTACTATCTTGAAGACTACAATAACATTAAATGTATAATCCGTATGCCATGGGGTAAAGTCTATGGCAATGAAGCAAAAGACAGAGAAAATTTGGATAAAGTGATGACCATTCTTAAAATTGCAAAACTCTGCGATTTAGAAAAATATCAGCTACAACTTGTCTTTGATAATTCCTCTTGTGAATGGCTGCTTCGTAAAAAAACAATGCTAAATGATGAAATTGTTTTTGAAGATTTCAAAAAAAGTGATTCATTTAAAGAATTATTGCAAATAATAGAAGGGAATGAAATTATAGAAATTAAAGGACATGAGCACACAAATTGGCTCTCTGTTTAATTTTTTACATCTCTTAAATACAAAAAATGCTTA
This sequence comes from uncultured Desulfovibrionaceae bacterium, assembly GCA_964368455.1. GTDB lineage: Bacteria > Desulfobacterota > Desulfovibrionia > Desulfovibrionales > Desulfovibrionaceae > CAYJAZ01. Next base: position 65,183 of record CAYJAZ010000001.1, read on the forward strand.
TTAATTTTAATAAGCATTTTTTATTTAACCTAGTAATTGTTTGTTAAACAGCTGAATTTGCTTTCATATAATTCTTAGCAAGCGGATTGACTAATTTATTTGGACTATTTTGCAAAGTTTTTTCTTCATTTTCAGCAGATTTTATTTCTGTTTGTAGCATATTTGAAGCATAGACATTATTATTTAATAAAGGCTTGTTTAAAGGAAGAGAATTTGTTGTCTGTGCTGTTTGTGGATTTTGTGAAGCTGGTTTTTGTAATAATGGATTAGCTCTTTGTGTATTTTTTACAGAACTCTCACTTGTATGATTTGCACTAGCCAAGCCATTACCCATTAATGCTGTTGCCATAGCAAGCGTGCTCAATGTTTGTCCAACTGGCTTTTCTTCTTTTTTCACTTTTTGAACTTCTTCTTTATTGTTTGCAACTTCAAGGCCTGCATTTCTTGCTACTTGAGCGTAAGCATTTTTCGCAAAACCTGAGCCTGCACCAGCTGAAGGAGCTGTTGTTGTCGCTCTTTGTTCACGTCCACCTGTTTCAAATTTTTTGCCTATTTCTTCGGCAACTGCCTTTGCTTCAGGATCTTGAACAACTACACTAAAGGCATCGTTTAACTCGGATAATGTATGCATAACTGCATCTATTTTTTCACAGTCTAATTTTAGATTAGCTTGTAATAACTGCGTATTGCAATAAAAATAAAGATTATGCAAGTTTTCTGCTAGTTCTCCACCTTGTTCTAAATTAAGTGAAGTATCAAGCAAGTTTATGATATCCATTGCCCTTGATATAAGCAAACCTTTTGCAGCAAAATCTTTTTCTGCAATTTTTTCTTTTGCTTGCGTAAGGCATAGAAGAGCTTTTTCAAATAAAAGCACCACAACATCACCTTGATTAACTGTATTTACTTGAGCTGTGAGATAGGATTGTCTAGCTTGTTCCATAATTTCTTCCTTAAACCTTTCTAGCTTCTTCTCATTTGTTTCAATAGATAGAATACGAATATGAATGAAGTGAGAATGTATTTCTTTATTTATTTTTTTTAATTACCAGCAATATTTGCCTGAGCTAATGCTTCAGCATTTGAAGTCATCAAAGCTTGTTGAACACCAATATAAGCATCTAGTGAAGCATATCTTATTCTTTGTCTTGTTTCCCAAAGATCTATACGCGTGACTTCGTCTGCAATTTTATCGTTTAAATTATCAATAATATCCATATAGTTATTGCTAACAATTGGAATTGCACCATTGTCTTCGCCTGTTTCCACATATTTTGATTCAGCACCAAAGAAATTTGCAAGTTCTTGTGCTTTACCTTGTATAATACTTACAGAATCTTCTGTAAAAGAAGTGTTTGGTTCAAGTACACCAGCCGTGAACTTAATTGCAAGACCATAAGCATCATTTGATGCATCGCCTACAGTGTATCGATTTGGAAAATCTGGATCTGTTGAAGCTTTCACACCATTAATATAGACAGTTTCTGGATCTATTTTTCCTTCTGCATCTGTCTCATATGTGACATCGTATTTACCAGGTTTTACTGTATCAAGACTGTCAACATAGATGAAATTCTCACTTTGCGTGTCAAAAGAATCGCCTGCAAGAAGATTTGCCACTCCATAAGGATCAGCTTCTATTGCCGCATTAAGCTTTTCAGTGTCTATAACCAAGAGGCCATAGTTTGCATCACCCTCTGTTACTTCTGTCATAATACCTAATTGTGCTAAACTACCAAAATCTTCATCTTCCATACCAAAGGCTTTAGATGAAACAATAGAATCCATACGAGATTCAAAAAGCTGCACAGCATAGTTACCTGTCAAAACAGAACCTATTTGTGCGTCTTGTTGCGTTTCTGTAAGTGCTGGATCTATGTTTTCTGCTGAAGTGTCAACTTCTGTCATTTCTATAAGTAAAGAACGCATTTCATTAATATTATCTACAAGTTCAGTAACTTTTTCAGCTATTTGACTTGTATCTCGTCCGACAGTTATAGTTGTTGAACCAACTGTTGTATTTTTTAAATCTAGAGTTACGCCCTCTACAACGTCTGTGACTTTATTAGAAGAAGATGTAATTACTTGTTCATCAAAACCATTTAATACAAATTCAGCATCTTGAGCTTCTTTATTATTAAATCCGCCGGCAAAAGCAGTTGCATCAGTTGTTATATCAACAGCATTTTTCTTACCTGTTTCAGAACTTTGTAGCTGAAAAAGATAACCCTCGCCAGAAGGAATCAAACTTGCTTTCACTCCTGGATTGTTCGAATCATTATTGATACGTTCAACTAAATCTTCGATAGTCATAGTATCATCAAGAGTTATTTCTATTGTTTCAGCATCATCGCCAGTTCCATGCGTATAAGAAAAAACTTGTCCTGACGAACCTAATGGAGGAAAAGAGGAATTTCCAGCCTCATCAGTGATTTTATTGATGGTATTTTTTGTGGAATAAATTTCAGCTGAAGCAAGTTGCTTAATTTCAATGCTAAATGTTCCTTCAAGGGATTCATCAGTCGCAGTTGCAGAAACAGCACTTTCGTATGAAGAAGATGCTGTTGGAACGATAATTTCACTCATATTACTCAATGCTTCAATATTTGTTTCAAGCTCTTTCATTTTTTCAATTATAATATCAAAAGCTTCAACACGGGCTTCCCATTCACCTCTCCAGTCTATCATAGAATTCATTTGAATTTCTTCAACTTTTCTCAATTCATCTATCATAGCACCAAAGTCAGTTCCTGCTCCTAAACCCTGAAAAGTGATTGTTCCTGACATAATTACTCCATTATATAGCTTAACTCATTAATAAAAATTAAGGAAAAATTTTCTTTAAACTCTTTTTTTTACATTTTTATAAAGTTTATGCAAAAACCATTCCAGTTAATATATAATTGCGAAGTTCAATCCTTCATTAACATTTATCGTCTAAAAGCAATTTTAGCATTAGCTTTTTTCTTGCTTTACAAGTAGATAAAAAATGCGTACTATACTATTAAAATATTTAATCGATATGAATACTTATAAAAATTCCTTTTAATTTATATACTTATCTCGTGTGTTTTTGTTATAATTGGAGAAAACATGAAATACTATTTAAAAACCCTACTTTGTTTTGCTTTAATGCTTTTAAATCTAGCTCTTACAGCAAAAAATTCACTTTCTGCAAGCATTGACTACGATTCATTAAGAAGATTTAGTCAAGTGCTTGATATTGTAGAACAATATTATGTTGAAGAAACAAAACAAAGCGAATTAATTGACGGTGCTATTAAAGGTATGCTTGAATCTTTAGATCCACATTCAACCTTTATGGACGCAAAAGAATTTGAACTTTTACAAGAAAGCACTTCAGGTGAATTTTTTGGAATAGGTGCCGAACTCTCTATGAGCGATGGCCGCCCTATTGTTATTGCACCAATCGAAGGAACTCCAGCTCAAAGAGCAGGAATAAAAGCTGGCGATATTATCTTTGCTGTTGACGGAAAACTTACATTAGACAGAAGTTTGACGGAAACTGTTTCCTTTATTCGTGGCGAAAAAGGAACAAAGGTTGAACTTGTTATCCTTCCAAAAGGCGAACAAAAAACAAAAACCATAACCATCACACGTGGAACAATTCCATATATCAGCGTCAAAGGAAAAGAAATTGAACCAGGCTATGAATGGATAAAACTTTCTTTTTTCAACGACAGAACAACCACAGAACTCAAAGAAGCTCTTAAAAACGCTAAAAAGAATGGACCTATCAAAGGTATTATTCTTGATTTAAGAAATAATCCTGGTGGTATACTAAACGAAGCAGCAACTGTTTCTGATCTCTTCTTAGATAAGGGCACTATTGTTTCTATTCGTGGTAGAGAAGGTATGGCTTCTCGCCGTTTCTCAGCTAAGAAAAATAAAGAAGATATACTTGATATTCCAATTGTTGTGCTTATAAACTCTGGCTCTGCTTCTGCTTCAGAAATCGTGGCTGGTGCTTTAAGTGATAATAAAAGAGCTGTTTTATTGGGTGAAACTTCTTTTGGTAAAGGCTCTGTGCAAAACCTTATCCCACTTCCAGACGGAACAGGCATAAAAATAACTATTGCCCTTTACTACACACCAAATGGAATTTCTATTCAAGCTCAAGGTATTGAACCAAATTACGACGTTGATATCACTAGCGAAACAGAAAAGAAAGAGAAAGATTCTTTAATCGTACGCGAAAAAGATTTAAATTCACATCTTGAACAAGGTTTAGCTGTGAAAAAAGAAAAGACACAAGTCAAGAAATTTGAAGCTCCTAAATTATATCCACTTCCTAAATCTCTTTCAGCAGAAAATAAGAAAATTCTTGAAAACGACAATCAATTAAGAACAGCCTTACAAATTCTTAAAGACATGCCTAAGTTGTAATATTTACAATCTTTAGCTTGTTCATAGAAAGCAGAGTCTAAATTAAACTCAGGAACTCAATATTAAACCACAAATACTTGCAATAATAACTACTTTCTTAGACTTGCCTTATGCTCTAAGGTTAGCCTCTTCTTATTGTTTGCTCTTTTTGTGTATATTTTTATTTTTTCCATCTAATCATGATGCATTGCAAAGTGCTCTTTCTATGCAAGAAACAAGGGCTTATTATGCCCAAAAAGTGGAAAAAAGTTCCTTAGCTATAGAAAAAGAAAATAGATCGACTTACAAAGCATTTGGCACAATGAATAAAGAGCCAATGCCCAAAGAAGAAGCCTCTTTTGACAATATATTAAAGCTTGAATTAGAAAAGCAATTAAACAAACAATTGCACTATCAATCCAGCTATATAGTAAGAGATTTACTTTCTAAAGAAAGTGTTCCCTATAATGAAAGTGCTTCTGCTTCACTTTTTGATAAGACAAGACAAATTGACAATGCCCTTTTACAAACAGCATTAAAATTGAAAATGCCCTTGCAAAACATAAAAGTCAAAAGTTCCTATATCAAATCTAAAGAGCATGTTTTTTATCTATACCAAAGAATATATATAGATTTTCCTCATGATTTATCGCAAAAAGTTTGGGATAAAAATCTGCAGGAACAACTTTCTTTATGGGCAAATAGTGCAAAATTACAAAACAATAAAGATTCAAAAAATGTGAAAAAAGCTAAAGTTCTTGTAAACAATGTAGCTACACACGAATTATTTTATAATTATGTAGAACCATTAGCTAAAATTAGCATTGTTATTGATGATTTAGGTTCAAATTTAGATCAAATTGCATCCTTTACTAGTCTTGAATTTCCTATCACTTTTTCTATTCTTCCAGATATGAGACATGCATCAAAACTTGCTACAATAGGCCATTTTGCTGGAAAAGAAATACTTTTACATCAGCCTATGGAAGATATTGAGCGTAAATTTATTGAAAGATCTTCTCTTTTAAATAATGACACAAAGGAACAACTAAGAGCTAAGTTTTTGAGAAATTTAGAAAAAGTGCCTTTTGCTATTGGCTTAAATAATCACACAGGTTCTGGCTTCACAGCTAATGCTTCTAGCGTGCAAAGATTTCTTGAAGTTATTTTAGAAGAAAATTCCACTCTTTGCGTTTTAGACAGCGTGACAACAGGTAAAACTCGTTTACACGATTTAGCTCAAAAAAATTCTATAAATACAGCAAGAAGATCTGTTTTTTTGGATAATATTGAAAAAGAAGAAGAAATTCTAAAGCAATTAGATCTCGTACTTGAAATGGCTTTAGCAGATCCAAGTAGGCATGTTATAGCCATTGGACACCCTTATAAAGCCACAATAAAAGCCCTCAAATCTTGGGAGGGCTATAAAAATGAAAATGTCACTATTGTTGATGTTTTCTAAAAGATTTATTTAATTTCTACCAGTATGGCCAAAGCCACCCTCGCCTCTTTGTGTTTCTGATAAAGAGTCTGTTATTTCAATATCTAATTGAAATGCTGGTTGAAAAACAAGTTGCGCAATTCTTTCTTTATTTTCAACTATAATATCAACTTTTGAAGTATTTAATAAAACAACTATAATTTCACCGCGATAGTCTTTATCAATAACTCCAACACCTTGAGCTACTGTTAAACCCTTTTTCGCCCCTAAACCAGAACGGCTATATACAAAAGCAGCTGTGTTTTCTTTTAAAATTTCTATTTGTATGCCTGTTGCAAAGGCTTGTCTTTCGCCAGCCTTCACTACAATTGACTTTTCTTCGCCTAAACACGCACGCAAATCAAGGCCAACAGAACCCTGTGTAGCATAAGCTATACCTTCTTCGTATATTTCTTTTGCATGAGCGACATATTTTATTTTAACTCTCTCTAGCATATAAAACCTATTAATTTAAAGTCCCAAGTATGCAGATTTTACCCTGCTATCTCTAAGTAACTCTCTGCCTCTTCCTTCTAGTGTGACAGAACCTGTTTCTAATATATAAGCATAATCAGCAATAGTAAGAGCGGCAGATGCATTTTGTTCAACTAATAGAATAGTTGTTCCATTTTCGTTTATTTTTTGAATAATATTAAATATTTCACGCACTAAAAGAGGAGCAAGTCCTAAGGAGGGTTCGTCCAAAATAAGCAATTCTGGCTTTGAAATCAATGCTCTTGCAAGTGCGAGCATTTGCTGTTCACCGCCTGAAAGAGTTTCCCCTTTTTGCCATGTTCTTTCTTTTAATCTTGGAAAAAGACTATATAATCTTTTTTTATCTTTTTCTATATTTTTAGTATCATCTCTAGAAAATGCTCCAAGCATAATGTTTTCTTCAACTGTTAATCCAGGAAGAATCCTTCTGCCTTCAGGCACTAATGCAATACCATAATTAACCATTTGCTCACAGGGCACATCTAAAAGTTCTATTTTGGTTATACTTTCTTCAGAAATATATAATATAGAACCAGTAACTTGTTTATTTAAGCCCATAATCGAACGTATTACAGAAGATTTTCCTGCACCATTTGCCCCTAGTAATGTTACTATAGATGATTGTCTAATCTTTATATTCACATCTTTAACAGCGTGAACTTTATCATAAAATACGTTCAGATTATTTATTTCGAGCATTTCTTGCCTCTTTATTATTTTAGCAAGTATTTATAATTATTTATCATTTCTACCAGAAAGAATACCTCTTTGAGCTGTTCTTATAAATTCAACAAAGAATTTAATTTCTTCAAAATCGTATTTTTCTTCTAATTCTTTTAATGCTTCTTGACGTGGAGTTGTTGAAGCCCATATCAATTTGTAGGCATATTTTATTGCAGAAATAAGTTCACTACTCGCTTTCATTCTGCGAAGACCAACTAAATTTGGAGATTGAACACTTCCTCTACAACCATCTGATGCCAACATAAAAGGAGGTAAATCTTGCGGAATACCAGTCATACCGCCAACAAATGAAAATTTTCCTATACGAGAAAATTGATGAACAGCAGACAAGCCACCAATAATAGCATAATCTTGCACTTCAACATGCCCTGCTAAAGTTGCTCCATTAGACATAACTATATCAGAAGCTATTTTACAATCATGTGCTATATGAGTATATGCCATAAAAAGGTTATTATTTCCTATACTTGTTATACTATTGTCTTGCACGGTACCTCTATGTATTGTGCAAAACTCTCTAAATGTATTATTATTTCCTATAACAAGTGAAGTTTCTTCGCCTGCAAATTTCAAATCTTGTGGGTCACCACCAACACAAGCATATGAATGTATAATATTATTTTCACCTAATGTGGTGAATTTTTTAACACTAGCAAATTGGCCAATCTTTGTTCCTGCACCAATTTTAACATTATCTTCTATACATGCACAATGTCCAATTTCTACATTGTCAGCAATTTCTACATTTTCACCTATAAAAGCTGTTGGGTGAATTTTTTGCATTTTTATTCCTTTAAAATTTATTTTAGACTCGAATTATATAGATTTTGGACTAAAAGTCACAAAATCCTCGCTCATGAAAAAAATGGTTTTCACTTTGCTCATTAAATACATTATTAATCTTTATCTACCATAGCCGCTGTTAAGTCTGCTTCGACAACAAGTTGGCCATCAACATAAGCCTTTGCTTGCATCTTCCAAAGAGCTAATTTATTACGTGGATTTTCACAAACAATTTCTAACTTATCACCAGGGCCTACTTGTTTACGGAATTTAACATTATTGATTCCAGAAAAAACAAAAAGTTTTTTAGATAAATCTACATCTGCTGGTTGAGATTTTAAAGCTAAGATTATACATACTTGTGCCATAGCTTCAATCATCAAAACACCTGGCATTACAGGTTGATTTGGAAAATGACCTTGGAAAAAAGATTCATTAGCTGTTATATTTTTATATGCCCTAATGCTTTTTGTAGGTATAAGTTCAACAACTCTATCCACTAATAAAAATGGATAACGATGTGGAATCAATTCCATTATTTCTAAAATGTTTAATGGTGCAATGTTTTCCATTAATTCTGTAGTATCTGTCATTTTAAACTACTCCTTGTCTTCGTCTAATTTTAATTCTTGTTCTATACGTTTTAATCTCTTAAATACTTCAGGATATTTTGGCATTAAGGATAAAATCTTCATAAAGTTTTTATAATTAGTTGCTGGCACACCACCAACAATTGCATTATCTTCAATATCTTGCGCTACGCCACTTTTTGCAGCAATAGTAACATTAGAACCAATGTTTAAATGGCCTGCAATTCCAACTTGTGCAGCAATTGTTGAGTCATTTCCGATCTTTGTTGAACCAGCAACACCAGTCAATGCAACTATAAAAGTTCTATCACCAACAATAACATTATGTCCTAATTGAACAAGATTATCTAAACAAGTTGCCGTTCCAACTTCTGTTTTATTCAAAGCTGCTCTGTCTACACAAGAATTAGCTCCAATTTCAACCTTGTCTTTCAAAATAACATTGCCTATTTGTGGAATCTTTATAACTTCATTTTCTAGTCTAATAAATCCAAAACCTTCAGCACCAATAACAGCACCAGGTTGTAAACAACATTCATCACCTAAAATAGAATCAGACATAACAACAGAATTTGGATATAAAATACAATCATTTCCTATAAGTGCATTTTCGCCAATGTAAACATTTGAAAATAAAGTAGTATTATCACCAATAACTGCATTTGCACCAACTGTAACAAAAGGATAAATAGTACAATCATGTCCAATCTTAGCACTTTCATGAATATAAGCTTGATCACTTATGCCTTTATAAAAACCTTGTTTTTTAGCAAATATAAAAATACAACGTGCAAACATTTCATAAGGATGATCAGTTATTATAGCTGACTTTACTCTATCTGCATATGTTTCTTTTAAAATTAAAACACCTGCATTTGTCTTTGCAATATCTTTTACATATTTTGGATTTGACACAAATGAAATTTCACTTTCACTTGCCATTTCTAATGTGTTAACTCCTGTTATTTCAATGTCTTCACCAGTAAAAGGACAATTGAGCATCTTTGCTATTTCTGATAATTTCATATTTTAGTCCAACTTTGAATTTTTTATACTTCATCTATCTTAGGAATGAAGCATTTTTTCACCTCAAAATATTAACATGTTGAAATAAATAATGCAAGTTTTCCTTATGCTCATTTTGACAAAGAAGTGGCAAATATGGCATTTATGTGACAATAACTCATCTAAGTGTTTTATTTTATTGATATTTTACAAAAATTTATATTAAGTATTATTGAATTATTATCAATATTTTTGATAAATATTTAATTTTTGTCTTATATTTATGAAAAATTTTTATAAATCCACCTTAAAAAGCTTGACAAGTAATTAAATTATGGCTATTTATTTTTCAAGAGCAATATATTGTTTGGTTGCTCAATTTATTTTTTTATCTCAATAAAGGAGAAAGTATGCATCACTTATTTTTAGTGCTTTTACAAAAAAGACAATTTGTTTATGTTTTATGTGCTATAATTTTTACATTAGCAACTTTAGCTGTAAGTTTTCAACCTTATTTTGCTGAAGTATATTCAAAAAGACATGCAATAGCTATCATGGTTTTGACTGTTCTTTTGGGAATTTCTTATACTGGATTTATCAAACATTACGCGCCTCATAAGAAGTTACATTAAAATCTAATTTAAAATAAAATCCATTATAAGAGTATTATAAAAAATAATACTCTTTTTTATTTAAAATGCTTTTTAAGAAAAATTATATATATAAAACACTTACTTATTTTGCATTATTTGACAAATTTCCTATATATGTTAATTTATTAAATACAAAAATTAATACTATAAGGTTTTTTTATGGCTATACTCGATGCTTCTTGTGTTACTGCTATCATTACTACTTATAATGATTATATTAAAACATTAGCCTGTCTTGAAAAAGTTATACAGCAAGAAGATATTCCGCACAGAATTATCATCGTTGATAATGGATCGGAAAATTCTTATGTTGATAACCTTCTTTTTGAATGGAAGGAAATTGTAAAAAAATTTAACACTGAAAATGAAAAACAATTAGAAGAACCTATCGAACTTTTTTCTATAGAACGTTCTTTAGCAAAATCTATATTATTGCGTCTTCCAAAAAATGAAGGCTATGCAATAGCTATAAATTCTGCCATTAAAATAGGACTTTATGATAAAGAATGTTGTGCTTTTTGGTTTTTACACAATGACATTTTAGCAGAAAGTTATGCTTTATCTGCTTTAATGCAACATACATCAGAAGAAAAAAATTCTGAAATAGAAGAATTTCATATTATTGGCTCAACCTTTCTCACCGAAGATCCACTTATTTTAGAATGTGCTGCAGGCGGAAAATTTTCTTCTTTCACTGGAAAAATATCATTTTCAGATGAAAATATTTCACGTTATTCACTTTCTTCAAGAGAAAAATTAATTAAAGAAATAAACTTTATCTATGGTGCATCTTTATTAGTGAAAAGAGAAGTTTTTGAAAAAGTAGGCCTTTTTTCAGAAAAATTTTTCCAATATTACGAAGATATAGATTTTTCTTTAAAAGCAATAAATGCCGGCTTCAAATTAAATTGGGCTCCTGGTGCTCTTGTTATGCATAAAAAAGAAAATTCAGATAGAATAGCACCTGTTCGTTTTATTAATCAAATAGATAAAAGTGAGATGTCTTTAGAATATTATCACATAAAAAGTAGATTTTATTTAATTAAGAAATTACGTCCAAGATCTTATTATCTATCATTAAGTATTTTATTCTTTCCTCTTTTACTAAATACATTAAGAGGAAGAAAAACAAAGGCAATAAATAGTATAAAAGCAGCCTTTGATGGCTTTAACTCATAAGGAGAAAATATGGATGTTTTAGAAGCTCTTTTCACAAGAAGAAGTATAAGAAAATTTAAAGAAAAAGAAGTGAGTCAGGAAAATATAGATTTGTTACTCAAAGCAGCTATGTACGCTCCAAGTGCTGGCAATGCTCAACCATGGGAATTTATAGTCGTTACAAGTCAAAAAGGCAGAGATTTTATTTCTACAACACATCCATATGTTGGAATGGCAAAACAAGCTCCATTAACTATCATAGTTTGTGCAAATCTTAAAAAAGAAAAATATCCTGGCTTTTGGCAACAAGATTGTTCAGCTGCAATTCAAAATATTCTTCTTGCTGCACATGCTTTAGGTCTTGGTTCAGTTTGGACAGGCATTTATCCAATAGAAGATAGAGTTAAGCTTATTTCAGACTATTTCAATATTCCTGAAAATATTATTCCTTTAGGTGCTCTTGTAATTGGTTATGCAGATCAACAACCTTCGCAAGCACAAAGATATAATACAGCATGTATTCATTATGAAAAATTCTAAAATTTTATATACTTAGAATAGTTATGAACAAAAAAAATATTATTTATTCAAACTTTATGCACATTAAAGAACAAATATATAAATTAAAGAACAATGAAAAAATTTTTCTTCTTTAGTTTCAATATCTTTGTTCTTTTTCGACTAAATAGTTCTTGCTTTGTAAATAATTTTTTTATATAATTTCCCATACTTTGCACACTTAGTGACAAAGTTACACACACATTAAAACAACAACAGGATATTAAAAATATGTTAATTACTTTTAATAAAAAAGACATAGCTGAAGGATTGAGTAAAGCTATAGGTATTGTACCTTTAAAATCTGGTTCATCTTATCTACGTTCTTTATGGATTGAAGCTAAAGAAGAATCTTTAAAAATTATGGTTACTGATTCAACCACAGAATTCACAGGCACTTATAAAGCTAGTGTACAAAATCCTGGAAATGTTGGTGTTAATGCAAAAGCTTTTGTTGAACTTATTAAAAAACTTCCTGATGGAAACATCACATTAAAATACGATGAAGAAAGTCGTATTCTACATGTAGAACAAGGAAGACGTTCTTATAAATTACCTACAGCTGATTCAACTTGGTTTAAGCCTCTTGATGAATTTCCTGAAGAAAATGCAATACTTTGGTCTGGCGACTTTTTCCAAGAAGTTATCGATAAAACATATTTCTGTATCTCTGATGATGAATCAAACGAACAATTAGCGTGTTTTTATATGTCAAAAACTGCTGAAAATTCAATTGATTGTTGTGGTTTAAATGGCCATCAATTAGCTGTTATTTCTTTTACAAATGATGAATTGGCTCATTTATTACCTGAAAAAGGTCTTTTATTACTCAAAAAATACACAGCTGAATTACGCAAATGGTTAAATTCTCAAGAAATTTATATTAATATTACAGAAAATAAACTTTTCTTAAAAGACGTAAATAATATTGAAACACTTTCTTTTGTGCGTTCTGATTATGATTTCCCTAATCATCAAGCTTTCTTAGATAGATTAAAATCAGGCGATCTTTCTTTGCTTACTCTTAATAGAAAAGAAATTTTAGATGCTTTAGAGCGTATACAAATTTTTAATAGTGAAGCTGAAAAATGCACTTATTTTACACTTGCAGAAAATGATCTTCAACTTTCTTCACAAGGACAAGAAACAGGTTCAGCTAAAGAGCATTTAGATGTTGAATATTCAGGAACTATTTCTTCTATTGCATTCCCAACTCGTTCTTTAATTGAAATTTTAAATCATTACACTTCAGAAAAAGTGACTTTCACTTTCACAGGAACTGAAACTCCTTGTGGCGTTTCTGGCGAGCAAGATTTAGATTATACTGTAATTATCATGCCAATGAAGATTAATTCTATAAACGTTTACGATGAATAAAAAAATAAAAGGTAATATTAAAAATGTCAGACATTAAAAAAATGTATTCTAAAATTGTACAAGACGACTTTCCACAAGAATTAACAATTCAATTTGGTGAAACAAAATTAAAATACAAGAAAAGAACTTGGAATATAGACGAAGAAGAACGTGGTTTGAGATATGGCGAAAATCCAGATCAACCTGCTGCTTTATTTGAATGTATTGAAGGTTCTATAGTTATAGATGGAAAGGAATATAGAAAACCAAATACAGGCATTATTTCCTCACTTTCTGTTGAACAAATGTTACAAGCTGGTAAACATCCGGGAAAAACAAATTTAACTGATGTTGATAATGGTATTAATATATTACAATATTTAACAGCAAAATCTGCTGCTGTTATCTTAAAACATAATAATCCATCTGGTGCTGCTTGGTCTGATGTTTCTTTATTTGATGCTTTGAATAAAGCATATTATTGCGATAGAATAGCTGCTTTTGGCGGTGCTGTTGTTGTGAATAGAAATTTAGATAAAGAAAGTGCTGAATTTTTAGCAAGTTCTTATTTTGAAGTTATTGCTGCACCTGCTTTTGACGAGGGTGTTTTAGAAATTCTTGCAAAAAGAAAGAATTTACGCATTTTAAAATTAGAACAATTAGCTGAATTAGATAAATATTGTGGTATTCCTTTCTTAGATATTAAATCACTTACTGACGGCGGTTTAGTTTTACAGCAATCTTTTGTGAATAGAATTCGTTCTGTTGAAGATTTTGTAGCAGCAAGCGGATCAACAAAAGAAGGCAATGAAGCAATTGCAAGAAAACCAAGTAAGCAAGAAGCAGAAGATTTACTCTTTGCATGGGCTGTTGAAGCTGGTGTTACATCAAATTCAGTAATATTTGCACGAAATGGTGCAACTGTTGCTATAGGCACAGGTGAGCAAGATAGAGTTGGCTGTGTAGAATTAGCAATACACAAAGCTTATACAAAATTTGCTGACACAATTTGTTTTGATAGATACAATATTTCTTTATACGAATTACAATTAAAAGCCTTACATTCAGAAGAATGGGCTCAAAATCTCAATAAAATTAACGAAGAAACAAGAGAAGCAAGAGGTGGATTACCAAATTCAGTTATGGTTTCTGACGGCTTCTTCCCATTTAGAGATGGTGTTGATACTGCTTTAGCACAAGGTGTTGTTGCTATAGCTCAGCCAGGCGGTTCTGTACGTGATTTTGAAGTTATTCAAGCATGTAATGAAGCAAAACCTCAATGTGCTATGGTATTTACAGCACAACGTTCTTTTAAACATTAATTTCTATAAATAATTCTTTGCATTTTATTCTTTAATCGAGTATAAAAAATATAGATACTTTTATGCAAAATAGAATGCAATTCTAAGGAGAATATATGAGACTTATCACACGTTCTGATTTTGACGGATTGGCTTGTGCTGTATTATTAAAAGAAGCTGGAATTATTGACTCTTGGACTTTTGCACATCCTAAAGATTTACAAGATGGTTTAGTAAAAGTTGATGAAAATGATTGTCTAGCAAACGTACCTTATGTAGAAGGTTGCGGCTTATGGTTTGATCACCACTCTAGCGAACAAGAAAGACAATCTTTTAAAGAATTTAAAGGCGATAGTCGTCCTGCTCCTAGTGCTGCACATGTTATTTATGATTATTATGGCGGAAAAGAAAAATTTCCTAATTTTGATGAATTATTAGTAGCTGTTGATAAAGTTGACTCAGCAGATTTAACATCTGATGAAATATTAAATCCACAAAAACATCCATGGATTTTACTTGGATTTATTATGGATCCACGTACAGGATTAGGCAGATTTAGAGAATTTACTATTTCAAACTACCAATTAATGGAAAAATTAGTTGAATGGTGTAGAACAGATAGTATCGAAACTATTATGGCTTATCCAGATATCAAAGAAAGAATTGAACTTTACAATGAACAAACAGAAAAGTTTATTGAAATGGTGCATGCTAATACAAAGATTGATGGCACTGTTATAATTACAGATCTTCGTAATGTAGAAACTATTTATACTGGAAATCGTTTTATTATCTATAGCCTTTTCCCTGAACAAAATGTTTCTGCTTGGATTGTAAGCGGTAAGGGCGGTAAAGGCTGTTCAGCTGCTGTTGGTTATAGCGTTGTGAATAGAAGTGCAAAAGTTAATGTTGGCTCATTAATGCTTAAGTATAATGGCGGCGGCCATAAAGCTGTTGGCACTTGCCAATTCACCGACGAAGAAATGGCTACAGATCTTCCAAAAATGCTTGCTGAATTGAAAGAATTAAATAAATAAGCGAAGCGAAGAAATTCTTTAGCGAGCGAAGCAAGAACGACGCTTCTTGCAAGCGAGGATTTTGTGCCTAGTTAGGCCAAAATCTATCTGAATTAAGTAGAAATGGCTACAGATCTTCCAAAAATGCTCGCTGAATTGAAAGAATTAAATAAATAAGCGAAGCGAAATAATTCTTTAGCGAGCGAAGCAAGAACGACGTTTCTTGCAAGCGAGGATTTTGTGCCTAGTTAGGCCAAAATCTATCTGAATTAAGTAGAAATGGCTACAGATCTTCCAAAAATGTTAGCTGAATTGAAAGAATTAAATAAGTAAGCGAAGAAATTAAATTTATAAGGACATAGTGCTAAATACTATGTCCTTTTTTAATTTAATAATAGTTAAAGAAATGGATTGCCACGTCGCAAGCTCCTCGCAATGACGAGTCGAGAAAATTTCTTTTACTGCTGACGATTTAATTTAAATTATTATTTACAATAGAAATTTTTATCCCATTAAATACGTTTTACTGACTCGTCATTGCGAGGAGGGGTATAACGACGACGTGGCAATCCATGTCTTTAAAAAAAAGAAATCACATTTGGAACGCAGTGACAAATGTCTACTTATTTTTTTAACGTTAGCCTATTCTTAAAATTTTAAAGCGGAAAAGTATTTAAGCTTTAGCTTAAAACTTTTCCGCAAATAAAAAAATAACTATTCTTCTTTAGCTAAGCCCTTACGGACACATCTTGCATATTAGGGTTTGCAAAGGGAATTATTCCCTTTGCCCGTCGGAGACATAATAAACAAAACCACTATTCTACTTTGCCCACAAAAGCCTATTCCCTTTCTTTGTGAGATTTCCTAAATAGAGTTCTTTCCAATAGAAGGGGACAATATTTTCTTTTCCTTCGTAGTTGAGTGATTGCCCATTTATGAGTGCGTATATTTTTTGAATATCTTCTTTGCTTTCGAATATAATTTTTTCTTTGGATGGCGGATATATTCTTAATTTTGCAGAGAGCTGTGAATTGAGATTTGCTGCTTTTCCTATATTCATACCTTGAAATTTGAAATATTTGTTTTCATTTGCTAATTCTAATGCTTTTTCAGGTATATAATAGATATTTTTTCCAAAGATATAGGCTTTATCTTGCTTTTCAATTGGATTTTTTAATTTTATGGAATCGAAATTTTTATTTTCTATGATTTTTTCAATTGTTCTTTCTTGGATTTTATGTGCTTCTTTTTTGAATTTAGCTACAAAAAATCCTTGTGTATCTTGATGTTTTGTTTCTAATCTCCATACTCCATCTATATTATTTTTTGCAATATCCATTTCAAATTCAGGTAATGGCTGTAATTTTTCTTGTTTGAGGCCAAGTTCGTTAATAGCGAAGAGAACTTGTTCTTCATTTTCTTCTATATTTGTAGTGCAGGTGGAATAGACTATTGTTCCATTAACTTTTAATAATCTATAGGCTTCTTTGATTAATTGTTTTTGTAAAGCAACTAGATTTCTAGCTTTTTCTTTTGTCCAAATTTCTTTTACAAGCGGATTTTTGTCTATTGTTCCCCAGCCTGAACATGGCGGATCAAGTAATATATGGTCAAAAGATTGATCTGCTAATGGAATTTTTTCACCTGAATAATTACAAGTGACTACATTAAAACATTGCATTAGTTCTAGATTTCTGCGTAGATTTGCAAGTCTTGTAGAATTTGGTTCGTTTGCGATTATAGTAGTATTTGTATTGAAGATATTTGATAGCATACTTGTTTTACTACCTGGACTAGCACACATATCGAGAATTGTGATATTTTTATCTGTTATTTCCATATTTTGCTTTAGAGCAACTGGTGGCAACATAGAGGCTCTGTCTTGAATATAGATAAGGCCAAAATAGTGTGCAAGGCTATTTCCTAAAGAATTTTTTTCAAGAGTACAGCGTCTTGCTAATGGGAAGAAAGTATCTTCTTCAAATTCATAATCTTCTGCTTTTAAAAAATCTTCGATAAGTGGGAGTTCATTATTATTCTTAGAAATAATTCTAAAAGAACGCTTAATTTTCATTTGTGTTTTTAGCATTTTTTTGTTATTGTCCTATGTGTGTTAATAATGTAAATCAATTAATAAAAATATTAATAGAATTAAAATGAGGAATAGTGTCAAATATGAAAAAATCTTTTTCTTTACTACTTGCATTTTGCTCTGTGTTTCTTATCTCAACACAAGCTTTTGCGAATGTCAAAACTTATCTTGTAGCTCCATTTAAAGTGAATGGCCCTTCTGATTATCAATATTTAGAACGTTCTATTCCTTCAATGGTTGCTTCTCGTTTATTCTGGAGTGAAAATTACGAAACAGCTTCTACTCAAGATTCTTTTGCTAAAACAAAGCCGATTGATTCACGTCAAACAGCTTCAAAAACTTTAGATAAGCAAAAAGCCGATTATTTGTTTTATGGTTCTGTAACAATTCTTGGTAATGAAGCTAGTGTTGATATGACAGCATTAAGCAAACAAGGCCAAGTATGGCAGAATTCAACAAGTGCTAAGGTGGATAATCTTATCACTGAATTACAAACTTTGTCTGATACATTTGCAAGCCAAGTTTTTAAGAAAAAAGCATCTAGCCAAGCACGTTCTGGCGAATTTATTGGTAGAGTTCCAACTTCTGGAAGCATTATTGAAGCAGAACAAAGTTCACGCTTTGTTTCTTCTTCATTCTACTATGAAGATCAAGACACAACTCGCTTAAGAAGCCAAACTCTTCCTATTGCTGCTGTGAGCATGGATATGGCAGATATAGACAATGATAATGCAGCTGAAATGGTTTTTGCTGATGCTGCTAATAAAATCTATCTTTATTCATGGATGAATGGAAAATTAAGCGCTAAGGCTGAATACGAACTTCCTGGTGCTGTTCGTTCTCTTGCAGTACGCTTCTTTGAACAAGGTGGCAAACACTATATTGCTTATTCTGGTTTTAGTGATCATGAAGCAAGACCACTTGGAACAATCTTAGAATTTAATGGATCTTCTTTAGTAGAAGTTGCAGATCGTATTCCTTACTATCTTAACACTGTTATTCTTCCTGGCTTAAGAAAAAGAACTTTGATTGCACAATCTTATGATATGAAAAAAGTTTTCAGAGGCCCTGTTTTTGAACTTTATGTAGATGGAAATAAGTCTTATTCTAAAGGCCCTAATGTTCCATCCTTGCCTAGTGTAGCAAATGTCTATAACTTTGCTTATTTACCTTCCTCTGCAGGCGATAATGTAGCTGTTTTAGATAAACATGAAAAAATTGCTGTCTATGCTAAATCTGGAAAGAGACTATACCAAACAACTGATACATATTCAGGTGGTAATGCGTATATTCGTCTATTTGGCGGTAAGTTAAGTGGTAATACATACGACAATACTTCTTATTACTATATCCCAATGCGTATGCTTTCCTTAGATTTAGATAAGAATAATAAATACGAATTACTTGCTAACAGACCTTTATCAACAGCTGCTACAGTTTTCAAAAACTTCAGAAACTACCCACAAGGCGAAATTCAAGCCTTTGTTTGGGATGAATACACATTAGCTATGCTTTGGAAAACAAAGAAAATTAATGGTACTGTGGCTGATATTCATGTAGGCGATCCTAACGATGATGGCATACTTGATTTAGTTGTTACAGTGGTTTCTTATCCAGGTGCTCTAGGTACTGGCGATAAAAAGACTTATGTAAGCCTTTTCCCACTAGAATTAGAAGAAATTCAAAACGCTCCTGGCGAAAGAAATTAATTCTATTCTAAAGAAAAATTGATTAAATAGAAAATCCCTTGTTAGAGATAACAAGGGATTTTTTTGATGGAAGAAAATTAACTATAATTACATTCTTACTTTTATATTTTCTTTGTGCAAATATTCTTTTATTTCTTGCATGGTGTATTCATTATTATGTACTATTGAAGCAATTAATGCAGCACTTGCACCAACATGCAAAGCTTCTGCTAAGTGTTTTGGTTCTCCAGCACCTCCAGAAGCGATTACAGGTATCTTTACAGCCTCGCAAATCATTTTTGTGAGATTGAGTTCATATCCAGTCTTCATACCGTCTGCATCAATAGAATTTAGGCATATTTCGCCTGCTCCTAATTTTTCGCAACGTATAGCCCATTCTAAAGCGTCTATGCCCATTTTTGTGCGGCCGCCATGTATAACTATTTCATAACCAGATGGAATTTCTTTAGTTATTTCAACTTTTAAAACATCCATACCTACAACCACAGCCTGAGAGCCAAAGGCATAAGCACCTTCTGAAATAAGAGTTGGATTTTTTACAGCAGCTGAATTGAGTGAAATTTTTTCAGCTCCAGCAAGTAAAACTTCACGCATTTGTGAAAGTTCTGAAATGCCTCCGCCTACACTAAAAGGGATGAAGATATTTTCAGCTACTCTTGAAACTACATCAAGAAAAAGGCCACGTTTTTCGTGTGAAGCTGTGATGTCATAAAAAACTATTTCATCAGCACCGTCTTCATAGTATTTTTTTGCACTTTCTACAGGATCGCCAATATCGATATTTCCTTGAAATTTTATACCTTTAGTTAATTTTCCATCTCGAACATCAAGACAAGGAATAATACGTTTTGAGAGATTTTCTTTTGTCATTGTCTTTCCTTTATGCTTGATTAAAACAATATTGTGCAAAATTTTCTAATAATTTTAAGCCAACTTTTCCGCTTTTTTCTGGATGACATTGTACAGCCCAAAGGCCATTTTTTCCATAAATAGATGTAAATTCCATACCATAAGTGGTTGAAGCTAAGATTAAATCTTCTTCTACTTCATTATAATAAGAATGGACAAAATAAAATTCATCGCCAGAGTTAATGCCAGAAAACAAAGGAGAATCTTTTTTTAATACAAGAGCATTCCAGCCCATGTGCGGTATATTGATTTCTCTATTTCCTTCTTTTAGTCCAGCAGGAAAAAGCCTACAATTTCCTTTTACTATACCTAAGGTTTTTGTATTATGCTCTTCTGAAAAATCAAGTAAAATTTGTGCACCAAGACAAAGGCCGAGAAGTGGTTTTTCTTCAGCTATAAGTTTTTTTAAAACCAGATCTAATTTATGGCTTGTTAAATAATCCATTGCTTGTGCAGCAGAGCCAACACCAGGAAATATAACACCTTTTGCTTGTAAAAGTTCTTCTTGCTTTTGCGTAATCACACATTCAATATTTTGTGCTTTTAGAGCCCTGTACACGGAAGTTTGATTTCCAGCTTCATAATCGAGGATAGCGAGCATAGATTTTGCCTTTTTTTAATTTTTTAATTCAAGAGCTTGAGGCTCTGAAATAGGTGCTATTGTAGGTTCTTTTGGTTTTTGTATTTGTGGATTTTTTAATTCTTTTGCTTGAAGAACTGGAAGACTTCTCTTAGGAGTTTGAACACTTGGACGCGTGATATCTTCTTGCTTTTTAAATTCTTTTGTTGTTGGCATACTAGGTGTAGAATTTTTTGGCGAAGAAGGCGAAGTCATACTTGGCATGCTCGGCATGGTAGGATTTTTTGGCGGATCTGGCCTTTCTTTAGCCTCTAGTTTTGTTCTTTTTTCTACATCAAGCTTCATGCCTTCAGGTGAACTGTGCTTATGCATGAAATTATTCCATTCTTCAAGGCTGACTTTATTGTCTTTGTCAGAATCAATAATGTCATAAGCAGTCTTTGTGAAATTTGGATTAGCCATGCTAAATTCGTTATAATCAACAAATTTGTCTTCGTTGATGTCCATAAGTTCAAAACGTGAAGGTTGTTTTGCTTCTGCTTGTACATTTAAAGCTAGAACAGACAAAACAAGGCATAAGACTTTTAATTTATACATAATTACTTCTTTTTTTTCGCAAGATGTGCTGTTGCTTTGACAACTTCAACTAGCGTACTACTTTTTTTTTTGATGTGTCAAACTCGTCTGAAAACCCTGAAACCTTAGATTTTTTTTCAAAAGGATCGTATCTATCCCCTCCAAAAAGTTTTGCTTCAAAATCTCTGTCGTCTTGCACAGGATCTGTAAATTCAGCACTATTAGAAACTTTCTTTCCTTTCTTTTTAAAAATGTTTTTTATAGCGTCGTATTTTTTTTTCTTTTCTTCTGATTTAATTTCGCTTTCAATTCTTGGTCTAATATCATGTGCCATAACTGGTTTTTTTAGTTCAAGGCAGATAATAAGTTCTTTTGAAACAGCAAGAGGAAAAGGCGAAGCAAGGGTTGCTTTGATAAGATTTTCGTATTGATCTTCAAGTGGGTATATATCGTCAATATAAAATAAAATATCGATAAGGCTTTCAATTTCAACACTTTGAAAATACGAATCTATTTCACTTGCAAGTGGATTTCCTCTTTTAGGAAATCTTTTATAATATTCAATAGCAACTTCACGAACCTTACCCTTTTGGGCTCTTTGAGCATAAACTTTCATAGCTCTTGAAAGATGTGCAGCTTCGAGATCTGGACTTTCTTGAATCTTATAAATAGTTGCTAGGGCAACAAGTGCTTCTGCTTCATTTTTCTTTTCTAGACAGGCTTTTGCAAGCAAAGGAATAGCTCTTTTATAATCGCCATTTCTGGCTAAAAGTTTTCCTTCTTCATAAAGAGATGTAGGTTTTACTTCATTAGCACTGACTTGTTTTTCATTGATTAAATAGTCAAGTTCAGCATCAAATTTAAAAGTTTGTAATGGTTTATCTTTATTTTTTTCTATGTATTTAACTAAAAGATTTCTTTTTTCAGCTTCAAATTTTGCACATGAGATAATAAGCGGTTCTAAATCAATAGGTTTGAAAGGTATGATAAGAACTTGTGTAAAGCCAGCTTCTCTAAAGGCAATAAGTTCGTCTGAAGAGCTTGCTAGGCCAATAAAGGGCTGATGTAAAAGATAGGGATTAAGCTTAACAACATGCATTAAATCAAAGGCTGAAATGTCAGTAAGTTGAGCAAAGCAAAAAATAATTTCTTTTCTGTCGAAATTGCTCTTAGCTGAAGTGCCTATATCTTGTAAAAAACGCACGCCAGAAGTGTAGGTTGCAATACTACGCATTCCAATAGATCTCAATATGGATTTTTGTATGTTTGCATGCCCATCACTTGGAGCTAAAATAAGTGCACGTTTAAATAAAGATTGTAAATTTTGCATGATTTATTATAGGCAATGTTAAAGTTTTTTGCAAGTATAATAAAAAGGCTTGATTAAGAATAAAATCGTATTTAAAACTAGACTAAAGCAGAAAAACCAACGCCAAAATATGTATTTCCCTCTCCATAACTCATAATAGAAGAAGACGGTTTTTCATAAAAAGTTGATGACATAGATTGTAATTGTGCTTTTGTTACTGAAAGATCTTTTGAAATATTTTCGCTTGCTCTTGTTTTTTCTAAATTATCTAAATATTGTAGTTCTTTAAATTCATCGATTAAATGTGGGTTATCTACAAAAAACTGCTGAATCTTAAATCTATCAGGTGAATTTGTTATGATATCAACACCTTCGCCAGAATAATTCGTAACAAGTTGATATTCTGTGTTTTTATCGATTCCAAGTTCTAGAAGTCCATTTTCAACTTCTTCTGAAAATTCAGCCTTTCTTTCTTCTTTATAGTTTTCTATTTTATTAAAAGATATTTTATTTTGATCGTGCAAACCAAGTGATGCAAAAACAGAATTTGCCGCAAGAGCAAGTTGATTTGTTTCATTTGCCCCATAGGCTTTTTTTGCCTGTTGAAATGATTTTGGCAAATCTTTGACAGATCTGATTTCTTCCTTTGCTTGAGCACTTTCATCGTTGTTTAAATTCCATAAGGAAGCTAAAGGGGAAGAAACGATTGGATTATTCGTAACTTGCGACATATAATTCTCCTGCAAAGTTTATTTTTATTAAAAAAAGAGCGAAAAATTTTTGACGTTTTTTTCCTTTTTTTCTAACTTATAAAGATTAAGCAAATTATATGCCAAACTGTATTAAATTTTAAGATTTTATTAAAAATAAAAAAAGAAAAGCCCTTATTCTAAAATAAGGGCTTACTCAAATTTGATTTCTGTGAATAAAAAGCTGTAAAATTACTCGCCTTTAGGACGTGCAACAGGTTTTACCACAGCACCAGAACGAATGCAGCGTGTGCAAACATTGATGCTTTTTACTTGACCGTCAGTAAATTGATGACGAACATTTTGCAAGTTAGGTAAAAAACGTCTTTTTGTTTTAATATTAGAGTGACTTACCCAGTTGCCCACTTGTGGTGCTTTTCCACATACTTCACATTGCTTAGCCATAATAGCCTCCTATAGTAAACACCCTTTGGGCGTAAAAACATAATTTTGTGTCGAACAAGAGTGATACACTTTTTTTAAAAAAAGTGCAAGTCTTTAATGCTGCTTTTTAAAAAATTTAAATTATTTAACATAATTCACTCAAATCGATTACTTTAAAATTTTATAAACTATGTCCTTTTCGAAGATTTTTCTCGTCTTTTTTCTTTCAAATTTCAAGCTTTACATCCTTTGCTTTCTTCTATATTGTTAAAAAGAATATTTGATTTGTGATGGTAAGGTTTTAATTTATGAATAGTCAGATACTTTGTGTTGCAAGCATGCTCAACAGAGCTTTAAATACACTCAACTACAGACTTATGGATCATTGTAATAGAGTGGGCTATCTTACTTTAAAAATGTCGCAAGCTGAAAATCGTTTTAATGATATACAGCTCACACAAATTTCTTTTCTTGCTATGCTGCATGATATAGGTGCCTACCAAACCGAAACACTAGACACATTAGACGATCCAGCTAAAGTTTTTAATTATGAAGTAAAAAATTCTATAGAACATTCAATTTATTCTTATCTCTTTTTAAAAGAATACGAATTTTTCTCTGAATATGTAGATGCTGTTTTATTTCATCACTTCTTTTACGAAAAATTAAATAAATCTGATTGCAAAAATAAAGATCTCGCGAGCAAAATCTTTATTGCAGACAAAATCGATCTTCTTATTTCAAAAGAAATGGTAGAAACACCTGAAGATATTTATAAATTTTTAGAAAATCCAACTTTTTGCCCTCATTATGCCTCTATGGCAAGAAAAGCAGAGGAAGAATATCAAGCCCTCACAAAAGCCCTAGATAATTCTTTTATGCAAGACTTTTCTTCTTTTCTTGAAGAAAATAAAACACACGATGGTTTACGCTCTTCACTCGCACATATGCTCTCACATATCATCGACTTTAGAAGCAAAGACACAGTCACACATACAGCTGCAACTGTCGAAATATCCACACTCTTAGGAAAACTCTTCAATCTTAGTGTTGAAGAAATAAATGAAATCCACTACGGAGCCATGCTGCACGATGTTGGTAAAATCTCAACATCCTTACTCGTTTTAGAAAAACCTGATAGATTAAATACTATGGAATATTCTATAATGAAAGACCATGTACTTATTTCTGAATATATCCTTAAAGATTGCGTTTCTGAAAAAGTCTTCAATATAGCCGTGCGACATCACGAAAAACTCGACGGAACAGGTTATCCAAGAGGTTTAAAATTTGAAGATCTCTCTCTTGCAGAACGCATCGTTGCCGTTGCAGATCTGCTCAGTGCACTGCTCGGACGAAGAGCCTACAAAGAGCCATTTCCAAAAGAAAAAGTTATCTCAATAATAAAAAGTACAGCAGATGAAGGAAAACTTTGTCTTGACGTTGTAGAAAAAGCTATTGAAAATATAGACTTAATATATGAAAATGTAGAAAAATGTTCTGATATCTCTATGAATAGATACGATACAATTCAAAAAGAAGCAGAAGAATTACTTTTAAAATATAAATCTTAACCTATATAGAAAGGAATTAAATATGGAATTTAAAGATACAGAAACATATAAAAATCTCAAATTCGCCCTCTCATGCGAAGCAGAAGCCATTGTGCGTTACCAAATCTATGCAGCAAGTGCAAGAAAACAAGGGCAAGAATCCGCAGCTCTGCTCTTCGAAAAAATGGCTAGAAATGAATTAGAGCACGCAAAAGTTTGGTTCAAAGAACTCTATCCTGAAAATACAGCAAGAAATATAGAAGAAAGCGTCAAAGAAGTAGCCACTCTAGAAAACCACGAATGGAAAGAACTTTATCCATCTTTTTCAGATATAGCAAGAAAAGAAGGTTTAAAAAATATAGCGGATATGTTTACAAGAATCTCCGCTATCGAATGTGAGCACGAAAGAAGATTTATCGAATTTCACCTCTCCCTACTCAACGAAAAAGAAGAAAATCTTGCAAAACTCGAAAATGTAGCCGAAGAAAAAGAAGAAAAAAATATAACAAGATACTGCATGTTCTGCGGCTATCCTAGCGAACTAGAATTAGAAATCTGTCCCGTTTGCGGTGCAAAAGATTCTATAAGAGAGTAATTTTTGTTGCCAAGGGTACTTTCCTTTTTGTCTCCGACGGCCAAAGGACTTGAAGCCCTTTGGAAACCCCAATAGGCAAGGTGAGTCCGTAGGGATTTAGCTAAAGTAGTTTTTTTATTTTTTTTATTTGCGAAAAAGTTTTAAAGTTTTGCTGCTTTGCACCAAAACATTAAATACTGTTTCGCTTTAAAATAGTGGAAATAATCTTTTGTTGAAATCAAGCTGCCATTTGTCACTGCGTTCCAAATGTGAGTTTTTTCTTTTTAAAGGCATGGATTGCCACGTCGTCGTTATACTCCTCCTCGCAATGACGAGTAGGTAAAACGTTTTTAATAGGATAAATATTTCTTTTTAAAGCTAAATCGTCAGTCTTAAACGCAATACACGAGACTCGTCATTGCGAGAAACGAACAAAGTGAGCGACGTGGCAATCTATAATCAGTAATGAAGCTAGAAAACTAAATTAACAACATGCACTTCTATTATTAAATTACAAAATTAAGTTCAAAGCTGAGATTTTCGAGCTACAGAAATTGGCACATGCCTTTTGTCGTCGCAGATAAATAGTACATACGAAGATAAAGCATACTGATTTTTTGTAAAAAAATCGTTGTATGCCTTTTCTTTCAAGACGACTTTGTGCCAATTAGCGGGTAAGGCCAAGGAGTTTGCAAAGAGGCGAGGCTTAGGGCTGCAAGCCCTATTGTCGCTTCTTTGCCCACGCTGGAGGCGAGGGGCGAAGCATAAGCTTGAATACAACTATAAAATGAACTTCTAAGTTGAATTTAAATAAAAAAAGACATGGATTGCCACGTCGTCGTTACACTCCTCCTCGCAATGACGAGTCGGTAGAACTTTTTTAATGGGATAAATATTTCTTTTTAAAGCTAAATCGTCAGTCTTAAACGCAATACACGAGACTCGTCATTGCGAGAAACGAACAAAGTGAGCGACGTGGCAATCTATAATCAGTAATGAAGCTAGAAAACTAAATTAACAACATGCACTTCTATTATTAAATTACAAAATTAAGTTCAAAGCTGAGATTTTCGAGCTACAGAAATTGGCACATGCCTTTTGTCGTCGCAGATAAATAGTACATACGCAGATAAAGCATACTGATTTTTTGAAAAAAAATTGTTGTATGCCTTTTGTTTCAAGACGACTTTGTGCCAATTTAAGCGCAGGTAAGGCGGGTGTTTGCTTTAGCGAATTTGTATTTTTCGCACAAAATACAAATGAGGATTTTGTATTGAGCATGCGAAATCAAAATCTTTCTAATAAAGAGGGGGCGCTAAGGACAGGCACTGTCCTTTTGCCTCTCTTGACCCCCGCTGGAGGCGAGTTAAAATTGTGAAAAAGCTTTAATAAACAAAAGAGATTAAAATTAATAACATTCTTTTTATAAAGGCATGGATTGCCACGTCATTACACTCCTCGCAATGACGAGTTAATAAAACGTTTTTAATAGGATAAATATTTCTGTAATTAAACAGAAAGTTAGAGCTAAATCGTCAGTATTAAATGCAATACACTAGCCTCGTCATCAATTGCGAGGAACGAACAAAGTGAGCGACGTGGCAATCTATTTCTATT
>CAYJAZ010000001.1:92859-105796 GCA_964368455.1 uncultured Desulfovibrionaceae bacterium
TCCACGCAAAATGCAAGTGAGGATTTTGTGCACAGCGTGCCAAAATCTATCTATTCTCAGTTTTCCGTGAACGTAGTGAACAAAGGCTTTAGCGAACGCAGCATTTTCCACGCAAAATGCAAGTGAGGATTTTGTGCACAGCGTGCCAAAATCTATCTATTAATGTCCTGTAATATTATATTTCTTTAATTTATATTGTATTAACGAGCGAGAAAGTCCGAGAGAGTCCGCCGCATGTGCTTGTACAAAATCTGCTTTAACTAAAGCTCGTCTAATGATAGCCGCTTCGATTTTGTCTAAGGTATCTGCAAGATTTAGCTCATAAGGCAATAAATCGACAGCACTTTTAAATTGTGCTTCTTCGTCTCTTATTTCTGGTGGCAAGTCATTGTCGGTAATTTGTTCACTACCCACCAAGACAATACATCTTTCTAGCACGTTTTTTAATTGCATGATATTGCCTTCCCAATCGTATGCGGAAAGGTAGTTTAAAGCTTCTGCTGTAAATTTTTTATCAACAATACCGTTTTCTTGTGCTATTTTATGAGATAAAAAGCCTACAAGTTCAGGAATATCTTCTCTTCTTTCACGTAGAGATGGCATTTGAATTTCAATGATATTGAGTAAGTAGTAAAGATCTTCTCTAAAAAAGCCTTCACTTACTAATTGTTTGATGTCTTTTGTTGCACTCACGATAACTCGAATGTCTATATTAACGCTTTTCTTTGAACTGATTCTGCGTAATTGTTTAGTGCTTAACACGTCGTATATCTGTGCTTGTGCTTCAAGCGAGAGTTCAGTCACATCGTCTAAGAAAAGAGTGCCTTCGTTTGCTTGTTCTATCTTGCCTCTTTTGAGTGTTGTTGTGCCATTATTATCGCTTTCATAGCCATAAAGATCTGTTTCAAAGGCTTGAGAATTGAAACTTTTACAATTTACGATAACAAAAGGAAAGTCTTTTCTGTCTGAGGTATAGTGTATAGCTTTTGCTGCTAATGTTTTTCCTGTTCCTCTTTCGCCACGTATCATAACTGGAGTTTTATGTTTTGCCGCACTTTCAATAAGAGCACGAATTTCACGCATTGGCTTTGATTGTCCGCGTATATGCTCTGTGGAATAAGATTCAGCAATACTTTCTTGCAAGAGTTTATACTGTCTATGTGCTTGTGACAGTTTTGAAGCATTGAGCACGGTGATAAGTAATTCATCATTGCTAAAAGGCTTTGTGATATAGTCAAAAGCACCTTCACGCATAAGATCAACGGCGGACTCAATAGAGCCAAAAGCCGTCATGATAAGAACAGGCGTATGCGGATGTGATTTTTTTACGCTATGTAATATATCACGCCCCGTGAGTTTTGGCATTTTTAAGTCGGTTATGATGACATCAACTTCTGATTCATTCACAAAGGTAAGAGCTGTTTCTGGATCTGAAAGAGCTGTAACTGTGTAACCTGCGTCTAGAAGAAGAGTTTCTAAAACGAGAAGGTAGTTTTTTTCGTCGTCTAAAATGAGAATATGTGTTTCTTTTATCATAAATTGCACTCGCTTTAATTGTGTTCAGAATTTTTGAAACAAAGTTCAACACATGCACCTTGTTCCTCGCCCTGTACTTTATTATAAAGTGTTATTTCGCCGCCATGTGCTTGCACGATGGAACGAACAATTGGTAAACCAAGTCCCGTACCTTTTTCCTTTGTGGTGAAAAATGGATCGAGGGCATTTTTTAATACTTCTTCAGAAAAACCACCACCATTATCGCAAACAATAATACAAATATCTTTCTTTGCTCTGTGTTCAATCTTTATCGAAAGACTTGGATTTTCTTTGTTTTCGATAGCTTGAATAGCATTACTTATAACATTGTATATTGCTCTGTATAAGAGTTCGTCTTCACCTATAAGTATAGCTTTTTCAGGCACATCTATTTCAAGAGCTATATTTGAAGATTGGATTTTATTTTCGAGGAAAGTAAGCACCTTTGTTAAACAAAATAACAAGTTTACTTCCTTTGTTTTTAACTGTCTTGGCCTTGCATAGTCAAGAAAATCATTCACTAAAACACCAAGTCTTTTTAATTCATCCATCATAGCGTCTAAAATTCTTAGTGAAGCTGTGTCCATAGTGCTTTTATTGCGTGATGCAAGAAGTTCTGTACTTGATTGAATGATGCCAAGTGGATTTCGTATTTCATGTGCTATAGAAGCAACCATACGCCCCATACTCGCCATTTTTTCTTGATGGTGTAATTGAGCTTCTAGGTGTTTATTGTGTTCTATACGTTCTGAAATGAGGCTTTCTGCTCGTCTTGCAATATATTGTAATAAAACAAAGAGGAAAAGACAAGAAAGCACAAGAATCAAGAAGACAAGCCTTTGGAAATCAATTGCATTTTGATAGTGATTGCTGATGTCTATAGTTAATTGTAGAACACCAAGAAGTTCTGTTTGGCTGAAATAGTCAGCAAGCTCTTTGTCAACAGAAAGCGGAAAATAGACATTAAGCAAGAATGAGTCTTTATAAACTTCACGCTGTAAAAAAGCTTCTAAATAGGTGACAGTGCTTTCTTCTTGAAATTCATAGGGAAGAGAATAATCATAAAATCTTTCTAATTTTTTTGCGTCTAAAACTTTATCTTTTATTTCTTCTACATTTGTTGAATACACAACAGCACCCTCACTATTGAGAATGCGAACTTTCTTTATATCTAAACCGCTGAGAAGTGATTCTACTGTTTCATTTAAAAATCTATATTGTTCTGGATCACTTAGAGAGATAGTTTGTTGTGTGAGGGCCACAGGCACGGTGAACTTTCTAAAAAGTTGTTCATTGATATCTTCAGCGACAAGTATAGCGTATTCTTTTTGTGAGTCTAATAAAGAGATAAGCATAGATCTGCCCAAGATAAAGGTCAGAAAAACACTAGACACAATGATGAGTAAGAAAGAAACCCAAGAGAAATATTTTGCTACTTCAATGGTTTTTTCCGGCTTTATAATAAGCAAGCTATTATCCTCGTATTCAATGGCATTAATGCCTTAATTTTAGTTTTTTTTCAATTAAACTTTATGAGATATGGCTTAAAATGTAAAGCTTTTAATAACAACTGAATCTATGTGCTTTTAAAAAATGAGAATAATAAAATGTCTTTCTTTTTTATAGAAAAAATGCTATTATAATGCTAAGTCCTTTGGTTTTTGCCTTATAAACCTTGAAAATAAAGTATTTTATGCAAAGTAAGCAAAGCACGCAAAAAACTCAGAGCAATTCTGCAATTACCAGTCAAAATCTCTTTTACAAAAAAAGAGAAAGGGATAAGCTTATTCAAGCTCCCTTGTCTTGGTATGCTCTTGTTTTTTCCTTTGCTTTAGGCCTTGTTTGCCAGCATCTTTTTTTAGCTTCATTTTTTTCTTTGTTCTTGCTTTTGCTTTTTATTTTTCTTCAAAAAAAGCAAGATTTGAGAAATTGTATAAACTATTTCATCTTTATTTTTCTCTTTTTTGGTCTTGCTTTTCTTTATTCTTTTTCTTTCTATCCGCCAGAAAATCAAGAAAAATACTATAGAGAAATTCAAGCTTATAAAGAGCTTAGATTCAATGCACATATAGATAAGGTGCAATCTTTGCAAGACAAAAGATTGAGACTTATTCTTTCTGATATTTCTACTGATGCAAATAAAATTAACTTTGAAAAAAGAGCTGTTCTTTATATTTATTTAGAAAAGAATGCTCTATATAAAGATTTTGTTTTTCCTTTAGAGGGTATGCGTCTATCTTTTAATGCCAGGCTTCGTCCTGTTTCCTTTACTTTGAATCGTGGTATAAGCGATGCCTCTCTCTATTGGAAAACTATGGATATTTATTATTCTTCTTATCTTGATCCACAAAAAGCAGATATTGTTTTAGAGGGCAAGGGTGATTTTTTAGCTCAAATAAGGCAAAAACTTTACACTTCTTTTCTTGAATTGTGCAAGAATGAAGAGGGAGAAATTTCTCAAGCAAGTGCTATCTTGATAGCCTTGATTTTTGGTGAGAAATTTTATTTAGACAATGCTCTTTATCAAGTTTTTATTCAAGCTTCACTTGTGCATTCTATTGCTCTTTCTGGCATGCATTTATTTATTGTTTTTCTTGTGGCTTATACGATTACAAAAATAGTGCTTTATTTCTTTCCCTTACTCTTACATAAATTTCCACAAAAGTTTTTAATTTCTTTTTTTTCAACTCCTCTTGCTCTTCTTTATCTTTGGATAGGCAATAGCCCTATTTCTTTGATAAGAGCAAGTCTTATGTTGCTGATTTTTAATGTCTTTCTTTTTATGTATAAGAAATTTACATTACTTGATTGCCTTATGCTTTGTATTGGCCTTATTCTTCTTTTTATTCCTGAATCGCTTTTTCATCTTGGCTTTCAATTTTCAGTGCTTTCTCTTATGGCAATAGCCTTGTTTGGGCCTTTTTTTACTTATTTTTCAAAACAGAGTTTCCAAAATTATTCTTATGCAAATAATTTTGCACAGCCTACTTTTTTGATGAAAACTAGGCATTATTTTCTTGGATTATTCTTTATCTCCTTTATTATTCAGATATTCTTATTGCCTTTACAGCTTTCTGTTTTTGGTTTAATTAGCCCTTATTTTATTTTAAATCTTCTTTGGTTGCCTTTATTACAATTATTTGTGCTTCCTTTTGCTTTTCTGTCATTTTTCACCTTGTCCCTACCTTTATTGAGTGAATTTTTTTACACTCTTTCAACTTCTATCACAAATATTTTTATAGATTTTCTTTTCTTTTTGGATAATGAAAATTTACTTAAGCAAGTTCAATCCTACAGGCCTGATATATGGCAAAGCATAGCTTATTATCTATGTATTGTGACATTTCTCTATAGAAAGAAAATTCCTTTTTATTCTTTATTCCTTACCTTTTCTTGTGTATTACTTCTTTCTGCTCCCCTTTATAAATATTTTATTAATGACAAAGAGACAAAATTGACTATACATGCTTTAAGTGTTGGGCAGGGGCAAAGTATATTGATAAAATATGCGGATAAAAAATTTATTATAGATGCAGGTGGAGTTTTTGGAAGTAGATTTGATACAGGCAGAGACATTGTTTCAAAAGTTCTTACTTATCAAGATTTTGCACATATAGACAAAGCCTTTGTTAGCCATTTTGACTTAGATCATGCTAAGGGATTTTATCATATATTCTCGCATTTTTCTCTTTCAAATTTCTATTATTCCGCTCTTGATAATGACAAAATTATGCGTAAAGAATTAATTTCACTCGCACAGAAAGAAAAGATATCTACTCATCCTCTTTTTGCTGGCTCTAAGGTAGAGCTTATTGAAGATAAATTGTATTTTGAAGTTCTTTCTCCTTTTGAAGATTATTCCTATTCAAAAGCAAATTTTTCAAATAATTCTTCGCTTGTTTTGAGACTTGTTTATAAAGACAGAGGCATAGCTCTTTTTTGTGGAGACATTGGTTTAGAAGCTATAGAAAAAATTTTAGAATCTAATCTTTCTTTACAAGCAGATCTTTTAGTCCTCCCTCATCATGGTTCAAGAGATGCCTATAGTGAAGATTTTTATAAAAGAGTTTCTCCTAGTAAAGTTCTTGTATCTACAGGAAAATACAATTCTTTTCATCTGCCTTCACACAATGTTTATGAATATTTCAACAAAAATAAAATCTCCTTTTATAATACAGCTATAGATAATGATTACCTTTTTCTTTATGATTTACCTTAAAGCTTTTCTTAACTATTTAAGGCAATTAAAAGACTTTTGGCACGACTTTTGCTTATATATTACAAAATAGATAGGCAGAGGAATATTTTTCCTTATTTAACCTAAGGAGTTTGCTTTATGATGAGTAGTCTTTATATAGGTGCTACGGGCATAAAAACTCACGATAGCGGAATGGCTACGGTGAGTAATAATATAGCAAATGTCAATACAGTAGGCTTTAAGCAGTCGAATTGGCTTTTTCAAGATCTTTTTTATTCTCAATTAGCACTTGGAACTTCTAGTACGACTGTAGAAAATCAACTTGGACATGGTAGTGTGCATTACGACAATCGCACTCTTTTTACGCAAGGTAATTACGAAGCGACGGAAAATTTTACCGACTTATCAATCAATGGAAAAGGTTTTTTCCAAGTTATTGATCCAAACGGCGATGAATTTCTTACAAGAGCTGGAAACTTTATTTTTGATAACGAAGGTTATTATACAGATCATACAGGTGCTATCGTTCAAGCTTATGCAATAGATCCTCTCACAGGCGTTGAAGGAGCTTTAGGCGATATGCAACTTGATATAGTGAACGATGCCCCTATTTCGCCTGCTGTAGCAACTTCTTCTCTCACAGCACAATTTAATATAGGTATTAGCAATAGCCAATTTGAAAATTATGAAAGAGTGACAATTGCTGATCCTAATTCGCCAACAGGCACCACTGAAGTCGATCAAGTTGTTAATCCATATTTTAGTATGATTTCAGCCTATAATTCTCAAAACGAACCAACATTAGCAAATGCTGCCTATACCCAACCTCTAACTATTTACGATTCATCTGGAAATCAGCAAGATTTACTTGTTACTTTTGATATTGCCTCAGATGAAAATGGGCAAAAAATTGTCGAATATCTTATTTCTGTAGATCCTGAAAGTGTAGAATACAACGGCTCTAATCCTGATAAAGCAGGCATGCTTATGTCTGGAACAATGACTTATTCTTCTTCTGGGCAGTTAATAGATATGTCTGCCTTTACTCCGACAGTTGGTAGTGATTATTCAGATCTTTCCAATTGGAAACCATCAGCCCTTTCTGAAAATGGCTTCCCTGTTTTAGATGTGACTTTTCTAGATGGCGAAGCACAAAGTATTGAATTAAACTTCGGTGCAAAGGGAACTGCTTGGTCTGATCCAAATATCACGGCAGCTGACATCAATACAGATTCTACTCTTTTGCCAAGTATAGCTGTTCCACCTGATTTAGAATCAACTGCTTCAACTGCCTATGCTGGTGCATCAAATGTGAAAAATCTTAACCAAGATGGTAATGCTCAAGGCGAACTTTCAAATATTCAAGTCAAATCTGACGGAACTGTTTATGGTATTTTCAATAATGGCGAAAGTCATCCTTTATACAGAATACCTGTCTTTAGAGTGACGAGTGAAGATGGCTTAAGAAATGATGGAAATAACCACTATATAGTCACAGATCAATGCGGGCTTTTAGAAGAGGGTGTTGCCGGAACGTCAAATTATGGCACTATTTCTTCGCATGCTTTAGAGGGATCGAATGTGGATATGGCAAATGAAATGGTGAGCCTTATTGTTTTACAAAGAGGTTTTCAGTCAAATTCAAAGGCCGTGACAACTGCTGACGAAATGCTACAAAAAGCAATCACATTAAAAGCTAGCTAAAAAATTGAAACTAAAAACTCCCCTACATCGCAAAATGTAGGGGAGTTTATTTTTAAGGCTTAAGCGAGGCTGATGAAATTAGATGACTGGATCAATAAGGCCAACATTGCCATTTCTTTTCTTGTAGAGAACGTTAATTCTATCTACTTCAGCATTGAAGAAAACGATAAATTCATTATCATCTTTTTCAAGTTGCAAGAGGGCTTCCTCTATTTGTACAGGTTTTGGAGTGAAGTATTCATCTCCACTAACAATTTTCACACCATCTTCTTCTTCAACACTATAAGAATAAACATCAATTTCGACATTATTTCTTTTCTTGTGTCTTTCGCGAAGCTTATTACCGTGCTTCTTCACTTGTGATTCAAGCTTATCGGTAATGAGATCAATGGTTGCATACATATCACTTGTTTCTTCTGAACTTGTGATATTCATGCCTTCACCAGATAAAATAACTTCTACTTTTTGGCGGAACTTATCTACTGATAAAAGAACCTGTAGTTCAATAGCGGCATTCTTGCCAAGAAAACGACCGAGTTTTTCAAAACGTCTGCGTGCGTATTTCTTTAAGTGTTCGGAGGCTTCAAAATTCTTGAACGTAAACATAATATTCATATTACAAACTCCTTACTTTATACATTATATTTTATTAGAACATATTTCAAATCTATAAGCAATAAAAATTTTGACTTTTTATTTTTTAATCATTTGTTTTATTTAGCCATTTTTGAAAGATTTCTCTTGCTCTTTGGGCAAGAAGTGGCTTTCTTTCTTTCTTTTTTGCTCTAATTCCTAATTCTGGCATTAAACCAAAATGTGCATTTGAAGGTTGAAAGTTTTTCACATCAACTTGTAAATGGTTCAATAAAGCTCCTAAAGCTGTTTCTACAGGCGGTTGTTCTAGATTTTCATCATTTGCTCTTGCTACCAAGACTTTAGCAAGCCAAAGGCCTGTAGCAATTGATTCAACATATCCTTCTACACCTGTTATTTGCCCTATAAGAAAGATATTTTTTTCTTTTTGTAAGGATAAGTCTTTTGATAAAGTTCTTGGTGCGTTCACATAAGTATTTCTATGCACAGAGCCATAACGAAGAAATTCAACATTTTTTAATGCTGGAATAAGTCTGAAAATTCTGTCTTGTTCTTTGTATTTTAATTTCGTTTGGCAACCAACTAAGTTAAAGGCATTTCCCTCAGCATTTTCTTTTCTTAATTGCAAAAGAGCGTATGGCCTTGAGCCTGTTTTAGGATCTATAAAGCCAACTGGTTTTAAAGAGCCAAAACAGAGAGTTTTTTCTCCTCTATCTGCTAAAGCTTCAATCGGCATACAGCCTTCAAAATGAATTTCTTTTTCAAAATCGTGTGATGGAACTCTTTCTCCATCAACTAAAGCTTGCCAAAAAGCATGGTATTCTTCTTTGTTCATAGGGCAATTGAGATAGTCTTGATCATCTGCAGAATCAGGGTTTTCATGCCCATAGCGTGAACCATAGAAAGAATTTTCTTTATCAACGCTTGAAGCAAGAATGATTGGTGCTATAGCGTCATAAAAATAAAGTTTTGAGCTTTCAATGTATTTTTTCAAACTTTCAATAAGACTTTCAGAAGCCAATGGCCCAGCAGCAATAACTAGAACTTCGTCTTCTTCTAGTGTTATTTCATCTATACTAAGAATTTCTCTTTCAAAATATTGTATATATTCGTGCCCTTTTATTTCTTTTGTGACTTCTTGTGCAAAAAGTTCTCTGTCAACGGCTAAAGCTTTGCCAGCAGGAACTTTCACCTTGTCAGCTATTCTTAATAATGGACTGTTGAGAAAACGCATTTCTTCTTTTAATAAGCCTACGCCAGAATTTAACGCATCGTCAGATCTAAAGGAATTAGAACAGACAAGTTCAGCTAAATTTGGTGATTTATGTGCAGGAGAAAAATTCTTTGACTTCATTTCAAAGAGTTTTACTTCTATTTTTGCTTCAGCCAATGTTAGAGCAAGCTCACAACCTGAAAGCCCGCCACCTATAATAGTACATTTCATATAAAACTTCTTTTTAATTCTTAGTTAATATACACAAATAAAGTGTGTCTGCACCGCAAGATTGCGGATAAATATATTCTGAAAGTTCGATCTTTGCCTTATTTTCTTCTATGCATTCAGCAATCAAATCTTCGTTTTCTTTTTTATTTAATGAGCATGTTATATAGCAAATATGATCATTTTTAGAAAGTTTAGATAAAGCAGAAAGAAGCAATTCTTTTTGTAATTCGATAATTTCTTTTATGCCTTTTTTTGTGATTTTATATCTAAGATCAGGATTTGCACACAAAGTTCCAAGGCCTGAGCATGGAGCGTCAAGGAGAATGCAATTTATATCTTTTGCTTCAATTTCACGCATGTCTCCAATTTCAGTCTTTATTTCTTTTAATCCAAGTCTTTTTTGTTCTTCAATCATCACATCTATTCTTGCCTTGCTTGTGTCTGAAGCTAAAGCAATATTAAAAGCTTGTTCTGCTAATGCAAGACTTTTTCCGCCTACGCCACAACAGCAATCCCAAATAGACAAATCCTTTAGATTTGTTTTTTTACTTTTGAAAAATTCTACTATTTTTTCAATGGCTATTTGTGAACTAGAACCTTGATAAGAAAGAATGCCATCTTTATAGAGTTCTCTTATTTTTTTATGTCCGCTAGAAGTGCATAAGCCTGTAAGAGCTACTTTCTTACTTAATACAGAACTTTCGTTTAATGTATTTCTTTCTTCTTCCCAATTTTCTTTTTGAGCATTAAATCTATAACAAGAATGTGGTATTGAATTTAATGTAGAAAGATAGTCCATACAAAAATCCTTTCCGTATTGCTTTCTTAAAATATCTAAAACAAAGGAAGGAAGAGATTCGTAGCTTGCTTGTAGTTCTAATAATGTTTTCTTAGGATAGAGAAATTTTAATTCTTTCATGAATTTTTTTTCGTCTAATTCTTTATTAGGAAATTCTTTATCAGTTTTTCTTAAAACAGCATTCACAAGTGCTACTTCTTTTTTTGCATGTTTTTTTGCAAGATTTGTGGCTTCGTTTACAGAAGCGTGTAGAGGTATGCTTTGCATACAATACATTTCACATAGAGCAAGTAAGAGTATGTTTCTTGCTTCTTGTGTGAGGGCGTCTGCTTTATGACAATAAAGAGAAATGAGTGCTTCAAATCTTAATTTATAGCGATAAATTTGATGGCTCACATTTGTGACATATGCTTTTTCTTGATCGCTGTAGTCAAATTTCTTGAATGCTCTATCAAGAGCTGCTGGCAATGTGATTTCTTTTGCTTCTAATATTTCTAAAAGACTTTCTCTTACATTAATTGACATTTTTTCTTCCATAAGGTGATTTTGTTTTTCATTTGAAATTAGTTTTACTTGGCCATGCTTTTTTGCGACAAGCGATTTTTTCAGCCTTTCTAAAGCAATTGTATTGCTCCTATGTTTTTGCATAATTTAATGCTTTTATCAACTTTTTTTAATAAATATTTTTATTTTTTTAATTTATGTAACCTAAATTACTTGCTTGACTATTAAAAGTGACTATATTATTTTTTATAAAACAATATATAACATCGAGATAGAAATGACTCCAAACAATTCACCTCTTAGATTAGAGCTTAAGGTTTCAGACATTGTCCCTTTTGGAAATGCAAATATTGGTAATGTTATCGATAGAAGAACTGCTTTTTATGCACTAACTCTCGAGCTACCAAAACCTTATTCAGAACACGCAGCCGCTTGGAACAATTGGAAAGCTGGCCAATTTGTTATGATACGTCCAACAGATTGGAGCGACGAAGTTTTATGGGCAAGACCTTTTTCAATAGCAAGAGTTACTAACCAAGGTTTAGTCCTTTTTTTCCAAACAGTTGGAAAAGGAACAAACCTACTTTCTAAATTACAACCAGGAGACAAAGTTGTAGTTTGGGGGCCATTAGGCACTTCTTTTGCTATAGAAGAAAACACACCAACCTTACTTTTAGCTGGCGGAATTGGCCTTATTCCTTTTTGTGGATATTTAGATCAACATCCTCGCCCAGCAAACTTACATATGATGTTTGGCCACAGGCTCGATCAAGCTTACTATCCGCTAGAAACTGTAGCACAACACATCGAAGTTGAAACCTACCATGAGCAATGTGATAAAGATCGCGAAATTTTCTTGGCTGATTTAGAAACTAGAATGCTAGAATACGCAAAAGACGACGGACTTGTTTTAGCTTGTGGCCCTATGCCTTTCTTGGAATATATTGCTAAAGTATCAAAGAAACATTCTATTCGTACACAGCTTTCACTTGAGAATAAAATGGCATGCGGAATTGGCGCTTGTTTAGGTTGCGTTGCTAAAACAAGCAATGAATGGCCGGATAAAATGAAAGCTGGACTTCCAGTGCAAACTTGTACAAAAGGCCCTGTTTTCTGGGCTCACCATCTCGACATATAAGGTTTTACCATGAAAGATTTAAATACTGAAGTACAATTCTTATCAGGCGAAAAAGAGCTTAATTTTAAAAATCCAATACTTACAGCGTCTGGAACTTTTGGTAATGGCCCTGAATTTTCCCCTTATGGCGATATCACTTCTCTTGGTGGTATTGTTGTAAAAGGTCTTTCGCTTTTACCACGTGAGGGCAATCCTCTTCCACGTATAGTCGAAACTCCTTGTGGAATGCTCAATGCTATTGGTTTACAAAATGATGGCATAGATAATTTTGTTCAAAATATTTTGCCTGAATTGCCTTATTCGCAAGTTCCTATAATTGCAAATATGTACGCTACTTCTTTACCTGATTTTGCTTCTTTAGCAAAAATATTAGATTCAGCTGAAGGCATCAGTGCAATAGAAGTTAATATTTCATGCCCAAATGTTAAAGAGGGCGGAGTTCTTTTTGGACAAGATCCAAGCTTAGCTGCAAAAGTAACTGAAACTGTAAAGGCAGCCGCTCCTCATTTGCCTATTATTATAAAGCTTACTCCTAATGTCACTTCTATAGCACAAATGGCTCAAGCTGTCGAAAGTGCTGGTGCTGACGCTCTTTCTCTTATAAACACTTTACCTGGAATGGCTGTTGATATTAGAAAAAGAAAACCAGTT
Organism: uncultured Desulfovibrionaceae bacterium; assembly: GCA_964368455.1. Lineage (GTDB taxonomy): Bacteria > Desulfobacterota > Desulfovibrionia > Desulfovibrionales > Desulfovibrionaceae > CAYJAZ01. The sequence continues at coordinate 105,428 of CAYJAZ010000001.1, forward strand.
CTAGCAAATGTTATTGGTGGTTTTTCTGGCCCTGCTTTAAAACCTATTGCTCTTCGCTGTCTTTATGAGACTCGTAAAGCTGTCAAGCTTCCTTTGATTGGTATAGGCGGCATCACTAATGCAAATGATGTTTTAGAATTTATGCTCCTTGGAGCGTCAGCTGTTCAGATAGGAACTGCAAATTTTATCGATCCTTCAAGAGTTTTTCAAATAGTACAAGAGCTTCCTCTGCTCTTAGAAGATCTTGGCTATTCCTCTTTAGAAGATTACACAAAAGATTATTACGGAAAATAGAAGATATATTTTATATAATATCAAGCCTCGAAAGAGGCTTTTTTTTTGTTTCATAGAAACAAAAAAATCTCTATC
>CAYJAZ010000001.1:105896-193970 GCA_964368455.1 uncultured Desulfovibrionaceae bacterium
CAAATGTTTCCCGTGAAACTTAAATCTCTATCCAAATGTTTCCCGTGAAACTTAAATCTCTATCCAAATGTTTCCCGTGAAACTTAAGGTTGGGTGTTTTTTTTGTGAATAAAAAAGCCCTGACTTTGAATAAGATCAGGGCTTTCGTTGTGATTGTTTTTTCTTTTTTTTGTGTGGTGTGTCTAGCGAGAATCGAACTCACGGCCTTTAGCTCCGGAGGCTAACGCTCTATCCAACTGAGCTATAGACACAAATAATAAAAAAGTGCGATAATATATCGCACTGTGTTTTTATCTTTTTACGTAGATAACAGTTCCATCGTTGAGAACAACTTTGTCTCTGCTTGGGTTTTTGCTTTTATAGAAAGAGAAATAGTAAAGTGCGATGCCAACGAGTAGAAGTGGTATTGAAAGAGCCATGCCCATTGTGAACCAGTCTGAAATGAGATAGCCAATGTGTGTGTCTGGTTCTCTGAAAAATTCGCAGGTAAAACGGAATACGGAATAAAGAATTGCAAATAAACCAGCAACCGCACCTTCGTTTCTTTCTTTTGAGGAGTAAATCCAAAGAATGACAAAAAGAACTAGTCCTTCGAGTGTTGCTTCGTAAAGTTGTGTAGGATGTCTTGCGGCAAGGCCAGCATTTGGAAAAACCATGGCCCAAGAAACATCACTAACTTTGCCCCAAAGTTCTGCATTTATAAAGTTGCCGATTCTTCCAAAGAAAAGACCGGGTGCAACTACAGGGGCGATGAAGTCTAATGTGTTTAAGAATCTTCTTTTTTCTTTGTGGGAATAAAAATAAAGAGCTGCAATAACGCCTATAAGTCCACCATGAAAAGACATGCCGCCATTCCACACATAGAAAATTTCGAGAGGTGCACTGAGGTAGTAAGATAGATCGTAGAATAAAACATATCCTAAACGGCCACCAAGTATGACGCCTAGCATGGAAAGAGTTGCTACGTCGTCAACATTTTCTACTGTCCAGCCAGAACCTTTTTGTTTGGCTCTGTATCTAGCAAGAAACCAGCCAGCTAAAAAAGCGAATACATACATAAGCCCATACCAATGAACTTGTATAGGACCAAAAGAAAGAGCGACAGTGTCGATTTGCGGGTATTGTAACATAGTAAATCTCACTTTGTATATAATTTATAGAAAAATATAATATTATACAGTTTTTTGATACAGTTTTTATACTATTTTATAGCTTTTATTGCAAGCTTTGAATGTGTGAAAAAATAAAAAAATAGAGCTATTGCTAGCTCTATTATAGTTATTTAATCCATTCTCTGATTATATAGAGACTGATGTCTAAATGTTTTTGTGCTCTTTCAAGGACTTGTACTTTGAGTGCTTCAAGTCTTTGTATTGCTTCGTGAGTTTTTATTGCAATTTCAGCAGAAGAAGAATTGCTTTGAATTTGTGAGCTTTCTCTCACACTAGGCAGCTTTTGATTTTGTTGGCTCATTTATCCATTCCCTAACAATTGAAATTGTTAATTCCATGTTTCTTTCGGCTAATTGTAGTGCTTTTGCTTTTATGTCGTCAAGTGAAAGAGTTTCTTCTATGGAATAAAGAGAGGCTTCTGCGAGCATTTGTTGAGACATTTGAGCGGCTGTTGCTGCTTTTCTTGCTTCTTGTTCTTGTTCTTCAAAAAGAGCGTATTGTTCTTCTGCTGCAGGTAGTCCTTCTAATCCTTCTAAGATTTCACCAGATTCAACTCTTGGGCGTATAATGCTCATAATAATTGGGCGTAAAACAAACATAATGAAGAAGAAAACGAGAAGGGCTGTAAGAATTGTTTTTATCATTCTGTTTGCAAAGTCAACAAGAAGTTCTGTTGTGTTTGCTTCCATATTTGAGCTTGTTTCGTCAAAAGCAATATTACTTACTTCTATAGTATCTCCCCTCATGCTGTCAAGTCCGACGGCATTTGCAACGAGTTGACGTATTCTTGATAATTCTTCTTCTGAACGTGGAACATATGTCATGTTTCCATCTTCGTTTTGTACATAAGTTCCATCGATTGCAACAGCTATTGTGAGTCTGTTCACAGAACCCATTTGGCCTATAATATTTTCTTCAATTTTATTTATTTCGTAGTTTGTTGTACGTTGTTCTCTTTGTCCAGATTGGCTTGAAAGAGAATTGTTAAGTCCGTCACCTCTAAAGTTAGCGTCAGGAGAACCTGCTTCAAGATTTGCTTGTCCTGTTTGTGTTTCTTCACTTCTTTGTTCAGAACGCACAACTTGGCTGTCTGGATCGAATGTTTCTTTTCTGTAGGTGCGTTGACTATAGTCGAGTTCTGCACTTACTTTTGCAATTGATTTGCCTGCTCCTAATATTGGAGAAAGTAATTCATTGATTCTTCTTTCGAGGATTTTTTCAAAACGCATGCGGTATTCTAATTGTGTGTTATTTGCACTAAAGCCTTCTTCTTCAGGTGTATAGATTGAATTACCAGCACTGTCTGTTATGGAAACATGGTGTTTGTCTAAACCTTGAATAGACATTGTCATAAGGTTGACAATTCCCTGAACTTCACTTGGAGACATTTTTACAGCATTATTTTCTAATTTTAGAACTATGGAAGCTGATGGTGATTGTTGTTCTTCGATAAAGAGTGATCTTTCTGGAATAACTAAGTGCACTCTAGCTGATTCTACATTTGGAAGTTCTGATAAAGTACGGCCTAATTCGCCTTGAAGAGCACGTTGATAGTTTATTTTCTGAACAAATTCTGTTTGCCCAACTTGCACTTCGTCGAAGATTTCAAAACCAACGCCAGCACCAACTAAATTACCTTGTCCGGCAACTTTTAATCTTAAGTCGTATACTTGTTCTTCAGGTACTGTGATTGTTGAACCTTCGTTGATAAGTTCATAAGGAACATTGTTTTCTTCTAAATAAGTAACTACTTTATTAGCATCTTCTTGAGCTAAATCAGAATAAAGAGTTTTATAAATAGGCTTATTGATCCATAAAACAAACATAACAAAAGCTATAGTCATAACACCTGCTACAGCAAGCATGAGGATTCTTTGATTTGAAGATGTATTCGCCCAAAGAGTTTTAGCTCTGTTTACGATAGTATCTAAGAAATTTGTTTTTGCTTTATCCATAAGTCTTCTCCAAATAAGTTCTGTCATATTTATTGACAATAATCATAAAACGTATTGCAAAAGCTGTGCCAATAAATTTTGACAGCTGATAAACAAAGGAATAAAGAAAGAAAAGAATAAATTTGCAATGAAATTAACATTATATAGAGAGCAAAAAGAGAGTAAAAAATAAAAAGACTGTCAAATTAAAGACTTAAACTTTGGCACAGCTTTTGCAATACATTAGCAAAGCAGATAGATTGCTGTATGGCAAAGGCTTTACACATATTGTAAAATAGAGATCTATCTGAGAGGAGCTAATATGCAAAATGGTGTATTTACAGGTTTGTATGGTGCGTTAAGTGCTGAACACAGGCTTGCGACAATCACAAACAATCTTGCAAACGTCAATACCAATGGTTACAAGAACGATAAGTTAGCATTTAAAGACACAATGATTCTTTTTGCCCACGATATCATACGCGAACCAATTGAAAATCTACGTTCTAGACCGCTATTCCCTGAGGCACATCTTTTAGCAAGGGTAAGACCTGCTGTGTCAAAAACAGACTTCACTCAAGGTGCTCTTGAGCAGACGAATAATCCCCTAGATGTTGGTTTGTCAGGTGGCGGATTCTTTAATATTGAAACGCCGCAAGGTACTTTCTTGTCGAGAAATGGATCTTTTAGTCAAACTGCTGACGGTACGCTTATCACGCAAGAAGGTTTTCCTGTTTTAGGAACTGCTGGAAGAATTGTTATTCCAGAGGGTACACAAAATGTGAGTATTTCGCATGACGGTAGGGTTTTTGCGGATAATGTTGAAATAGCAGAATTTCAGATCACAGCATACGAGGATCCATCGCATGAATTAGAAAAATTGGGATTAAATCTTTACCAATTACGTGAAGGTGCCACTCCTGTTGAAATAGATCCTTATGAAAATGGATTGGTTGTGAACCAAGGTTCGCTTGAAAAAGCAAATGTTAATGTTGTTACTGAAATGGTAAAAATGATTGAAGTACAAAGAACATTTGAAGCAAATTCTAAGGTTATGCAAACTGCTGATACGCTCGATAGAGAGGTAATCTCTAGAGTTGGTAGGGCTAAGAACTAAAATTAAATAAAGAATTATTTGTATAAATAAATATAGGGAGATTTTATTATGATGAGATCATTATGGACCGGTGCTTCAGGCATGGTCGCACAACAATTGAATATAGATGTTATTTCAAATAACCTTGCAAACGTTAACACCGCATCTTTTAAAAAGAGCAGAGCAGAGTTTGAAGATTTAATGTATCAAACAATGAAAATTGCAGGTTCTACAACAGAAGGCGAAAACTATGTGCCAGTTGGTATGCAAGTTGGTATGGGTGCTAGAGCTGTTTCTGTGCATAAGTTTTTCACACAAGGTGATTTTCAAAATACAGGAAATCCATTAGACGTTGCTATTGAAGGGGATGGTTTCTTTCAGGTTTCTGTAGGGGATCAGCTTATGTATACAAGAGCAGGTGCTTTTAAACTCAATTCAGATGGAACCATAGTCACAGCCAATGGTTATGTTTTGCAGCCAGAATTTTCAGTTCCAGCCGAAACGCGTTCACTTTCGATTTCTGAAAATGGAACTATTTCTTGTATAGATTCAGAAGGCGAAGAAATAGCAACTTCTGATATTCCTCTTTATACATTCATAAATCCAGCTGGATTAGACGCAAGAGGAAGGAATTTATACACACCAACAGAAGCTTCTGGCGATGCCGTTGAGGGTGTGCCTGGTGAAGAAAATGTTGGAACTTTAGCACAATCATTCCTCGAATTATCAAATGTTGAAGTTGTTGATGAAATGGTTAATATGATTGCTGGCCAAAGAGCTTACGAAATGAACTCAAAATCTATTCAAACTTCTGACACCATGCTGCAAACAGCGGTTCAATTGAAACGTAGTTAATAATTAATGTGAACGCAGTGAACAAAGGCTTTAGCGAATGAGGAAAAACGACGTTTTTTCCGAAAGAGTTTTTGTGCACAGTGTGCCAAAAAAAATAGTTTAAAGTCACGATGCTGCAAACAGCGGTTCAATTGAAACGTAGTTAATAATTAATGTGAACTATTAGGATTAACATAGGTAACAAGAATGAAGAAATTAATATCATATACATTACATACATTAATTGTATTCTTCTTTCTCAGTTTAATTTCATTGGCTGAAGCCTATTCTAGTGAATGGAGAATCAAGGTTCACGATTCTATTGTTGTTGAAAACGACATTGTAACATTAGGAGACATTGCACAGCCTCTCGGAAGTATTCCAAGTCAAAGCTGGAATGAATTAAAAAATATTCAACTTTTCGCCGCACCACAAATTGAAGGTAAAGCATTTCAGATTTCAAAAAAGAAATTAGAAGAATCTCTTTATTATGTACTTGGCGAGAGTTCACAATACCTTTTATTGCCAGATAGTCTTGCGATTCAGAAGAAAGGTGAATTATTACGCGAGCTTGACATAATGAGACTAGTTGAAAAAGAACTTCATCCACAAGTCGCATTTCTTGCCCAATCTGAGGGGCGAGGAGAATTAATTGATTATAGAGTTCCAAAATATATCTTTCTTCCTAAAAAGGGGCAAAGAATCGAATTAGAGCCTATAGACTTAAAAGCGGGCAGAATTTCATTAAAATTCATTGTCAAGGAATTAGATAATAGCGAAGTGAAGAAATACACGGGTTCTGTTTTCTTAAATTTATGGAAAGATTTAGCTGTACCTATTAAACCATTTAATAAAGGCGATCTTCTCAATCCTGACAACATTACATATGTCACAAAAAATATAGCACATATACGTGGCGATATTTGGGATGGAAAAGGCGGGCCTTGGCAAGTGAATAAAGCCATAGGTAGAGATGAAGTAATTTTGACAACGGACTTAAGCCCACTCACAGCAATACGCAAAGGGCAATTAGTGAAAATTCAATATAAAAAGGGTAGCATTAATATCACTCAACAAGGCGAAGCCATGCAAGATGGATCATTAGGCGATGTAATTAATGTAAGAAATACACAAAGTAAGAAAGTTGTATTTGGTATGATTATAGATAATCAAACTATATTGATACAATAAAAAGTGAAAAGTCAAAGAAAGTTATTATGAGGTTAATTAACATGAAGGCAAGAAAGATTTTATTATTGATGAGCATATGCATGATGACTGCATGTACAGCGGCAAAAGAAAAGCCGTCTCCAGTTATGCCAGTTGCTCAACCAATGGCATACACAGAACCAGCTCCTACTTATTCAAATCCTGGTTCATTGTATAATCCAGTAGATCAGCTTGATCTCTATTCGGATGGTAGAGCAAGAAAAGTAGGGGATATTGTCTTTGTTAATATAGTAGAAAATAATACAGCAAGCAATGAAGCAAGCACAGTCACATCGAAATCATCTACTCAAGATACTGGTATTTCCTCTCTCTTTGGCATGACATCTCTGCCTTTTGCAGGACAACTTGGTGCTAATATGCTTTCTACTTCAAATGAATCTGACTTTGACGGTTCAGGCACAACAGAACGTTCAAACAGCATAACAGCAACAGTAGGTGCAAGAGTTGTGCGTGTGATGTCTGACGGCCTTATGCAAGTTGAGGGAGCTAGAGAAACAAGAGTGAATAATGAAACACAATATATAGTTGTTATGGGCTTAGTAAGAGCAAGAGATGTTCAACCTGATAATAGTATATTATCAACACATATGGCTGACGCACAAATACAATACTATGGTTCAGGTATCATTTCTGACAAGCAAAAACCTGGCTGGCTCACACGAATATTAGATAATATTTGGCCTCTCTAAATTAAATTTAAAAATAAAAAAATCCCCTTGCTGTTATAGAAAGGGGATTTTTTTTAATAGTTAATAAAATTAATTTTGAGATTGAGCTTGAATAGCAGTAATCGCTACAGTATTTACAATATCTGCCACAGTACAGCCACGAGATAAATCGTTCACAGGCTTATTTAAACCTTGTAAAACAGGGCCAATAGCAACAGCGTCAGCAGCTCTCTGTACTGCTTTATAGGTGTTGTTACCGGTGTTTAAGTCTGGGAAGATAAAGACAGTAGCGTGACCAGCAACTTCTGAATCAGGAAGTTTTGTTTTTGCAACTTCTGGATCAATAGCAGCATCGTATTGAATAGGGCCTTCAATAAGTAGATCAGGCTGTTTTTCACGTACAATTGCAGTTGCTTCTTTAACTTTTTCAACATCAGCACCAGTACCAGAAGTTCCTGTTGAATAAGAAAGCATTGCTACTCTAGGGGAAAGTCCAAAAACTTCTGCTGTTTCAGCTGCACTGATAGCAATTTCAGCTAATTGTTCAGCATTTGGAGCAGGATTGATCGCACAGTCGCCAAAAGCAAGAACTCTGTCTTTTAAGCACATAAAGAAGATAGAGGATACAATTGAAAAAGCAGGCTTTGTCTTGATGAATTCTAGAGCAGGGCGAACAGTATGAGCTGTGGTATTTATAGCACCTGAAACCATGCCGTCTGCAAGGTTTTTATGTACCATCATAGTACCAAAATAAGTTGCGTCAGACATTCTATCTTTAGCAACATCCATGTTCATACCTTTTTTATTCTTACGTAATTCGTAATATGTTTCTGTAAAATCTGTGAAGTATGAACTTGCAAGTGGGTCAATGATAGTTGCTTGAGAAATATCAAGGCCAAAAAGTTTGGCTTTATTTTCGATTTCAGCAACATTCCCAAGTAAGATAATATCTGCAACATTACGTTGTAATAACACTTCAGATGCACGAAGAATACGTTCTTCAGAGCCTTCAGGTAAAACAATACGCATTTTCTTTTTACGAGCTTGTTCTACAAGTTGGTATTCAAACATCATTGGAGTTTGCTTTTCACTCTTTCTTTTGATGACTAAGTCTGAAAGGTTAGCAGTATCAACATGCTGTTCAAACAAAGCAAGAGCAAGGTTGATCTTTCTTTCATCGTCTGGCTGAATTCTGCCGTGTAAGCCAGTAAGAATAGAAAGAGTTTTTGAAGTATGATGGCCTGTGGAAATAATAGGCACAGGAACTTCTGTCCAACCATCGATAAGGCTTTTAATGGTAGATGGTATTTCCAAATCACCTGTAAGCAGAATACCAGAAATAGGTGGATAGCTGTTTGACATTCTAGAAACAAGACCAGCTAAAATAATATCAGATCTATCGCCAGGAGTAACAACAAGGTTACCTTCGTCAATATATTTTAAGAAATTATCGCTTTGCATAGCAGCAATACGGTATTCACTCACAAGAGTATCTAAGTATTTTTCACCATATAAAATTTTTGCGTCAATCCAATTGCTCACATCACGAATGCTTGGCATTGCAAGAGTTTCGTTTGCTGGAATAACATAGCAAAGAGTTGAGTTTTCATCTTCTTCTGATTTTGCTAAAGCTAATAATTTTGCTTCTTCGTCGTAGGTGAGCGTTGCCATATTGAAAATACATGCTAAGATATCAACCCCTTTATCATTACAAATTTCTATATTTGCATGGAAAGAAGAAGCCAATTCTTCAGCGGATAAATTCCCTGAAGAAGCAACAAGTAAGATTGAAGCACCTAAATTTGCAGCAATATCAATATTTAGAGCAAATTCAAAAGCCATTTCTTTTCCAGAAAAGTCAGTTCCTTGACAGAGAACAAAGTCACATTTTTCGGCAAGTTCATTATACTTTCTGAGAATTTTTTCCATAAGAACATCAGACTGTCCTGAATTGAGCAATTCTCTTGCTTCTAAGAAAGTGCAAGCATAACTTTCTTCATAGCTAGTTTCTAATTTATAGTGAGTGCGCATCAATTCGATATCGTGATCTTTTGAATCTAATTCTGACTGTGCAATAATAGGGCGAAAATAGCCTACTTTAGCAAGTTTTGTTCTCAAAAGGCTCATCATGCCAAGTGCAATAGCACTTTTACCTGACTTAGAGCCAGTAGCGGAGATGTAGAGATTTTTCATCTTATGTCCTTATGTTGATTTATAAAAAAGGGAAGAATAAATCTTCCCTTTTTAATGATTTTCAAGAGAAGCGATTAGATTGCTTCGCTACGTTTTTTCAATAATTGGTAACGTTTGAGATAATCAGCTTCGATTTCAGCACGTAATTGTTTTGAAATCTCTGGTTGAATTTTTTCTAGTTGTGCATAACGTGTTTCACCAGATAAAAATTCTTGAATAGTTCCATCAGGTTCTTTGCATTCAAGGATAAATGGATTTTTACCTTCGTCAGCAAGAAGTGGATTGTATCTGTATAATGGCCAGTAACCAGAAGTAACAGCGTGTTTAGCTTCTTCCATGCTCTTACCCATACCGCGTTTGAGGCCTTGGTTGATACATGGAGCGTAAGCAATAACAACAGATGGACCGTCGTATGCTTCTGCTTCTTTGAAAGCTTTAAGAGTTTGGTTCATATCTGCACCCATGCTTACATAAGCAACATATACATAACCATAAGTCATAGCCATACCGCCAAGATCTTTCTTCTTGCTTCTCTTACCAGCAGCAGCAAATTTTGCTATAGAGCCAAGTGGAGTTGATTTAGAAGCTTGACCACCTGTGTTTGAATACACTTCTGTATCCATAACAAGGATATTGATGTTTTCGCCAGAAGCAATAACGTGATCTAAACCACCAAAACCAATATCATAAGCCCAACCGTCGCCACCAAAGATCCAGATAGATTTATCTGTGAAGAGATCAGTTGAATTGAAGACGTCTGAAACTTGATCATGCAATTCAACTGGTAATTTACCTTCGTGAGCTGCTTCATGGATAGCATCCATAACTTCAAGACCAGCGTCTGTAGATTCAGCACCTTTGTCTTTCTTTTCTAACCAATTATCAATTGATTTCTTTAATTCAGCAGGAACTTTTGCTTCTTTGATAGAAGATAAAGAATCAGCTAAACGAGCACGTCTTTGATTGTAAGCAGCTTTAATACCGAAACCAAATTCTGCAGCATCTTCAAATAAGGAGTTACCCCAAGCTGGGCCGTATCCTTCGTCATTTGTGCAGTATGGGTTTGTTGGTGCAGAACCACCCCAAATTGAAGAACAGCCAGTTGCGTTTGCAATGATCATTCTTTCGCCAAAGAGTTGTGTAAGAAGCTTTACATAAGGAGTTTCGCCACAACCAGCACAAGCACCTGAGAATTCGAATAATGGTTGTTGGAATTGTGAACCTTTTAATGTGCCTCTGTCTACTAAGTGGCCTTTTGGTTCGATATTTTCAACAACAAATTCTAATTCAGCATTTGTTTCTTTTTGAATTTTTGCAAGTGGTGTCATGATAAGAGCTTTTTCGCCTTTTTTGCCTGGGCAAACGTTAGCACAAGAGCCACAACCTTGACAATCCATTGCATATACTTGCATGTGGAATTTAAATTCTTTGATTTCTTTACCCATAGCAGGAAGAACTTCAAAGCCTTTTGGAGCGTCTTTCAATTCTTCATCAGAAGCAAGAACAGGGCGGATAGAAGCATGCGGACATACTAATGAACAAAGGTTACATTGGATACAGTTTTCTGATTTCCATTGTGGAACAGCAATAGCAACACCACGTTTTTCACAAGCTGTTGTGCCAAGTGGAACAATACCGTCTGCTTCAAAAGCTGAAACAGGAAGTTTGTCGCCTTGTTGTGATAAGATTGGACGTACAACATTTGCGATATACGGATCTTGATCATTGTAGAGTGAAGGAGTGTCTTCAGCTGTTGCCCATGATTTAGGGTATTTGATTTCGATAACTGCGTCTAAAGATTTATCAACAGCTTCGATATTCATATTTACAATCTTATCGCCTTTAGAACCATAAGTTTTCTTGATAGAATCTTTAAGAAGTTCAACTGCTTTTTCAAATGGTAAAACATTAGAAAGTTTGAAGAAAGCTGTTTGCATAACCATGTTGATACGGTTTCCAAGACCAGCTGCCGCAGCAACTTTCACAGCGTCTACAGTGTAGAGTTTGATTTTCTTTTGAGCTATTGTACGCTTCATATGGCCTGGAAGTTCACGTTCCATATCCTTTACAGAAGTCCATTCGGAATTGAGTAAGAATGTGCCATTTTCTTTAATGTTTTCTAAAACATTATAGATGTTAACATAAGCTGATTTATGACAACCAATAAAGTCTGCTTGAGTGATGAGGTAAGTTGATTTGATAGGTGAATTACCAAAACGTAAGTGAGAAACAGTGAAACCACCTGATTTCTTAGAATCGTAAGCAAAGTAACCTTGTGCATACATATCTGTGTTATCACCAATAATTTTGATAGCTTGCTTGTTAGCACCAACAGTACCGTCAGAACCAAGTCCGAAGAACATACATTGAACTGTGCCTTCTGCAACAGTTGGAAGAACTTCGCCAATTGATAAAGAAGATAATGTTACGTCATCATCAATACCAACATTGAAATGGTTTTTTGGAGCCATAGAAAGCATGTTATCAAAAACAGCTTTAGCCATAGCAGGAGTAAATTCTTTAGAACCTAAACCATAACGGCCAGCGATTAATGATGGCATTGTATTCGCTTCAGCAAAAGCAGTTGTAACATCTAAGTATAATGGATCGCCAAGAGCACCTGGTTCTTTTGTTCTGTCAAGCACGGTGATTGTTTGAGCAGTTGCAGGAATAGCTTGTAAGAGGTATTCAGCAGCAAAAGGACGGTATAGGCGAACTTTTACAAGACCAACTTTTTGGCCTTTAGCATTTAAGAAATCAACTACTTCTTCAATAGTTTCACACGCAGAACCCATAGCAATAACAACTCTGTCTGCTTCTGGATGTCCGTAATAGTCGTATAGATTGTAAGAACGGCCTGTGATTGATTTTACGCGTTTCATAGCGTCGATAACAAGACCAGGAACTTGTTCATAGAAAGGATTTGCTCTTTCACGGCCTTGATAGTAAATATCAGGGTTTTGAGCAGTACCACGTTGATGTGGATGTTCTGGATTTAAAGCACGATCACGGAAATCTTGAACTCTATCCCAGTTTACAACAGATTTAATATCGTCATAGTCGATAACTTCAATCTTTTGTACTTCGTGTGATGTACGGAAACCATCGAAGAAGTGACAGAATGGAACTGAAGAGTCGATAGCTGCTAAGTGAGCAACTAAAGCTAAGTCCATAGCTTCTTGAGGTGAGTTTGAGCAAAGGAAAGAAAAACCAGTTTGACGAGCTGCCATAACGTCTTGGTGATCACCAAAGATAGAAAGGGCATGTGCTGCAATAGCACGAGCTGAAACGTGGAAAACAGCAGGTAAAAGTTCACCAGAAATCTTGTACATGTTTGGAATCATGAGCAAGAGACCTTGTGAAGCTGTGAAAGTTGTTGTTAAAGCACCAGCAGCAAGCGAACCATGAACAGCACCAGCAGCACCAGCTTCTGATTGCATTTCATGTATAGCCAAAACTTGGCCTAAAGCGTTCTTTCTGCCAGATGCAGCCCATTCTTCAGCAAGTTCAGCCATAGTAGAAGAAGGGGTAATTGGATAGATAGCACTTACATCACTTAATGCGTATGCAACGTGAGCACTTGCAGTGTTACCGTCCATAGTTTTCCATTTATTTGCCATAATAAAACTCCTGAGCGTGCGGGATTTTTTTGCTATACACGCTGTTTTTTTGTGAAAATAGAGACAAATTCCATATCTCAGAGTTACATATCACAATAGATACACCTTGTCTAGTGCTTATTTTAATCTTAAATTGCCAATAAATATCGCAAATGCTCTTCAATGGCTTGTTTGAGTGCTCAATGAATTTTTTAACTTTTTTTTAACTTTTTTTAAAGTTTTTATACCTTATTGAAAAAGTATAAAAAAACAATGCTTTAGCTTTGTATACAAAACACAATTTTCTGTTAAAAATATTTAATTTAATTAAATTTTTTAATGGCTTGTTAAATTGTAAAAGACATGGATTGCCACGTCATTCACTTTGTTCATTCCTCGCAATGACGAGTCTCGTGAATAGAGTTTAAGACTGACGATTTATTTTTAGCAATTATTGATTACAACAAAACTATTTATCCTATTAAAATAGCACAATAGACTCGTCATTGCGAGGAAAAGGCGTAGCCTTGACGTGGCAATCCATGTCTTTAAAAAGAAAAAACTCACATTTGGAACGTAGTGACAAATGCCTACTTACTTTTCAACTTTAGTCTCTTCTTAAAATTTTAAAGCGGAACAGTATTTAAGAGTAAGAGGCGAGAGCCTCGAACTCTTAAAACTTTTCCGCAAATAAAAAAATAACTATTCTTCTTTAGCCACCCCCTCACGCACTCATCTTGCAAATTGGGGTTTCCAAAGGGCTTCAAGTCCTTTGGCCGCCGGAGGCATAGGAGACAAAAAAATAGAAGACAAAAACTCTTTGCATTCACTTATAATCACACAATTTAATATTCTTTTCCTTGACAAGTGAAAAAGTATACACTACTTAGTGATTAAATATACAAAAAATTGAGGCAAAGATGGCAAAAAATCTCATTATAGTGGAGTCTCCTGCAAAGGTTAAAACAATTAAAAAATTTCTTGGTGCTGACTATAACGTCAAGGCCAGTGTTGGGCATATACGTGATTTGCCAACAAAGACACTAGGTGTGGACGAAGCACATGATTTTGCCCCTCAATACGAAACTATTAAAGGCAAGGAAAAAGTTGTCAGCGAATTGAAGGCTGCGGCTCAAAAAGCTGAAACTATATATCTTGCTCCCGATCCTGATAGAGAAGGCGAGGCTATTGCTTGGCATATTGCAGAAAGTATTAAAGGTAAAGGTTCTACTGAAGATATACGTCGTATTCAATTCAACGAAATCACAGCAAAAGCAGTGAAAGAAGCTTTGAAAAATCCGCGTGAAATCAATACACATCTTTTTGATGCTCAACAAGCAAGACGTGTGCTTGACAGGCTTGTGGGCTATAAAATTTCTCCTCTTCTATGGAAAACTGTGAAAAGAGGGATTTCTGCTGGCCGAGTGCAATCAGTTGCTTTGAAACTTATTGTGGATAAAGAAAACGAAAGAAAGGCTTTTGTTTCAGAAGAATACTGGAATTTTAAAGCATTATTAAAGAAAGACGAAGCAAAGGCAAAGGCTTTTAAGGCTGAACTTGCAAAGATTAATAATAAAAAAGCCTTAGTGCCAAATGCTGATGCGGCAAATGCATTAGAAAAAGAAATCCAGCAAAATTCTTGGATTATTTCAAATATAGAAGAAAAAGAACGTTCTCGCTCAGCACCACCGCCTTTTATTACTTCAACATTACAACAAGTTGCAAACCAAAGACTTTCCTTTGCGGCAAAAAGAACTATGCAAACAGCACAGAAATTGTATGAGGGCATAGATCTCACAGATAGAGGAACAACAGCTCTCATTACTTATATGCGTACTGACTCTGTGCGTATAGCGGATGAAGCGAGAAATGCTGCTTTAGACTATATTGGAAAGGAATTTGGCAAAGATTATCTTGGCGGAAAGGGTAAGGGGAATTTCTTTAAAACGAAAGGAGCGGCTCAAGATGCTCACGAAGCTATTCGCCCTGTAGATTGCTCTATTACTCCAGATGAAATCAAAAATGATCTCACAGCTGAACAATATAAAGTATATAAATTGATTTGGACAAGATTTCTTGCTTCGCAAATGGCGGCAGCTAGATTTCACGACACAAATGTCACAGTAGATTGTGCGTCAACGCAGTGGAAAGTGAAGGGGCAAAGAATACTTTTTGCTGGCTATCTTGCTTTAGATGCAAAATCATCGAGCGATGATGATACAATTTTGCCACAGCTTGCAGTAGGCGAAAAGCTTATTTGTGCAGAACTCACTAAAGAACAAAAGTTCACACAGCCACCAAGCAGATACACAGAAGCCTCCTTAGTTAAAGAACTTGAAGAATTAGGTATTGGTAGGCCATCTACTTATGCAACCATTATTTCTACCTTGCAAGACAGAGAATATGTAAAGCAAGAAGAAAAACATTTTATACCAACAGATTTAGGCGATATTGTTGTCACACAATTGAATACAAATTTCCCTAAACTTATGGATGTTTCTTTCACAGCACAAATGGAAGACGGCTTAGATAAAGTTGCAGAGGGCGATATAGCTTGGGTGAACTTGCTTAAAGATTTTAGCAAGGATTTCAATCCAGCTTTAGAACTTGCAACAAAGTCTATGGTACAGATGAAAGCAGGCATAGAAGCGGGCATTGACTGTCCTGAATGTGCAAAACCATTAGTTGTGAAATTTGGCAAAATGGGTGAATTTCTTGCCTGTTCAGGCTATCCTGACTGTTCCTTTACGTCAGACTATACACGTGACGAACAGGGTAAGGTTCAGCTTGTACAAAGAGCAAAACCAGAAGTGCAAGTTCTTGGCACATGCCCTAAATGTGGCGGTGATGTAGTTCTTAAAAGATCGCGTGCTGGTGCTCGTTTTCAGGCATGTTCTAATTATCCAAAATGTAATTATGCCGCTCCATATTTACTTGGTATTCCATGCCCTAAATGCGAAAATGGTAATATTGTTGAAAAAGCAAGTAAACGTGGAAAGGTGTTCTATGGTTGCGACGCATATCCAAAATGCGACTATGCCTCTTGGAATGAACCTGTGAAAGATCCTTGTCCAATGTGTAATGAGCCTATTACATTTATTAAAAATAATAGAAATAACAAACAAAGAATTTGCGAGAATTGCGGAAATAGTAGTGAAGTTTAGTTTTCACTTGCTTGTACTAGCTTGTATATTTGGTTAAAAAAATTAAGTATTAAATGCTTAAAAAGCTCTAATGCTTTTAATCTAGAATCCGTTAAAAATATTAACTCTAGAAAATATCAAAAAAATAAGTGTGTATATAGGTGAGAAAGTGGAAAGAATAAATAATTCAATGTTTTTAGATAGAAATGCTCAAATAGACAGAGCACTTTCAATACAATCAAAGGCAATATCCTTGCTTTGGGGATTGGAACAATCCTTAAATAGAACAGAAGACGAAAGCATAAAAAGAAGAGCTCTTTTTGAAACTCCATTAAATGAAAAGAATGAAGAAAACTTTTTTCATTCTATAGAAAGTGAAAACCATCTTAGCGTGAAATCTAATCATTTGGATATAGACAGAGCAATAGAAATCACAGATTTTGTTAAAAGTAAGGTGCTTAAGCAAGAAAAAGTGGAAAGCATTTCACATAATAGCTCTAGAGCTTCGCTTTCCTTTTTAGCTACTTCTTTATTGCAATAAAAGATAAATAAAATTGTAAAAAATAAATGCGTGTTTTAATATTGAAACATGCATTTTTTTTATTTTAAATCTAAAGTTTAGTATTAAAAATTTAATTCTGCTTAAATTAAGCTTGTGTTTAATTTAGTGTTATGCTAAATAGAACTATTCTTCATTGCTGAGGCTTCAACAAAATTAAATATTTCAAATGATTTTGAGCCAAGTCTTGTAAAAGCAGGAGAATGTAATTTTGGTTCGGAGGAAATTTTTTTATGGTAACCCAAGAAATGGAAAATCAAACAAACGACAGCATCGACTTTGCTTCAGAGCTCGACAACTATCTTACACCTGATTTTGGTGATTTAGAAGAAGGTTCTATTGTACAAGGCGAAGTTGTTCGTGTAGACAATGACACAGTTTTAGTTGACGTAAGCTTTAAGTCTGAAGGTCAAATCCCTGCGTCTGAATTCCGCGATGCACAAGGTAATATTAGCGTAAAAGTTGGCGACAAGATTGACGTATTTATCGCACGCAAAAATGAAAGCGACGGTACTGTTGTTTTATCTTATGAAAAAGCTAAACGTATGAAGCTTTTTGATCAACTTGAAGAAGTTCTTGAAAAGGGCGGTGTAGTTACTGGTATGATTACACGCAGAATCAAGGGCGGTTATAACGTAGACCTTGGTGGCATTGAAGCTTTCTTGCCTGGTTCTCATGTAGATTTACGTCCTGTTCCTGATATGGACGCATTAGTAAATCAAAACTATCCTTTCCGTGTCTTAAAAATCAATCGTCGTCGTAGCAATATCATTGTTTCACGTCGTGTATTATTAGAAGAAGAAAGAGATGCACAACGTGGCAACCTCTTAGAAGTTTTACAAGAAAACCAAACTGTAACAGGTAAGGTTAAAAATATCACTGAATACGGCGTATTCATCGACTTAGGCGGATTAGACGGCTTATTACATATCACAGATATGTCATGGAAGCGTTTACGCCATCCAAAAGAAATGCTTACTTTAGGTCAAGAACTTGAATTAAAAGTACTTTCTTTTGACAAAGACAGCCAAAAAGTTTCTTTAGGCCTCAAACAACTTATCGAAGATCCATGGCAAAACATCACAGAACGCTTCCCAGAAGGCGCTCACTACAATGGTAAGGTAACAAACCTTGTAGACTATGGTGTATTTGTTGAGTTAGACTCAGGCGTTGAAGGCTTAGTACATATTTCTGAAATGTCTTGGACACGTAAATTACGCCACCCTAGCCAAATGTTAAAGCAAGGCGACGAAGTTGAAGTTGTTATTCTTGGTGTAGATTCTGAAAAGAAACGTATTTCTTTAGGTATGAAACAAGTAACACCAAATCCATGGCAATTAGTTGGCGAAAGATTCCCAGAAGGTACAATTTTAGAAGGTGTTATTAAAAACATCACTGAATTTGGTATGTTCATCGGTATCGAAGACGGCATCGACGGCTTAATCCACGTTTCAGACATTTCTTGGACAAAGAAATTACGTCACCCAAGTGAAATGTTCAAAGTTGGCGACACAGTACAAGCAAAAGTATTGACAGTTGATCAAGAAAGCGAAAAATTCACACTTGGTATGAAACAACTTTCAGACGATCCATGGTCAACAGTACCAACACGTTACCCAGTAGGTAATATCGTGAAAGGTGTTATCACAAATATCACTGATTTCGGTGTATTTGTTGAAGTTGAAGACGGTATCGAAGGCCTTATCCACGTTTCTGAACTTGGTAACAAAGGTAAAGCTGTTTCTGAACTTTACAAAGAAAACGACACAGTTGAAGCTAAAATTATTCATGTTTCAGCTGACGAACGTCGCTTAGGTCTTTCTATCAAACAAATGAAAGAAGACGAAGAAAAGAAAAAATCTAAAGAATACCGTTCATCAGGCGATGCTGGTCAAACTTTAGGTGACTTATTTAGCAAAGCTAAAGAAGATAACGAATAGTTTATAATAAAAGCCCCGAAAGGGGCTTTTTTTTTGAGCAGCATCGCGTGAGCTTAGCGAACAAAGGCTTCAGCGAGCGAAGCAAAAACGACGTTTTTTGCAAGCGAGGTTTCGTGCACAGCGTGCCGAAACAAATAGTTTAAAAGTAGCTGGTCAAACTTTAGGTGACTTATTTAGCAAAGCTAAAGAAGATAACGAATAGCTTATAATAAAAGCCCCGAAAGGGGCTTTTTTTTGAGCAGCATCGCGTGAGCTTTAGCGAACAAAGGCTTAGGGGATTATCCCCACGCGAGCGAAGCAATTAGTTATAAAAAACATGGATTGCCACGTCGTCATGTTACTCCTCCTCGCAATGACGAGTCTATTGTGCTATTTTAATGGGATAAATAGTTCTACCTATAATTGTAAAACTTGAATCTTTAGTTGTAAAATAAAGAAAACCCGACTCGTCATTGCGAGGAAAAGGCGAAGCCTTGACGTGGCAATCCATGTCTTTTACAATAGAAGTATTATGAAAAAATATTTCGTTTATATTATGACAAATAAGCCAAATGGAACACTTGATACCGGTATAACAAACAATATAGAAGGTAGAGCTTTTGAACATAAAATAGGTATAGGTTCTGAATTTTCAGCAAAATACAATTTGCATTTATTAGTGTATGTAGAAGAAAGTAATACGGCTTATTCTGCCATTGAAAGAGAAAAACAAATCAAAAGCTGGAAGAGACAAAGAAAAATTGAATTGATTGAAAGTGTTAATCCAGAATGGAAAGATTTATTTGCAGAATAGTTATTATAAAAAAACATGGATTGCCACGTCGCAAGCTCCTCGCAATGACGAGTCTATTGTGCGATTTTAATGGGATAAATAGTTCTACCTATAATTGTAAAACTTAAATCTTTAGTTGTAAAAAAAGGAAAACCCGACTCGTCATTGCGAGGAAAAGGCGAAGCCTTGACGTGGCAATCCATGTCTTTTACAATAGAAGTATTATGAAAAAATATTTCGTTTATATTATGACAAATAAGCCAAATGGAACACTTGATACCGGTATAACAAACAATATAGAAGGTAGAGCTTTTGAACATAAAATAGGTATAGGTTCTGAATTTTCAGCAAAATACAATTTGCATTTATTAGTGTATGTAGAAGAAAGTAATACGGCTTATTCTGCCATTGAAAGAGAAAAACAAATCAAAAGCTGGAAGAGACAAAGAAAAATTGAATTGATTGAAAGTATTAATCCAGAATGGAAAGATTTATTTGCAGAATAGGTTTAAAAAAACATGGATTGCCACGTCGTTGCGTTGCTCCTTCTCGCAATGGCAAGTCTATTGTGCGATTTTAATGGGATAAATAGTTCAGATTAAACCTATAAGAATAGAAATTTTAAATCCTAAATGAACTTTTCAAGACTCGTCATTGCGAGGAAAAGGCGAAGCCTTGACGTGGCAATCCATGTCTTTAAAAAAGAAAAAGCTTTTGCACAAAAAGAGTACAAAAGCTTGTAAAAGTCTGTAAAAATAAATTATTCTTTATTCTTAATTTTCTTTTTTTCTTTGTCGTTATCTTCTAAATAGATATCTATCAAGCCTTCAGGCGGTGTGATAGTTATAGTTTTTTCGTCTAGATTAATATCCTCAACAAAGTCAGGCACAGCAGGAAAGAGTATTTCTTTGTTATCTTTAGTGTAGATATGCCAGATCTCTTGTCCGCCCATAAAGTCTATATGCTTTAATTCGCCCAAAAATGCCTTTTCTTGGCCTTTGCTGTGAAAAACCTCTAGTCCTACCAATTGAAAGACAAAGACCTCTTCTTGCTTAGATTTATTCGAAGAAGGGGTATGTTTATGAATGAAGTCTCGCATAACAAGTGGATCGATACAGATTTCGTAATTTCTCAACTCTTCTGCTTTGTTTCTGTCCTTACAAAAATCAAGTGACAAGATAACGTGATCCTTTGCTTGTTTATACTTTCTTTCTTTGACTTCGATGATATCGTCATCTGGACTTATGAGAAAGATCGGAGCTTTAAGCAAGAAAAGAGAGTCTGCGTAATATTGTACGCAGAGCTCCCCTTTTATTCCATGAGGCCTTGTGATAAGGCCTATTGTAAGTGCTTTTTGTATATTATTCAAGAATTTCAAGAACTACACGCTTGCGTGCTTTAGCTGAGATTGCACTAAGAAGTGTACGGATAGAACGAGCTGTACGGCCTTGTTTTCCGATAACTTTGCCAAGATCTTCTTTTGCTACTGAAAGCTCTAAAACTGTTGTTTGTTCAGCTTCAACTTCGCGAACTGCAACGAGTTCTGGGTTATCCACTAAAGCCTTTGCTATTAATTCTACAAAATTTTTCATAAGTAATCCTCATAAACCCATGCTCTTTTATTTTATTTCAAATAAAATCAGCACACTAAAATCCCATTCTAATTATATTAGAATTTATAAACCAAGCTTATATTCTAAGCTTAAATGCACTTATAGCTCTTAATATGAATTAAGCTTTATTTGATTTGATAAGTGAAGCCACTGTATCGCTAGGTTTAGCACCTAATGAGATCCACTTTTCAATTTTTTCATTTTCTAATTTTACAGTAGCAGGATTAGTGTTAGGATTGTAGTATCCTAAAAATTCTAAAGGTCTGCCGTCGCGGCGTGAGTCGCTATTGATAGCTACTACGTGATAAAAAGGACGTTTTTTACAACCAGTACGAGTAAGACGAAGTTTAACAGCCATGTGAGTTCCTTTTTGTGATTAAATCACTTTTTCTTTTTTCTTGTTTTTTGTTTTTTTGTTGCCGATCTTGTAGGGCCAGACTTTCCAGTAGGCATTCCCATTCCATTCATTCCTAAGCCACCAAGGCCACCTAAACCGCCTAAGCCGCCTAATCCACCTAGTGAATTTGACATGCCGCCTAGTCCGCCTAAGCCGCCCATGCCTCCCATACCCTTAGGCATCTTCATACCTTTTGGCATTTGTGGCATCTTAGGCATTTTACCGCCCATCATTCCTTGCATCATCTTACGCATTTGATCAAATTGCTTCATAAGTTGGTTAACTTGAGCAAGAGTTGAGCCAGAACCTTTTGCAATTCTCTCTTTTCGAGAAGTATTGATTATGTCTGGATTGCGTCTTTCTTTGATAGTCATTGAGTCAATGATGGCTTCGGTTCTTGCTAATTCTTTTTCTGCATCGCCGAAATCTGAAAGAGCTGAAGCAAGTCCTCCAAGTCCTGGAATCATTTTTAAGATCGATTCAAAGGATCCCAAACTTTTCATACGCTTCATTTGTGTTTTGAAGTCTTCAAAGTCGAATTGTGCCTTTTTCATTTTCTTTGCTAAGGCTTCGGCTTCTTCTTCATCTATGGTAGATTGTGCTTTTTCCATGAGAGTAAGCACGTCTCCCATACCTAAAATTCTGCCTGCTATTCTGTCTGGGTGGAAAAATTCCATTTCTGAAAGTTTTTCGCCCATACCAACAAGCTTAACCGGAGCGTTTGTGACAGACTTGATTGATAAAGCCGCACCGCCCCTTGCATCGCCGTCCATTTTTGTGAGAACAACACCTGTAATACCAAGTTTCTCATTGAATGCAGCAGCAACGTTCACCGCATCTTGTCCAGTCATTGCGTCAGCAACAAATAAAATTTCGTCTGGATTCATAGCAGACTTAATAGCCGCTAATTCGTCCATAAGAGTTTCGTCGATATGAAGACGGCCAGCAGTATCAAGAATAAGGACATCACAGCCTTGTTCTTCTGCTTTGATGAGTGCATCTTTACAAATATCAACAGGATTTGTGCTTTGCACACTTGGATAACATGGAATACTTAATTGCTGCGACAATGCTTTTAATTGATCAATAGCTGCAGGTCTGTAGATATCACATGGTACAAGATATGGATTTTTCTTTTGTTTTCTAAGTAGATTTGCGATCTTAGCTGAGGAAGTAGTTTTACCTGAACCTTGCAAACCCACCATCAAAATAAGAGATGGTTTTTTATTCAATGAAAGATTTGTTTGCTCGCCGCCAAGAAGTTCGACAAGTTCGTCATGCACCACTTTAATAAGTTGTTGTGATGGATTAACGCCCTTTAAAACTTGAACGCCAAGTGCTTTTTCTTTCACTTTTTCAGTAAAGTCTTTGACAACTTTAAAGTTCACGTCTGCTTCTAAAAGAGCTAAACGAACTTCACGCATAGCATCTTGAATATTTGCTTCTGTGAGCTGGGCGCGTCCGCTTATGGATTTAAAGGCTGAGCTAAGTCTGTCAGAAAGACTTTCAAACATGGAATATCCTTAGAAAAATTAGATAAATTATTCTTATAATCCACTAGAACGTGGCATAAGTTGCGTTAAACTAACTAAAAAATCTCTTTTTGTCAACTTCTGATATCTTGCCTTTTAATATAAAGTCAAAGATGCCAATAACAAAAAGAGATAATTTATCTTATAAAATTTCAAAAACATTAAAAAAGTAAGCAATTTCAATAGTTGCATTTTCAAGAGAGTCTGAACCATGCACAGAATTGGCTTGTAGAGAGAGTGCAAATTTCTTTCTTAAAGTGCCTTCTTCAGCTTGTTCTGGATTTGTTGCACCCATTAACTTGCGGTATTTTTGCACAGCGTCTTCTGCTTCTAAAACAGAACATACAACAGGGCCAGAAGTCATAAATTGAACTAAATCATTGAAAAAAGGACGATCTTTGTGTACAGCATAAAAACCCTCTGCTTGGGCTTTTGTGAGATGAACTTTTTTCATGGCAACTATTTTTAAACCATCTTCTTGGATTGCAGCTAAAATTTGCCCTTCAAGATTTCTTTGTGTTGCATCAGGTTTAATAATTGAAAAAGTACGTTGTAACATGTTGTTCTCCTTGAAAGTTTAAAATGGTTTTTAAAGTATGGTATAATAAAAATTAATTAGCAAGTAAAAGATTTAAAGCTAATTTTATTAGATTTTATTTATTTCAAAAGCAATAATTGATTGCATGTCTTCTAATCTTTCTAAAGCTTCTTTTTCTTGGTGGGGGGAGTAAAAGACTTTTAAAATAGCTTGAAATTTGTCTAATACAGTAAAAAGAGCAAGGTTTTCATAGGCTTCAAGCAAGAAGCGAAACATGCCAACTTCAGATGGTGCTATCTTGATGTAAACAGAGGAAGAATATGATGCAGGTTCATGCCAGAGTGTTTTTTTCATATTACATATTTTTATAGGCTTCTATGCTTTGAGCAGAAAAACCTTTTGCTTGGGCAAAGCGTAAGATTTGAGATTGTGCATTCTTCACTTCTTTTATGCGTATTCTGAAAAGATCTTCCTTGTCTTGAGTGTAGATATCAAAAGCCATAAGCATTAAAGTGTCTACTCTGCCAGTCATTTCTTTGTATTGTTCAAAAGCAATCTTATTTGAAGAATGAGAAAAAAGCTCTTTGCCAATGTCGTAAAGATGCTCTTTTATAGCAATTAAAGGAAAAAGAGCTTGAGCAGGGCTGAGTTGCTGAATGGCTTGCAAACGCATAAGTTCTTGCATGTCTTTTAATATTTTTTCTTGCTCTATGTCTTCGCCCATAATAGCTTTGAAAAGAGAATTTGTAGTTGCTTTTATTATATGTCCAGCAGGATTGAGGAATTTATCGTCAACAGTACGAGAAACAGCCACAGAATCAATGCCGTGATGCTTTAAAAATTCGTTTAACCAAAGAAGTAGGATTTTTTCTTCTGATTTTTTACATTCTGAATAGAGCATAAGTGCTTCCTCTAAGTTTTATTTTGTTTTTTTGGTATATACCAAAATGATAAAAAAGAAAAGAGATAGGATATATGAGTAAAATATAGATTAACTTGATGACGAGTCTATTGAATTGCATTTAAGACGGACGATTTATTTTCAGCAATTATTTATTAGAACAGAACTATTTATTCTATTAAAGTTGTGCTACCTACTCGTCATTGCGAGGAGGAGTATAACGACGACGTGGCAATCCATGTCTTTAAAAAAAGAACACACATTTGGAACGCAGTGACAAATGCCTACTTGTTTTTCAGCTTTAGTCTACTCTTAAAATTTTAAAGCGGAAAAGTATTTAAGCTTTAGCTTAAAACTTTTCCGCAAATAAAAAAATAACTCTTCTTCTTTAGCTAAATCGCTACGCATTCACCTTGCAAAAAGGGGTTTCCAAAGGGCTTCAAGTCCTTTGGCCGCCGGAGGCATAAATAATCTAATCTAATCTACTTAACTTACTTGCCCACCATTTGGGATATTTTTCAAACAAGTGAGTAATCCTAAACAGTTGTCATCTCCAGCTGTAAGTATCATACCTTGTGATTCAAGGCCACGGATTTTTCTTGGTGCGAGATTTGTGACAACTATGAGCTGCTTTCCAACGATATCTTCTGGTTTTACGTGTTCTGCGATACCTGAACATATTTGCCTTGGTTTTTCTTCGCCAAGATCGATTTCTAATCTTAATAATTTATCTGCATTTGGGTGCTGTTCGGCAAGAAGAACAGTACCTATACGCATGTCTACTTTTTGAAAATCTGCAAAGTCTAGATAGTCGTTTTTCTTACTTTCTTGAGACTGTTTTTCTGGATTTTTTTGCTTCTTTTCTTTTTTCACTTCTTCTTTCTTTGGCATTTCAAGACGCGGAAAGAGATTTGATGAAGAAGCTATTTCTGCATTATCAATAAGATTTGTTGCTGCTTGAACTCTTGAAGCAAGAACATTTTCTTTGAAATCAGCCATGTCAAAATTCTTTGCAAGCTGCTCTTGTAGGGTAGCAGATGCTTTTGGCATAACTGGGTAGATGAGCAGAGCAACCTTATACATATTTTCTAATAATGTGCGTATAACAGTTTGTAATCTTGCGATATCGTTTTGCTTGTATAATGCCCAAGGAGCTTGTGTGTCGACATATTTATTCATGGCTCGCACACTTTCCCATAGAGCATCTATAGCTTGTGAAAAACGCACTTCTTTGAAAAGCTGCGTGAAATTTGTGCAAGCATTGATGGTAGTTTCGTTGAGGGCAATATCGTCTTGTGTAAGATTTGTGAGAGCTGGAATATTGCTATTGAAATACTGCTTTGTCATGGAAAGCACACGTGAGAATAAATTACCAAGATCGTTAGCTAAATCTGCATTTATTCTTGTGATAAAGGCTTCGTCTGTGAAAGAAGCATCTGAACCGAAATTCATTTCACGCATGAGGAAGAAACGGAATTGATCTATACCCATTTGCTGTGAAACAAAGAGTGGGTCTACAACATTTCCTAAAGATTTTGACATCTTAGTGTCTTTGACAAGCCAATAACCATGCACATTGAGATGCTTGAAAAGTGGAATTTCAGCAGATTTTAACATTGTTGTCCAGAAGATAGCGTGAGGTTTTAATATATCCTTTGCTATAAGATGCTCGACATTTGCCCAACGTTCGTTGAAGTCTTTCATGCTTGGTGAATTTTCATCTACTTGATAACCCATACCAGAAAGATAGGACACAAGAGCGTCAAACCAAACATAACAGACATAATCTTTGTCAAAAGGTAGTTCAATACCCCATTCTAGACGTGATTTTGGACGAGAAATACACAAGTCTTCAAGCGAACCAGATTCTAAAAGTGCGAGTGTTTCGTTTTTGTAACGTTCTGGTCGGATGAAATCAGGATTGTCGTTGATATACTGCTTTAACCAATCAGCATATTTTGACATTTTGAAGAAATAGTTTTTTTCAGCTATGTATTCTGGTTTTGACTGATGCTGTGGGCATAGGCCGTCTTCTAATTCTTTTTCTGTGTAGAAACGTTCGCAACCAAAACAATAGTGTCCGCCGTATTCAGCAAAATAGATATCGCCTTTTTCATAGACTTTTTGTAATAAGTCTTGCACAACTTTTTTATGTTCGTCTGATGAAGTGCGCACAAAGGAATGGTATTGAATTTCAAGCTTTTCCCACATATCTGAAAAAAGAGCTGAAATAGTATCTGTGAATTCTTTAGTTTCTTGTCCTGCTTCTTTTGCTGCTTTGACTATTTTATCGCCATGCTCGTCTGTGCCAGTAAGGAAGAAAGCCTTTGTGCCTTGCATGCTGTAATATCTTGTAAGGCTATCAGCAAGAAAAGTTGTGTAGGCATGGCCTAGATGTGGTTTGGCGTTTACATAGTAAATTGGAGTCGTTAAAGCAAAGTTATTCATTTTATTCTATACCTTTATTCGTGTCGTATTTCTTTAAGCTTTGGGCTTATTTGTTTTGGTCTTGTTCTTCTTCAAAAGCGGGATCAAATATAGAAAGATCAGGATCGTTTTCTATCATTTCAGGATCGACTTCGCAATTGATGAATGGTTCAGCCTTATAGGTGTTATTTTGCTTAGGCTGTTTATTTTCGTTTTGCACAGGAACGTCAGGGCGACGTGGATTTATATCCGCCCATTCTTCTAAAGTCATTTCAAATTCTGGCCCGCTTTCTGGCAAGAGTGCAATGGAATTTCTAAACATATTTGCACGCAATACTCGCATATAACCATTGTCGGTTAAATAGCGTTTGCCAAGTTTTGGACATGATTTATGAAAAACTTCATAGGCTTCTTGCTCGAAAGAAAGACAACAGAGCAATCTGCCACATACGCCTGAAATTTTAGTTGGATTGAGAAATAGATTTTGCTCTTTTGCCATCTTGATAGTCACAGGGGCAAAATTTGTTAAATAGCGTCTACAACAACAAATCATACCACAATTGCCAAGCGAGCCCACCATCTGAGTTTCGTGTCTTACGCCGATTTGACGAAGTTCTATACGTGTTCTGTATTCTTTGACAAGATCTTTGACAAGTTCTCTAAAGTCAATACGTGTAGGTGCTGTGAAATAGAAGATAAGCTTTGATTTATCGCATAAAACAGAAACATCAACCACTTTCATGTCTAATTCACGTTCACGTGAACTTTTAACGCAAAATTTCTTTGCGTCTTCCATGAGGATTTCGTTTTCTTGTGCTATAAAAGTTTCTTCTTCGGTTGGTAAGGAGATTTTTGGAGCAGAAGCTGGGATAACTTCATTGCAATAAGGCCTTTGCCATGCAACTCTTCCAAAATGTCTTTCTTCATCACTTTGTGCAATAACAAGGCTATTGTAATTGAGAGGAATAAATTTTCCGTCTATCTGTGGCAAGTCGTATAAGCAAGGGATTATTTGCCCATGCTTGCTGTATTGTATTCCGATGATTTGTTTCATAATATTATAAAGGTTTGAGGTTTAGCTTTTGTGCTAACTTGCTTGCTTCGCTGTTTGGCCAATCTTCATAAAGAACGCTTACATGCAAGGCTGCATTTGAACTATCATTAAGTTTTTCGTAAGCAAGGGCTGTTTTGAGAAGGGCATCAGCAGTTTTAGAGGATTGTGGGAAGCGTGCAAGAACATCTTTAAATGCATAGATTGCATTTGTGTAGTCGTGCACAGCATAATCGCATTCACCAAGCCAGTAGAGGGCATTTACCACATAGGAAGAAGAAGGGAAATTTTTCAAAAAGAGTTTAAAAGCTTCTTTTGAATCTGCGTATTTTCCAGTTCTGTAGAGATTGAGAGCGACCTTATACGCAGTATCAGGGCCAGCCTTTGTCACAGCTTTATCAACTGCAGATTTTTTTTCTATAGCAACTCTTTCTACTTTTTTAGGTGGAATAACCACTCTTTCAACTTTCTTTGGCGGAATTTGAACATTGCTATCTTTTGCTGGTGGCATAGGGAATTTTTCATTCTCCTTGCCAATGGAAGCAAGTGCTTCTTGTGCCGCACTTTTTGAAGTAGTTTGAGAGCTTATAGGCTGATTATTGACGAGTTTTTGTATAGTGCTTTGATCTTGGTTTTTTGAAATTTGAGTTCCTTCTTCTTGTGACTTTGTAAGCACACGTCTTTGAGAAGTTTTTAGCTCTTCTTGTAATACTTTTACTTCTTCTTCTAATTCATTGATCTTCAGTTCTACTGCTCTAATTTTTAAATCTTGCATAGAAGGCTCAATGAAGGTACATGCTGACAAAAAGAGAGTCACAAAAGATATTAGTAGTAAAAGTAAGGTATTTTTTCTCATAAGAACTCACAAGGAAGAAATTATATAAAAAACGTGCTTTGATATGGAATAAGATACTAGATAGTCTACTAAAGTGCAAGTCTTTCTTTTGCAAGACAAAGTAAAAGCATAAGCAGAAGGCATAAAAAAACCCGATTTCTCGGGTTTTTTTGCTTTTCATATTTGTTTTGTCACGCTGTGCCCCTTACAAACGAAAGCTCGCTTGTAAGAAGCGTGGTTCTTACTTACATTTAATCTTCAGAACTCAAATCATCTAAACCTAAACGCTCTCTGCGTGCAGCTTCTATTCAGATTCGTTTCGCCACGCTGTGGACGAAACCTCGCTTGTAAGAAGCGTGGTTCTTACTACGCTCGCTAAAGATTTTGTTCACGAGTTTTCAACTCGTTCACATTAATCTTCTGAAGCTAAGTCATCTAAACCTAAACGCTCTCTGCGTGCAGCTTCTTGTTTTCTTTCTCTTGTGCCAAGTTTGAGTGAATTATCCCAAACTTGTGTTCTTTTTTGGTGTTTTGTAAACACTAAGAAACCAGTATGAGCACTCATTCTGTCTGCTGGACGCAATCTGTCTGGAACAGGTTTCCATGGACGCACAAGAATTTCACATACTTCTGTTTCTTCAAAATCTCTTTTTTCAAGAGCAAAAAGAAGTGTTGAAACTTGATCTACTGTTGGCAATAAAAAGGCAATTGGTGCGCCAGGTTTTAATGCTTCAAGTGCATGATCAAGATAGTCTTGCGGAGTGCGAACATCTAAGAAAAGAG
Source organism: uncultured Desulfovibrionaceae bacterium (assembly GCA_964368455.1). GTDB lineage: Bacteria > Desulfobacterota > Desulfovibrionia > Desulfovibrionales > Desulfovibrionaceae > CAYJAZ01. The sequence goes on from CAYJAZ010000001.1 coordinate 135,114, forward strand.
CGTCAGCTTTTTCGCCATTTAAAATATTTGGATCGTTCAATCCAAAGCCTTCAGCAATATCTCTGTGATGGAAATTAACATTTTCGCCAACTCCAGCCCATGCAACATTGCGTTTTGCTAATTTATGAAATTCTTCTCTTGCTTCAAATGAATGTATCTTACCTGTTTTACCAGACACCCAAGACAAAGCAATAGTGAAACCACCAGAACCAGAGCCAGCCTCAAGAATTGTTCTGCCTTCGCCAGCAGAAAGTTTCATGATGATATAGGCCATATCTTTTGGATACATTATCTGAGTTTGTCTTTTGATACCCATGATAAGATCATAAAGCTCAGGTTTAATCAGCCTAAAAGGATAGTTTAAAGAAGTGTATACTTCATCGCCATAATCAGCTTTTACAAGTTCATCTGCGTATAAAATACCGTCTTGGCTTTCGAATTTCTTTTCTTCTTCAAGACGTACGAGTTTACGTTTGCCGCGAGGCGAAAGAAGAATAACTAAATCATTATATTTTAACATGTTCTACCTTTTTATGAATACAAAAGATTGTCAAAAAAGAATTGATATTTTGCACGCAAAATAAGCGAAAGTTTAAGATTTGCTGCCTTTTTCTTTGCTTCACGAACTTCAGCAAAAGAGAGCAAATGCTCTGCTATAGCACTGAAGTCGTGTTCTTTTTTGTCTGTCAATTTAGAATAATAGAAGTCGATTTTTTGCACACTTTTCACTTTTCTGCTTTTTGAAAAAAGTTTTTCTTGTCGCATAAAGCTTGTGTATAAAAATTCTGAATTTTCGGGAAAGGAACGATCAAGAGCAAATCGCCAAAGAGCGACATAAAGAGTGGTGAATTCTTCAACCATTCTTCTTTTTTTCAACCATGCAAAAAAACCAAAGTGTAGTGCTGCTAGTTCTTGATACAAATCTAGATCAAAAAGCATACTGTTTGCATTTAATATTACATTTTCGATAATGTCTTGATTAAATTCCGTTTTCATATTTATTTTCCTTTTCTATGAAACTTCTGCTTACCTTTATTATTTCCCTTGTTGTGTGAAGAAGATTTCTTTCTTGGTGAAAATTTAGACGCATCGTCACGAGAAAAATCTCTATCCTCATTTGAACCAAATTTTCCACGGCCTCTTAATGGACGCATGAAATTATCGTCTTCGAAAACTTTGAAATTTTCTTCTTTATTGTTTGAATCTTTGCTTCTTTGTGGAAGAAAAGATTTTCTAGAATAGTCATTTCTGTCTTCGTTGTGCGATCTAGAACGACTTGGTGTTCTTTCGCCGTTTTGTGCGAAATCTTCAAAATTTGAACGATTTCTTCTTGGGAAATCATTACCTTGTCTTTCTTGTCTGTCGCTATTTCCACTTCTTCTGAAAGATCTGTCATTTCTGTCGTTTCTATCATTTCTGAAGTTTCTATCGTTTCTGTCGTTTCTGTCAAAGCGAGGGGAGTCAAAGAAGACATCATCGTCATTATGGTTTTTAGCTTGTGAGGTGAAAGTTTTTCTTAAAGAAAAAGCATCATTGTTTCTGTCTTCATTTCTGTCTCTTCTTTTGAAATCTCTGCCTCTACCATCTCTGCCTCTATTGTCTCTATCGCCTCTGCCTCTATTATCTCTGTCGCCACGAGGAGTGAAAGAACGTTCTCTGTTTTCGTTAAAAGAACTGTCATTTCTTTCTTCGTTGCCAAAAGAATTTTCTCTTTTGAAAGATCTTTCTTGTTTGTCATGACGCCAAGGAGCATTTCTGTCAGAGCGATCAAAAGAATTGTTTTCTCTTCCTTCTCTGTTTTCAGCAAAACTTGGTCTTGGGCTTCTTTCTCTTTGTCCGCCACTACGTCCACGAGGGCCACGAGGGCCGTATTTTGCTCTCATTTCAGCTTGAAAGTCGTCACGCATTGAATCAAGAGTGTCATCGCTAGAAAAAGATCTTTCTTCTTTTTTCTGGAACTGGTTTCTGCCATTTCTGCCTCTTGTATGACTTTGTTTTTCAACTTTTGGATTTAAAGCTTTTTGATAAACTTCGTCTAAAAGCATAGCAAGTAAGAAGATATTTTCTTTGTCTTCATTTTCATTGCTTACTAATTGTTCAACCAATTCAATAAAGCGTTCTACTCTTTCTTTTTCTAAACCATTAAGGTTACGTTTTTGTTGTTCGAGCATTGCAAGCACTCTTTGGCTCACAACTCTTGCAACATCTTCTTCTTTTGGTGTTTCGTAAGGTAACATTTCTATATCGTAAAATTTTGCTATTTTTTGCATTTCTAATCTCTCCATTGTGTCTGCCAGTGAAATTACTGTTCCTGATGCCCCTGCTCTTGCTGTTCTTCCTGCTCTGTGTATGTAGGATTCTCTGTCTTCTGGTGGTTCATACAAGAAAACGTGTGAGAGCATTGGAATATCTATGCCTCGAGCAGCTACGTCTGTGGCGACAACAAATCTGGTATCTCCTTTGCGTAAACGAGAAAGTACGAATTCACGCTTAGATTGAGAAAGTTCAGAAGAAAGTTCTTCTGCATTATAGCCAAAACCTTTAAGCACTTGTGCAATATAATGTACAGTTGCTTTAGTGTTGCAAAAAATAATAGAAGAAGTTGGGTTTTCAATTTCTAACATGCGAATAAGAGCTCTGTCTTTTTCCATTTTAGAACAATGAACACAAAAATGTTGCATATTTGCAATATGCACTTGCCCTTGTGAAAGAGATAAAAGCTCTGGCTCTTTTAAGAATTCTTTAGCAAGCTTAAGCACATTGTGTGGGTAAGTTGCTGAAAAAAGTGTGACTAAGATATCTTTACCTTCAGGTAAATCCTTTGGTAGATATTCTTGCAAGGCTTTCATGTCTGGATAAAATCCAATTGAAAGCATTCTGTCTGCTTCATCAAAAACAAGAGCTTTTAAGCATTCTAGCTTAAGTGTTCCTTTTTGTAAATGGTCTAAAATTCGGCCAGGGGTGCCAATTATCAGTTGTGCACCTTTTTTGAGTGCATCAAGCTGTTTCTGATATGGAACACCACCATAAAGAGTTATACTACGAATATTTTCGCCAAAGAGTTTTTTAGCTTCTTTTTCTACTTGTACCGCGAGTTCACGAGTTGGAACAAGCACTAAAGCTTGTGCTTTTGGAAGATCTAATTCGATTTTTTCGATTAATGGTAAAAGGTATGCACCAGTTTTGCCAGATCCTGTACGTGATTGAATCATCATGTGTCTACCTTCTAAAAGGTATGGAATGGCATGTGCTTGAACAGGCATAACTTCTGCCCAACCTGCTCTTTGGTAGGCTTCTACAATTGCAGGAGGTAGAGTTTCAAAAGTTGCTGCTTCTAATGGATTTTCAGGTGCTTTTGTGATTTTAGCTAAATCTTCATTTTGATCATTATAGCTAGATTTTCTGGACGATGACGAATGGGAGGACGATGAGCGTGAGAAATTGCTCTTTCCTCTTTTTTTGAAAGCCATGTATTTTCCTAATGTGGGTTAAAGTATGCTTTTTTACGGGGGCAACACGCATGCCCTAGTTATTCATTGATTTTAATAGTTAAGATTCAATGGAATAAGAAAGCTATAAGAAAAGTAGATGAAAAAACATCTGCTTTTTAGAGAGTGTGCAAGCATATATTTATTATGCTATTAATTATAATACTCTGTTTTGCCTATACTATTTTTTAAACAACTTCTTTACTTTTGTTGTTATTTTACTGTTATGTCTTTTTTCTAATGTTTCGTATTTGAGCAATAAATCAGCTTGTTCTTTTGAAATGTCTGTTGGTATTTCAACAGTGATTGGTAGAAGTAGATCGCCAACACGCGATTCATTTGGGTATGGTAAACCTTTACCCGGAATTTTTAATACAGTGCCTGGTTGTGTGCCAGCAGGTATGTCAAATTCAATTTCTCCACCATTTTCGCTTTCGTCAAGAGTTGGAACTTGTACTCTTGCTCCAAGTGTAGCATTGACAAAGGAAATGCTCACTCTATAGATCAAATCTTGATCTTGGCGTTCAAAAATAGCATCGTCTTCCACAGTAATGAAGATATATAAGTCCCCGTTAGGGCCGCCATTTTCACCTGAATCGCCTTCACCACGTAATCTCATGCGTGCACCTGTAAAAACACCAGCAGGTATCTTTACATCAAGACTACGTTCAACTTCAACAAAACCTCTCCCTTTGCATGTTTTACATGGAGTGGTTATAACTTTACCCGCACCTCGACAAACAGAACAAGTTGCATTGACTTGGAAAAAGCCAGCATTTTGTCTAATTACGCCAGCGCCATTACAATGCTTACAGGTTTCAGGATGAGAACCTGGTGCAGCACCGTCGCCGTGACAAGTGTCACAAACATTTGTTCTTGGAACAATAATAGTTTTTTGAATGCCCTTTGCAGCTTCACGAAAAGCTATAGTGAGATTATAGCGTAAATCATCGCCTTGTCTTGCTCTAGGGCCTCTTTGCCTTGAGTTAAAGCCAAATAAATCGCCGAAAATATCGCCAAAACTGGAGAATATATCGTCAGCTGAACTAAAACCTGCACCGCCATTACCAAATGGATCTGCAGTGCCGTATTTGTCATAATTAGCACGTTTTTGCGGATCTCTCAAAACATCGTAGGCTTCAGCAGCTTGTTTGAAGTTTTCTTCAGCTTCTTTATCGCCTGGATTTCTGTCTGGGTGAAATTTCATAGCCTTTGATCTATAGGCTTTTTTAATTTCTTCTTCGCTTGCATTTGTTTGCAGTTCAAGGATTTCGTAATAGGATGGCTTGCTCATAAGTGTAGGTGTGTTTTTAGTTTATACTAAATAATTATAGCACGTTATAGGTTAACTGATTTTTTCTTCCACAGGAGTATAGTAACTCATGTCTTCAGGAAAAACCTTACCTTGAGCTATTTCACGCAAAGCTGTAACAGCTTCTTTGTTGCGAGATTCTACTAATGGCTCATAGCCATCGCGGTATTGCCTTACACGCTTAATTGCCATTTGTACGAGTAAAAATCTATTGTTCACGCGTTCTTGACAGTCTTCAACGGTAATTCTTGCCATGATTTCCTCATTAATTTAATTAAATAATAAAAAAAAGTTTGTCTTTCTATGTAAACCTCTTTAATATGCTTGTCAAGTTTAACTTTTATTTATTAAATTTTTTAAAATAGTTAGTTTTTTATTAGAACTTAACATTAAAAAACTCTCAAAAAATTAATTTGAGAGTTTTTTTGATCTTGAAATTATATAAAATTAAGCTGTTTTGATTACTATCCTACTGCCATTTGTGCAAAAAGCAAGTAAAGCATAGGCAAGGGCAGAAAGACTTATGCCAACAACAAAAGGAGGTATGACCTTAATTTCTCTTGCTATAAAGTTTAATTCTACAATGCTTGTGCTTGGGCTAAGTAAAAGGTAGAAGAGTAATGAGGAGAGGCCGCCAACGAGTGCTGAAGCTAAAGCGGCATAGGAATTTGAATGTTTGAATAAGACAAGAGTAAGGTATGGAACTAAGGCTGTTGAAGCAATAACAGACCAAGAAGTTGTGTGTATAATAGCAATAAGTTTGCCTTCCATTTGTGCTGTTGATCCGCTGACAAATATACAGATTAATATTGCTATAAACCACGAAGTTTTTGTTGCTTTTTTGTCGAATAAATCTTCTGTAAGAGAAGAGGAGGCAATATGAAAAAGAGCGGTACAGGTAGATAAAGAAGCAGAAACAATAGCAAGAATAAAGATTTGTTTTCCAGCTTCTGGCAATAAAGTGTCGACTAGGATTGTGATAACCTTATCTGCTTGTTGAATTTCAGGAAGGACTAAGCGTGAAAGAGCTGAAATAAAATACATTCCACCAACAATAAGCAAGAGTGAAAATGAAGCTAAAAGAGCAGCTTTTTTGATTTCGCCTTTCGATGAAATAGAAAAATGTCTTTGTATCATCTGTGGTTGTGCCCAGACAGCAATTGAAGTCACAATAACAAGAGACCATATAAAGTAAGCACTTTCGCCACTAGAAATTGAGGTAAAGCCATTATTCGCTTGTTTTGTTGGTGCAAGTTGGGAAAGAGCTTCTACGCCTGCAAAAGGCCCTCCTACAAGAGTCAATATCTTGTAAGCGAGAATAGCAATACCAAGCAGCATAATTCCGCCTTGCATAGCTTCTGTGAGCAATACGCCTTTTAATCCGCCCCAAAGAACAGCTATGCCGATAATAATAGCTATAAGCCATATACATACACTTAAAGAAAAAGGAAGTATGCTTTCTAACATAATACCAGCACCCTTGATAACTGCTGAAGCATAAATAGAAAGAAAGAAAGCAAAAACAAAACCAAGTATTTTCTTTAAAACAGGAAGATTATGTCCAACAGCTAAAAGATGAGCAGGGGTTCTTGCATTCAAGGCAACTTGAAATTCTTTTGTACGCCAAGTAAGAAAGGCATAAACAAAAAGAGTGCCACAAAGAACATTTCCAAGTGCAATAAGAAGCATTTGCATACCATACATATAAGCAAGGCCACCAAAACCAACAAGTGCTACAGCTGAAATATAGGTAGCTACATAAGCAAAAGATTGAACAAAAAATCCAACTTTACCGCTTAGTACAAGATCTTCACCTTTTCCCTTTCTTGCAAGAAAAAAGAAAAGTGCAATGTAGGCAATCCAAATAATGATAGTAAACATAAAAGCTCCTAAGGTAATTTAAAGTAAAAAAGCCGTTGTCCTCACGAACAACGGCATTATTTCCTATATTAAAAAAGACAATACTATGCTATCCGTGAATCCTAGGGGATACAAGGTAATAATAAGCATATGTATAAGAATTTAAAAACATGTGTTTTCCTAAATTGTTTGTCTTTTGTCTATACTAAAGTTAAAAGTGTGCTTCTGTCAAGAAGATTATTTTAACTCGTGGGTTTTGTTTGAAATATTAAAAGTTAGAGCGTAGATTTGGTGGAAAAAGTCCACATATTCTACGTGCACATGATCAGGTGTGACTATTCGCATAGCTGAAAAATTGAGTATACCTTTGATGCCAGCATCAATAAGTTGATCTGCAACTCTTTGTGTTCTTTCTGGTGGAGTTGCTATGATGGCAATTTCGATATTATGTTCTTTAATTTTTTCAGGTAAAGTTTTTGTGCAATAAACTTCTAAGCCGTAAATGTTTTCACCTATTTTGAAAGGATCGCAATCAAAGGCAGCAACCAATTGAAAGCCTCTGCTTCTAAAATCTTGATGTTGAATAAGAGCTCGGCCCATATTACCAACACCAACAATACAAGCATGCCAAATTCTATTAACATGTAGGCAAGCTTTTATAGCATCCACTAAGTAATTGACATAGTAGCCAACACCGCGAACGCCAAATTCGCCAAAATATGTCAAATCTTTACGAACTTGAGAAGCATTTACTTCACAAGCTTTTGCAAGAGGGCCTGAAGCAACAATTTGTACGCCTTCTTTATGCATATGTTCTAAAACTTGTAGATAAGTTGCAAGGCGAAGTAATGTCGCACGTGGTATTTTTTCGTTTCTAAATTCGTTCATCATAGTTGCGTGGATCCTGTCATGCATGGCTTACTTAAATTTATAAGAAAACCATTGAAAGCAGTAAAAGGAGAAAAAAGATTTTATCTTTTCTCTCCTTGTTAATCTAATAAAACTTTATATCAAATCAAACAATTATGCTAAAAATGGGTTAGCAAAGAGTAAGATAAGATCTACAAGTAATGCGTAGATACAAAGTGATTCGATAAAAGCAAGACCAAGAATAAGTGATTGAGAAATCTTATCACTTGCTTCTGGGTTACGTGAAATACCATCACAAGCTGCTTTGATAGCAAATGATTGTGCAAGACCACAACCAAGTGAAGCAATACCGATACCAAGTGTGATACCGATTGTTGAAAGACCGATAGCCATGCCATCGAGTTCAGCAGCAAAAGCAAGGCTTGCTACAGCTAATAAAGCAACAGTGTTAAGGACGATAAGTACTAGTTTACGCATAGGTAACTCCTAAAAAAAAATAATATAAATTTGACCAGTTGGCCATTCCCCGTAATAGATAGATTTTGGCCTAACTAGGCACAAAATCCGAACTGCGTGAAAAACGTCGTTTTCACTTGTTCGCTAAAGCCTTTGTTCACTGCATTCACAGTGAGTTTCAGATAGATTTTACACTTTGTGCCAAATCCGTGCTTGCAAGAAGCATTTTTGAGAAAATCTCAATTTATTGTATTCTAGTGTGCGTGTTCGGTTGCACCCTTGATATAGATCATTGTTAATATAAAGAAGATGAAAGCTTGTAGAGTTTTTCCTAGCATAAATAGGAAATAAAGTGGAATTGTACCGAGAAGAGCACCAACATAAATAGATGCACCAAAGCTAAAGAAGATAAGTAAAGTCATTTCTTCACCAAAGATATTACCAAATAAACGCAAGGTGAGTGAAAGAGGACGAGCTATGTGTGAAATAATTTCAAGTGGTAGCATCAATGGAATAAGGGCTTTGTTAGAGCCTGTGAAGTGGCCAATATAATGAGCTCCATGTGTTTTAATACCAATATAGTTATAGTAGATAAAAACAAAAAGAGCCATAGCTGCGGTAGTATTGAGGTTCGCAGTTGGGGCGTCCATACCAGGAGTGAGTCCCAAGAAGTTCATTGTGATGATGAACAAGAATATTGAACAAAGTAAAGGCACAAAGCGACGGCCTTTTTCACCCATAGTGTCGACAATAAAATTCTCTGCCGCTTCGACAAAATATTCAAAGACAGCTTGAAATTTACCTGGAACCATCTTGATGTTGCCCTTAAGCAAAGCACCAACTATGGCTAAAATTGCTAATCCGACCCAAGTAAAAAATACATGTCGAAATTCGTATTCTACGCCCGCAAGAGTTATTGTTCTCATGTTTGCTATAGAAGATAAGAGTAATGGTTCTGGTAATCCTGCTACTGCCATAATGCCCCCAAAAGATATGTCAATCTAATTTAGATAGAAAATTTATACGAAATTTTAAAATTAATCAAGTCTTAAAATGAATGATATTAAATTTTTTACAAAAAAATTAAGTTTTTTTAAACCTTTGTTGAATTGCTGTGCCTGCAACGATTAAACAAAGTCCGAAGATAGTTGAACTTACTATAGGTTCGCCAAGAACAATTGATATACAAAGTAAGGAGAGAAAAGGATTGAAAAATGAAATAATAGAGATAGTAGAAACAGAATTTGTGAGTTTCAAAGCTAAAGACCAAGTCAAGAAAGGTAAAGCCCATTCAAATAAAGCAAGATAAATAACAGCATAGATGCCAGTGATAGTCATTCTATCAAAGCTAAAGCTTCCTCCTCCTTCTACATACACGGCAATCCAAGATAAAACAGAAGCAACAATAAAGCCTGATAATAAGGCTAAAACAGCTGAAGTATTCGCTCTAGAATTGAAAATAAAATAAAATGCAAAGGTAATGACAGAAGAAAGAACAGAAAGTATTCCTTCAATATTGATTGCTTTTGCAAGTTCAGGAGACCAAGAGCCTCCTAAAGCTATATAGCTTGTGCCAGAAATCGCTAAGAAAAAACCAAAAAGTTCGCCTAATCTCAATCTTTCTTTAACGAGCCAGCTATTAATAAGAACAAAGGCAATGCTCCATGTGCTATTTATTGGTTGTACTATTTGAGCGGGTAAAAAATCATAGGCTTGAAGTAATAAGAAATTTGCAGAACAAAGACAGAAGCCTTGTAGTAAAGCATTGATGTAGTCGGCTTTTGTTAATTTTTTAAATTCATGTATGCTTTTTCGAAGATACATGTAGGCGATAAGAATTATAGAAGAAAGGCTAAGAGCTAATGCTTGTAATTCATTTGGTGTCATGTATTTAAGGGCAATTTCAAAACCTGTTGCAACAGTAGACCACATAAGAATTGTGATAATAGCAAGAAAAAGTGCTTTACGTGGATTTTTATTAAACATGTATTATTTCCTACTTGCAAACATGCCGGCTAAAATGATTGTGAATATGCCTATGATACTAATTGTGTCTAAATGTTCTGCAAAGAAAAAGTGTGCAATAATTAAGACAAAAACCAATTGAAGATAGGTAAAAGGGGCTAAAGTTGAGGCTTGAGCTAGACTAAAAGCCCTTATAAGAAAAACTTGTCCTAGCAAGGTGCAAGCAATCATGATTGCAAAGATGAGATAGTATTCATAAACAAAGGAAGTAGGGATAGAATCAAGCATTGGAAGAGCAAGTATAGCTGTGAGTAAAGCACCTATATTTCCATAAAACATTTGTTGCCAATTCTTTACTTTTGAAGAAAGTTTTCTTGTGAAAAGATAGAGGAAAACCAAGGAAAGCATGCCTAGAAAAATCCAAAATAAACCTAGAGGACTCATTTCAAATGCAGGACGAACTATGAGCATTGCACCTAAAAAAGAGGCGAGTACACAAAGCCATTGTTTTCTATTCACTTTTTCGTCTAATAAATAAGGCGAAAGTGCAACTAAGAAAATAGGGGCGGTGAAATAAAAGGCAGAAGTGAGGCTAAGGGGCATTGTTTGCACAGCTAAGAGATAGAAAATTCCTGTGCCTCCTTGAAATGCGCCACGCAATAAAAGAAGGAAGAAAAGCTTTGGTTGTGTTTTCAATTCTGTTAATTCCTTGCTTTTTTCATTTTTGAATAAGAAAAATGAAAGACAGCTAATCAAAAGAATATAGCGAATTAAATTTGTGAAAACCACAGGAGCATATGGATAGATGAGCTTTGAACAAGTGTCGACGCCAGCAAAGAAAAAAGTTGCAAGAACCAGAAATACGATGCCTTTGAACTGATCTGAAGAAGGCAGCATTGAGCTTTGTGAAGATTGATCGCTCATAAGAAATCCAAAAATGTGAAAATTATTTATATATAAAAAAAAGAAGCGGTATACACTTCTTATTTCTAATAAGTTATATACCGCTTCTCGTAGTCAAATTAATAAGAAAAGTCAAGCGAATTCTTATACAACACCATTTTCGCCAGGTTTTTCGTATTCTACAGCTGCTTTTTGTAAACGAGAAACATAGAGTTTTTCATCGCCTAATGCAAGTAAGAGTGGGCTTGCAACAAAGATAGATGAAAATGTTCCTATAACAATACCAAGTAGCATGGTGAGAGCAAAGTCGTGAATAACGCCACCACCAAGAATAAATAAAGATAAAGTTGCAGCCAAAGTAGTTCCACTTGTGAGCAAGGTTCTGCTTAATGTTTGGTTGATACTTTGATTAATAATATCTTTTAAAGGCGATGGATTTTCAGGATCTTGCAATTGTAAGTTTTCACGAATTCTGTCAAAGGTGACAATGGTATCGTTTAAAGAATAACCTACAAGAGTAAGGAGGGCAGCTATAATATTGAGATCTATTTCCTTGCCTAAAAGTGTGAGCACGCCAAGTGTGATCAAGACGTCGTGTATGAGAGCAACAATGGATGTGAGGGCAAAGTTTAGCCTTAAGCCAAAACAGACAATGAGCGTTGCCGACATTGCTATTGTTACTTGCCATGCTCGCCCTAATCCAAACATGTCAGCAACATAAACCAATGCACTTAGGCCAATAGCCATTGCAAGGGCAAGCAACCAACGATGTTCAAATCTGCCAGAAATATAGACAGCAATGAGCAAAACAACATAAAACATAGCTTCAAGAGCAGAGTTTTTTAAGTCTTCGCCAACCTTTGGTCCAACCATTTCAAGACGCTGAATATTTGGATCAGAATCTGGAATAGCCTTTGCTAAAGCTTCTAAAATAGGCGTACGCATATCTTCGCTGTTTTCACTTGCTGTAAAGCGAATAAGATATTCATTGCCACTATCGCCAAAAGCTTGAACAGCAAGGCCTGGAATATTTAAAGGAGTGAGTGCTTTTTTTACTTCTTCATCAAGAATTTCTTTATTAAATTCTATCTGCACCATAACGCCACCGGCAAAGTCAACACCGTATTTAAGGCCATTATTGAGGAAGATAGTTCCAATAGAAAGAAGTATGAGTAAGATTGAAACCACATAAGCAGAAAAACGAAAACGTACAAAATCAATGCTAGGTACTTTTTTTAATAAACTAATAGCCATTTTTCGCTCCTATATGCTGAGACGATCGCGTTTTCTTGCGATGGTTAAAAATATGTCACGAGAAACAAAAACAGCGGTGAACATAGATGCGAGAATACCTATTGCCAAAGTTACGGCAAAACCACGTACAGGGCCTGAACCAAATTGATAAAGTACAACAGCGGCAAGCATAGTGGTTATGTTTGAATCCATAATAGAAATAGTTGCACGAGCAAAACCAGATTGTACGGCTTCAAGAGCAGTAAGTCCTTTTGCTATCTCTTCGCGTATTCTTTCGTATATAAGAACATTTGCGTCAACAGCCATACCAATGGTAAGCACTATACCCGCAATACCTGGTAGAGTGAGGGTTGCACCAAAAAGGCCAAGGCCAGCGGTGACTAAGAGCATGGTAAAGCAAAGCATGATATTAGCGATGATACCAGAAAAACCATAGTATATAGGCATGATAACAATAACAGCTAATGCACCAACTAAGGCAGCTAAAAGTCCTGAATTGATAGATTCTTGTCCAAGTGATGGGCCAACAGTTCTTTCTTCTAAAACTTCAACAGGAGCTGGTAAAGCACCAGAACGTAAGATAATAGAAAGATCTTGAGCTTCTTGAACGCTTGCAGAACCACTAATATGAGCTCTTCCGCCAGCAATTCTTTCATTTACCATTGGAGCTGAGAAAACTGTGCCATCAAGCACAATTGCAATACGCTTGCCCACGTGATCGCCTGTGATTTTTTCAAAATCATCAGCACCACGACTATTAAGTTCTAAACCAACACCAATTTCGCCTCTTTCGCCATAATTAGGACGTGCATCTGTAATATCAACACCTGTCATTAAGACAGCGGTGTCAAGAACTGACTTTCTATCACTCAAAGTACCGTCGTCATTTCTTACAGGGAAAAGAGCTGTTCCACTTGGAAGCATAAAAGAAGATGGATCAACATCGTCACGCACTAAATGAAAGGTGAGTGAAGCTGTTTGTCCTAGTAGTTGAATCGCTCTTTGCGGATCGTCAAGGCCAGGTAATTGCACTTGAATTCTATTTCCAGCTTGTTTGCGAATGTCTGGTTCGGCAACACCAAATTGATCTATACGGTTACGAACAGTCTTTACAGCTTGATCGAGTATTTCAGTTTCGAGTTGAGCTTTGTATTCGTCTGTGAAATTCACACTATAGATATACTCTTCATTTTCACCAACAACATGCCCTAAGAGAGCTAAGTCGGGAAAGTTTTCAGCAAAAAGAGTGGAAAATTTTGTAATGTCTTGATTTTTTGGCAAGACAAGCTCAAGATGAGAGTCTACAAGTCTTGCTTGTAAAACTAAGATATCGTTTTGTGATGAAATTTCTCTCACATCTTGTCCGGCAAGACTTAAAAGATTGTCATAGGCTTTTTCAACTTGCACACCAAGTGTGAGGCTCACACCACCTTTTAAATCTAATCCTAAATTGATTTTAGATTGAGGTAGATATTGCATGAGAGAAGAGTTTGAAAGCATAGGTATATTCGGTAAGGCGTATACTAGGCTGACAAACAAAACAAGAAGAGAAATCAAAGAGCGCCATGAAGCAAGTTTCATAATGTTTCCTTGTTAGTATATAAAAATGTGAAACAAGAAAACTTGTTTCACATTTAAAATCATAATAAACAACTGTTTAGTTGTTTTTATTTCATTGTTGAGTTGGAGCTGGTGCAATAAAGTTTTTAGGATCAACAACAGAGGCAATATAAGCACGAACAATTTTAACTTCTGTTTTACCTAAATCCAAAGTCATTACATCACCTTCAATTTCAACTATACGGCCAAGCATACCTGAACTAGTGATAACGTGATCACCTTTTTTCAAAGCGCCAAGCATTGATTTATGTTCTTTAGCTTTCTTTTGTTGAGGACGAATAAGAAGAAAATAGAAAACTACAAACATTAAAATTAAAGGCATGAACTGAATTAACATATCAGCACCACCACCGCCACCAGCAGGAGCTGAACCAGCAGCATAAGCTACAGATGAAAACATAGAATCCTCCAAAAAAGGGTTAATTTAGGTTTTTTCTATTCTAAAGAAAAAAACCTTATGCAAAGTGCATTCAATTTCTATAAGTTAATAAGGCTTCTTTACTAAAAGGGCAAGCCCTTTCTTACTTGATTTTAATGCTTTTTTTCAAGGCATTGATTTTTATAGATAAATTATTTTGAATTTTTTAAGAATTTTGCTTTTCAAAAGATAAAAAAACTGTAAAGATGTATTCAGAAAATATTTTAAGAGGTTTTTATGTTTCCAATAGGACCAAGTGTCAATGCTTTAGCCATTATTGTAGGTGCAACCATAGGAATGCTAGTAGGCTCAAGGTTGCCTGAAAGAATACGTACAGTAGTTTTTCAATGTATTGGTCTTTGCATATTGATACTTGGTATTAAGATGGCAATTCCAACAAATGAGCCTGTAGCAATGATATTTGCTCTTGTTATTGGAACTGTTATAGGGGAAGCTTTAGAGCTTGAAGCAAGGTTTTTTCGCTTTGCTGATATAATAAAAGCAAAGATAAATTCAAAAAATCCACTTTTTTCAGAAGGTTTTGTTAATGCTTCTGTTTTGTATTGCGTTGGAGCTATGGCCATAATTGGCTCTTTTGATGAAAGCTTACGTAATAATACGGATATTGCTTTTTCAAAATCTGTACTTGACGGTCTCACTTCTGTTGCACTTGCTTCTGCCTTTGGTTTTGGCGTATTGCTTTCAAGTGTTTCTGTTTTTTTGTATCAAGCAAGTCTTGTTCTTGGTGCTTCTTTTTTACAGCCTTATATTAGCCCAGAATTGCTCACAGAAATTACTGCAGTTGGCGGAATAATGGTTATTGGTATAGGACTTAATCTGCTTAATGTCACACAATTAAAAATGACAAACTTCTTGCCTTCCATAGTTATGTCGATAATTATTATGGCTTTTATTCTTTAGTAGCATAAGCATAAAAAAAGCTTTTTAAAAATTCAAAAATAGAAAGATAAAATCCTTAAAGCCTTGTCTTATTGAAAGATTTTATATGTTATAAAAAACTTCAAATGTAAGTGCTTGAAATTATGTTTCTTTTTTCTAATACCTTGAAATAAAAGATTTTAAAAGTTGATAAAGTGCTTGACTTTTATCGAAATAATGAATACATTTATATTAAGTTTTATAGGGTTGACTCCATTATTCTGATTATCTTGCGGAGGGTTCGGGAATACTTGTTTATTGAAACATTTTATTTCCACAAAATAAAACATACTTTTTAGTTTAATAATGCTTATCTCTTGGTGTTTTTTAGTTTGAGTTCTTGTTAATGTGGTTTGCTTAGACTTGTTTTGAATGCATGTAGAACTTTATTGGCTATAATATAAAACTTGTTTTTATGGCTTATGCCTCCTTTCTCAGAAGAATCTGAGAAAATCATCCTGATTAATTAAGTAAATCTTTGGTTTTTTATTTATCTTTTTATTTGACTGGGATGTTGTTTATATTTGATTTACATAATTGTTACATGTGATTACTTAGAAACTTTAAATTTTGTACAAACATTTCAACTGTCTTTGTATAGGTTTTTATTTTAGGTTTTCCTTTTTCGAAGAGCATTATTGAGCTTGGTTTTAGATTATACAAATTAGTCTTTCTTCTGTTTTTAAGTCTTTGTTTTAGCTTTAGTCTTGTGTGATGTTTAAAATCCAAAAAACTCTTTGACAGAAAATTTGAGAGTTGAGAATTTAAGAAAACTTCATTTTGTGTGAGTAAGAAAAATTTATACATGCCTTAAGTTATCCCATTTCTCTTAAGTTGTTTGATGTATAAAGTTAGATTGAGATTATGTTTTGGCGTTTCAGGTTGCCCATGATTTTTTGATGATACCTCCTTGAACTAAAATACTGTAAAATTGTCATGGGCATTTCTTTTATTGGATATTTCGATAAGTGTTTCTGAAATTTGTCAGTAGCAAAAGCCTAAAGGTTTGCTTCAGACAAAAACCCCTGTAGCTGAGAAAGACTCCCAACTTTGGGCGTCTTTCTCTCAGGGATTGATTGGCGATATGCCCTGGTAGGGGTGGCCTTATTATTTAGCGCCCCTACCAAACAATCAAAAAAAAATTAAATAAAACTATTGACAATTTTAATGCAGTATTTATTTTATAAATAGACTAGATAGATTTTATAGATTTTGCTTTTCAGATAACAGTTTAAATTTCTCATAAAGTGAAAGAAAATAAAAGTTCCCCATAAAAGAGAGGGTGTTTTGATATATACACACAAAACTACTCCTAATGCCCCACCCTCTACTTTTTAGCTACCCTTTTTTTTAGAAGGGTAGCTTTTTATTTTTTTGCTCTTGTCTATTATAGTTAAAGCTAGCTTATGGCTAGATTCGAGAATAAAAGTCAAAAGCTTGAATCAAACAAAATCTGAACGCTATGTGTTCTTAGGCATTAATTTAAATCAATCTCAATGAACTTATTGAGTTGAGAGTTTTTCTTTACAAAAAAGAGAAGAAAAAAGCTCTAGTATTTGCTATTGCAATTCTCTTGAGCCTATAGTATTAAAATATTTATAAGAAAAACCTTTAACCTCAAGATATTATGAATAAGAAAAAAACTGTTTATCTTGCTTTTGGTGGTAATATTGGCAATGTTGAAGAAAATATCAATAAAGCTATAAAATTATTGTGCGAAGACGAGAAGATCACATTAAAAATGCAATCTTCATTTTGGTACACAGAGCCATTAGAGAGCGAAGAAGAAGATGCAAATTGGTATACAAATGCAGTAGCCTCTTTTGAAACATCATATCAAGCACTTGAATTGCTTGAAATAACAATGCATATCGAAAAGACATTTGGCAGAGAAAGACTTGAGGGTAAGAAAAACATTTCTCGAACAATGGATATTGATCTTTTAGATTACAATAATGAAATCATGCATAATGAAAGGCTCGTTCTACCACATCCACGCATGTTTAAAAGAGCTTTTGTGCTTATTCCATTGCTTGAAGTCAGTCCAATATATCTTTTTAAGAATAGGGATATATTGTCATATTTATCTGAAATAACATATAAATTAGTAGATAAAAAAATCTACCAACAATAAAGGAAATATTATGCTTTGGAAAATTCTTATTTTTGCGATTGCTGGCTATGCTCTATTCCGCCTTTTTATGAACGATAAAAACAAAAAAAATGTAGATCAGCAAAAAGAAAGAGAAGATCTTATTGCTAGTGGCGAACTTGTAAAAGATCCATCTTGTGGCACTTATGTCGATCCTGAAAGTGCGATCACAGTGAAAAGCGGCGAAGATAAATTTTATTTTTGTTCTTATGAATGCCGTGAAAAATTTATTAAACAAATAGAACAATAATTTAGGTATATTGATGAATCTTCTTTACGCAGATAGACAAGGTAATATTTACGATCACCCAGAACTTTTAATGCTTGTACGTCGTGGCGAAGAATTTGCTTTACCACGTCCTGATGAGCTTATTCCTTTACCAGACGAGAGCGAACTTTTCTTACTGCCAAACAGAAGGGCTGTAGGTTTTAATGAAGAAAGTGGCGAAATTGAAGTTTTAGAAGAATTAGCTGTAGCTGCTTTTATTGCACCAGGCTACACTCTTTCCTCGCATCCTGCCTATGTCAGCGAAGAAGATGCAGAAGTTTTGCCTCTTTTTGCTTATGGTGCTGTTTGTATTCAGGGCGATGATTTCTATGTTGCGGCTAAGAAAGTAGATATGGACGACAGACAAGTTTTTGCTGATATTTCAAAAAAGAAAATTGGACGAAGAGCAAAGCAAATCATGGAAGAATTTCCTCAAAATCGTCTCATTCAACATTTAATGACAAATTGTGTGATGAAATACGATTGTCCGGCGGCAAGAAATCTTTGTATAGGCCGTTATGAAGCACCTATTCCCACTTCAAAAACTTGTAATGCACGCTGTATAGGCTGTATTTCCTTTCAAGAGCAGAGTTCAAAAATCTGTGCTAGTCCGCAAAATAGAATGGATTTTACACCTACAAGCGAAGAAATTTTAGAGCTTATGTTCTTTCATTCGCAATTTGAAAAAGAAAAGCCGATATTTTCCTTTGGACAAGGTTGTGAGGGCGAACCGCTCACACAAGCCGATCTACTTATTGAAACAGTGGCTTCTTTTAGAGCAAAAAAAGGCAGGGGAACAGTAAATCTTAATACAAATGCTTCAAAGCCAGAAGCAGTAGAAAAATTGTGTAAAGCTGGCCTTTCCTCTTTACGAATTAGTTTAAATTCTACTATAGAAGAAAGATACAATGCTTATTATAGGCCAATAGGCTACACTTTTGAGGATGTAAAAAAGTCAATGGAATTTGCTAGGGCTCATAATGTTTTTATTTCCTTTAACTTGCTTTATTTTCCAACAATTACAGACACAGAAGAAGAATTTGATTCTCTTGTTGAGCTTATAACTAAATATAGAGTAGATTTTATTCAGCTAAGAAATCTAAATATTGATCCAGAAATGTATCAACAGCTTTTACAAGTAACAAGTCCATCAATGGGTTTAACAAACTTTATTAAGAGATTGAAGAAGCAATGTAATTGGCTGAAATTTGGTTATTTTAATCCCTATGTGAGCGAATAAAAGCATGCGATTTTGTTTCATTATCACAGAAGATAGCTCTTTACTTTTGCAAAGAGTGCAAGAGCTTGCAGATGAATTTTATGCCAAACAAAAAGGCAAAGCTTCAAGACATGTCTATTGGGGTAACGACGGCCTTTCTGCTGATTTTTGGCAGAAATTAACCATACAAAATCTCTTTCCTCAAGCAGATTTTTTCTTAATCCGTAATGCTGAAAAGCTAGACACAGAAACATGGAAAAAACTCACCGAGCATATAGGCACATTGCGTGATGATGCCTTTATTTTGATTGCTTTAGAAAATGCATGGGAAAAGGGTAAACCTAAAATTCCCGTACTTATTTCAGGGCAAAAGTGCTATTGTTTTGCAGAAAAAAAATCTTGGCTTATTAAAATCGCAGCCTTAACAGAGCAAACAAAGCCAGCCTATGTCAAAAAAGGCATGCAAGCAAGAGGACTGAATGCCTCTTCTGCTCTTTTTGAAAAATTAGTGAATATTTTAGGCCTTAATGCCGCTGGTATTGACAATAGTTTAGATCAATTAGCCTTTGCTTGTGAAGACAGTGAAAAAAAAGAAATAAAAGAAGAATATTTAGAAATACTTTCGCCAGCTTCTGCCGAAGTGCTTTTATTTGACTATCTTGGCTATATAGAAAATAATAATACTATTAAACTTTGGGAAAAATTGCTTTTAGACGCAAAGGCAGAAGATGTTCTTTTTGGTTTTATTGCATTAATGACAAGGGAAGCAAGGCAACTTTGGCAATTGTTGAGTTCGGACAAAGTGAGCATACCTCCTTTTTTTGTGGCGAAAAAAACAGCTATGGCAAAAAAAATGGGTAAGATGAAAATCTTACAGATTTTCTTGCTTTGTCGTGAAGCTGAATGGGGCTTAAAAAGCGGCAGAAAAAACGAAATGCAAGCAATGGAAGAATTATTAGTAGGGCTTTCGCTTTTATATAGATAAAAATTTTTCAAGTTTGAAATAAAATTAAGCACAATTTAATGCATTTTCTTTTGTATTAAATTGTGCTATTCTTTAAGAAATAAAAGTATAAAGCATTTTCGACTACACAAGCAAAGGAATAGACCATGCCATTAGAAGAAAAAGCAATGAAAAAGCCTGTGAACAAAAATTCAGGACATAGGCAAAGACTTAAAGATAGATTTGAGAAAAATCCAAAAGACTTACAAGATTATGAGTTTTTAGAACTTTTGCTTGCTTACGCCATACCTAGAAAAGATACAAAGAATATAGCAAAAGATTTGCTACACAAAAACACCTTTCGTTCCTGCCTTCATCTTTCTACTGAAGAAATAGAAAAAGTTGAGAATGCTGGTAAGGGCGTTGCTTTTTATTTTAAAGTTTTGCAAGAATGCATGTATCGCTATAAATTCAGCGAAATTCAAGAAAAGCAAAAAATTTATTCTATGAAAGATTATGCTGATTTGGCTTATTTGCGATTAGCAGACAAAAAAGAAGAAGAACTTTGGCTTGCGGCATTAAACAGTTCAAATACGCTCATTTCTTTTGAAAGAATTGCTACAGGTTCATTGAGTTCTATTGAAGTGAATACTCGCTCTATAGCAGAAAAAGCGATGAATTTAAAAGCAAGCGGTATTATTTTATTTCACAATCATCCTGGCGGAAATGCAAGTCCAAGTCATAGTGATATAGAATTTACTTCACAAGTAGCATCTATTATAGAAGCTTTGGGTATTCGTCTTCTAGATCATCTTATAGTCACAGAGAATGAAGTTTATTGTATACAGTATAAAAAGCATTATAGCTTTTAAATATAGCTATAGTTTACAAAAATGTAAAAAATTATAACATGATTTATCATATTGATTTAACTTATAAAATATAAATTTTCTATTAAAAAAACATAATGTAATAAGAAAAATTGAATATCTATACTTGCCGAAAAGTTTAATCGTGTTTATTATTGATATAGTTTGATGTCATACAATAGAGATGTATACGAATTGAGGAAAATATGAATAAGAAAAAAAATACTATAACAAAGAAAATCGATGAAACAGTCGAAACATTTAATGAAATAGATAAAGAAGAAAACAGTAAAGAAAATGAACTTTTAGAACAAGATGCATCAGCAGAAAATTTAACAGACGATATAGACGAATTAAATGAAATAAGCACGGCAGAAGTGCAAAAGCCAAAGAAGCGTAAAAGTAAGAAAAGCGTCGATCAAAACGATAAAGACGATTTAGATAAAGACATTGAAGAATATACAACAAGCGATGAATTTACTGAACAACTTATGGAACTTCTTTCTCGTGGCAAGGAAAGATTACAAGATAAAGACGCAAAAAGCCGTAAAAAACGTGCTTCACGCAAAAATATCACTATCCAAACCGTTGACGCTAATTCGCTTAGACCAATGATTAGAGAAATGCAAGGCGAACAAGATTTTTCGCTTAGTCTTGAATCTATTCCGTCGCAATTGCCTGTCTTAGCTTTGAAAGATCTCGTTCTTTACAATTCAATGATAGTGCCTTTGCATGAAACAAGATCCTTTGCTTTAGATGCTATTGACGAAGCATTAGGCTCACATCGCATGCTCTTTATCTGTACGCAAAAAAATACTGAAATAGACATTCCGCAGGCAGAAGATCTGTATGATGTGGGTGTTGTTGTGATGATTTTGCGTATGGTAAGGCCACAAGAAAATCAAGCAAAACTCTTGATACAAGGACTTTCAAGAGCAAAAGTTTTGAAATATCATGCAGGCAAACATGTCATGACAGCAAAGATCGAACTTATGCAAGATATTGAACTTGAAGAAGAAGATAATCAAATCGATAAAGAAGCGTTGATTCGTCTTGCACGTGAACAAAGCGAAAGAATTTTACAACTTCGTGGCATACCCCTTCATGATGTAATGGCTGCTCTCAATAGCATACAAGCACCAGGCAAGCTTGCAGATATAATTGCAACAAATATGCGACTTGATGTGAGTGATGGCATTGAAATTCTAAAATGTTTAGATCCGCTTGAAAGATTACGTAAAATAAATACCTTGCTCGCCCATGAAATTGAAATTGCAACTATGCAAGAGCATATTCAAGGCATGGCAAAAGACGGTATGGATAAAGCACAAAAAGATTATTATTTAAGAGAACAATTAAAGGCTATTCGCACAGAATTAGGCGAAAGAGGCTCTGCAGAAGAAGAGCTTGAAAGTTTGCAAGAGGCTTTATTAAAAGCTGGACTTCCAAAAGAAGTGAAAAAAGAAGCAGACAAGCAATACAAAAGATTGTCTACAATGAATAACGATTCTTCTGAAGCCTCAGTCATACGCACTTATTTAGAATGGCTTGCAGACTTGCCTTGGAAGAAAAGTTCTAAGGACGTACTTGACATTTTAAAGGCTAAAGAAATTTTAGACGAAGATCATTATGGACTAGAAAAAATCAAGGACAGAATATTAGAATTTTTAGCTGTTCGCAAATTAAATCCGAATACAAAGGGTTCAATCCTCTGTTTTGCAGGCCCTCCAGGCGTAGGTAAAACTTCTTTAGGAAAGTCTATTGCACGTGCTATGGGCAGAAAATTCCAACGTTTTTCATTGGGTGGAATGCGTGACGAAGCTGAAATCCGTGGACACAGAAGAACCTATATAGGAGCAATGCCAGGTAGACTTATTCAAGCTTTGAAACAAGCTGGAACACGTAATCCTGTGATATTGTTAGACGAAATTGATAAGCTTGCTTCTGACTATAGAGGCGATCCATCTTCAGCCTTACTTGAGGTTTTAGATCCAGAACAAAATGTCAATTTTTCAGATCATTATCTCAATGTTCCTTTTGACTTATCAAAAGTGCTCTTTATCTGTACTGCTAACCATTTAGAAAATATACCAAATGCTTTAAGAGACAGATTAGAAATAATTTCTCTTTCAGGCTATACAGAGCAAGAAAAACTTGCGATTTCAGAAAAATACCTTGTGCCAAAACAAGTGAATGAAAATGGCTTGAAAAAAGACGATGTGAAGTTTAGCAAGAAATCCTTAGAGGAAATTATTCATAAATACACAAGAGAAGCAGGACTTCGTAATCTTGAACGTGAAATTGGCTCTGTGTGCCGTAAATTGGCAAGGAAAAAAGCCGAAGGTTCGCAAGCTAAAACTACTGTCACACCAAAGCTTGTAGAAAACTTACTTGGTATTCCACGTTATTTAGACGAAGAAAAAGATAAACATCTGCAAGCAGGCGTAGCACAAGGGCTGGCTTGGACTCAAGTTGGTGGCGAAGTGCTTTATGTTGAAGTAAGCACAATGAAAGGAAAAGGCTCTCTCACGCTCACAGGACAACTTGGTGACGTGATGAAAGAAAGTGCAACAGCCGCCCTATCCTATGCAAGAGCACATGCAAAAGAATGGAATATAGAAGAAGATTTTAACGAAAAATTAGACATACATATTCATGTTCCTGCTGGTGCAACTCCAAAAGACGGCCCATCAGCTGGTGTCACAATAACTTCAGCTCTTCTTTCTGCTTTGTCTAATAAGCCATTGAGGGCAGATATCTGCATGACTGGTGAAATAACTTTAAGAGGCAGAGTTCTTCCTGTTGGTGGAATCAAAGAAAAGCTCCTTGCTGCGGTAGCAAGAGGTTTAAAACAAGTTGTGATTCCTTCACAAAATAAGAAAGATATAGAAGAAATTCCAGAAGACTTGAGAAAGAAAATCAAAATTCATCCTGTTTCTACAATAGATGAATTATTGACTTTTGTTTTTGAAGACGAAAAAGCTCAATAAGATAAAAAAGTAAAAACTAGCAAGAAATTTTCTTGCTAGTTTTTTTGTGGCCTTGTTTCTTTTATAAAAATATTCTAATGATGAATTGCACTAAGGCTTTTAGCTATTCTTTCTACTGCCTTATAGACTTGACAAGAAAGCAGTATACATGCATTATACATATGTGAAAGTTTTGTGTGAGGAGTGTGTATGCAATATAGAATGCTTGGTAAAACGGGCTTAGAAGTGAGTGTCTTAGGCTTTGGTTTTATGCGTCTTCCTTGCCATACGCACACAATAGATGGAAAGTCCATAAAAGAAGTAGACTTCGAACTCACAGAAAAACTTTTTGACAAAGCTTTAGAACTTGGCATTAATTATTTCGACACTGCAAGCATTTACCACGGCGGACAAGCTGAAACTGTGCTTGGCAAGCTTGTAGCGAAAAAAGGCAATAGAAAAGACATTATCATTACAACAAAGATGCCTTGTTCACGCATTACCTCTACAGAACATTTTGAAAAATTCTTTAATCAGCAATTAGAAGCCCTACAAACAGATTATATAGATATCTATCTCATGCATTCACTCAACAAAACACGTTGGGAATTTATGAAGAAATTAGGTGCTTTAGACTTTTTAGAAAGAAAGAAAAAAGAAGGAAAGATCAAGCATATCGGTTTTTCTTTTCACGATGCTATTGAAACTTTGTATGATATAGTAGAAGAATATCCATTTGAAGTTGCACAAATCCAACTCAACTATATAGACACAGAAATACAAGCGGGCATTAAAGGTTTTAATTATCTTGTGGAAAAAGGACTTGGCGTACTTATTGTCGAACCCCTTAAAGGCGGCACATTAGCAAATAATATTCCAGAACAAATCAAAGAAATCTGGGAAAGTGCTGAAATAAATAGAAGCCCAGCTGAATGGGGTATGCGTTGGATCTTTGACAAAGCTGGTGTTTCATGTGCTTTAAGTGGAATGAATTCTATAGAGCAATTAGAAGAAAATGCTAGAATTGCGAGCACGCACGAAATAAATTCACTCACAGAAAAAAATAAAACTTTTTATAGAAAAGCAAGAAAAACACTTCTTGCTCTTGCTGCTATCCAGTGTACGGCATGTAAGTATTGTATGCCATGTGGGCATAGTGTTGATATACCAAATATTTTTTCCTTATATAATCAATTGATTATGTTTAAAAATAAGAATTGGGTGGCAAAACAATACGCAACAGCCTTATTAAATAATGAGGGAGCAACGCATTGCAGAGCTTGCAAAAAATGCAGTAGAAAATGTCCTCAAGGTATTGATGTTCCAACACAGTTACGTAGGGTGCATGATATTTTAGTTGCTTTAATAGACGAAGAAAAAATTAAGCTCTAAAGATTTTGTTTAATTCTCCGATATATTTATTGTACGATGTTTTTACTATATAATAGTATTTTTAAAGAGAGTAAAATATGGCTATAGATAATGAAAAAATATTATCAGTTGAAGAAACACATGAACTGCATCTTATACAGCTTGTTACCTTTTTCTTAGGTGAAGAAGAATACGCTGTAGACATATTAACAGTAAATGAAATTATACGTTTAATGCAAATCACGCCTGTGCCAAATGCTCCTGTCTTCTTAGAGGGTGTTGTTAATTTACGTGGTAAGGTTATTCCTGTTGTTGCATTGCGTAAAAGATTTGACCTTGAAGATCGCGAATGTGACAATAATACACGTATTATAGTCATGGAAGTGCAGCAGAAAATTATTGGCTTTATGGTGGATTCTGTTTCAGAAGTATTGCGTATTGACGAAAGAATAATCGAAGATACACCGCCTATTGTTTCTGGCGGTATAAATGGCGAATATATCAAAGGTGTTGCAAGATTAGAGGGTAGGTTGCTTATTATACTTGATCTTGATAAATTGCTTGAATCTAGCCCAATATAGGCTATGTAAATTAAAATAAAAAAAGGAGCTATTAAGCTCCTTTTTTTTTATTTTTCTAGCCAAGACTCTAATTTTGCATTGTATTTATCTTGTGGCATACGGCTTTTGTCGTAATAGCCAAGAGCTTGTCTTTGTCTGCTTGCTTCGCCCAATAAAAGGGCAGCTGCAACAGAAACATTGAAAGATTGAATCATACCAAACATTGGAATATAGATTTCGCCGTCTGCATGCTTTAAAAGTTCGGCTGGCACTCCAGAATGCTCATTACCCATGATAATAGCTGTTGGTTGAGCTAAGTCATAAGAATACATAGTTTCAGATATTGGAGTGCAGGCAGTTGCGAGTAATTTATAGCCTTTGAGAGCTGTAAGAAGCGATTGCGTATTCTCATGTCTTACGCTGTCTACCCATTTCTTAGCAGAAGCAGAAGTTTTCTTTGCGAGCACAGGAAATGCTGTGTCTGTATAGTAAAGATGTACTTCGCTCACACCAAAAGCATCTGCTGAACGGTAGATAGCAGAAACATTGTGTGGATCGTGTATATTTGCAAGAACAAGAGTGAGATCATGTTGTCTATGATTGAGCACTCTTTCTATTTTTTCTCTTCTTTCGTCTGTCATGATAATGAAATCCTAATTTATACTTAGAGATTTTGCTTCTTTTGAACAAATTGAAGGCAAAATCCTTGCTCGTTAAAGCTAGATCAATTTATTGAGTGAAAATTCTAAGATACCTTCAGCACCAGCTGCTTTAAGTTCAGGAATAAGATCACGTACAGTATTTGTGTCTACAACTGTTTCCACAGAAATCCATGCAGCATCGCTCAATGGAGAAACTGTTGGCGAATTAAGTGCTGGTAATTTATCTAAAATAGTATCGAGGTTATGGGCAGGTGCATTCATCTTGATACAAACATAAGAATCAGCACGCAAAGCACCAGTAAGAAGCATTTCTATTTGATCGATTTTTTTACGTCTAATTGGATCATTATACGCTTCTTTATTTGCAATAAGCACAGTATTTGAGCTTAAAACTTCGTCTATCACTCTGAGATTATGTGCTTTTATAGTTGTTTCTGTTTCGGTCACTTCAACTATAGCATCAACTAAACCTTCAACTACTTTTGCTTCTGTAGCACCGTGTGAAAAAACAGTTTTCACGCTAATACCTTTGCTTGCAAAATATTTTTGTGTCATACCCATAAGTTCAGTAGCAATAGTCTTGCCTTCTAAGTCTTCAGGCTTGCAATAAGGCGAATCGTTTTGTACAGCTAAAACCCAGCGAGCTGGTTTTTTTGAAACTTTTGAATATATCAAATCGCAGATAACTTCAACATCAGCATCTTTTTCTAAAAGCCAATCTCTGCCTGTAAGGCCAAGATCTAAGACATTATCTTGAATATAAAGAGGGATTTCTTGCACTTTGCAAAGACGTGCTGTAATTTCTTTATCGTCAATACTTGGAAAGTAATTTCTATTAGAACGACGAATTTTCCAACCAGCACGAGCAAAAAGATCTACGGTTGCGTCTTCGAGTGAACCTTTTGGAATGCCTAATTTGATAATTGGATTATCTAAAGTCATAAGTAAATCCTTTATTTTTCGTTTGTTTTTAGTTTATCTTTCTTTTTTCTACTAGAGAGATGTTACATATATATTACACTAAACAAGAGGACTGCATTCTACAAGTTTTGCGTCCTTAATTTCTCTATAAAAACAAGAAAGATGATTAGTATGGCAAGCAGCGCCTTCTTGTTCGATCAAGAGTAATACACAATCATTATCACAGTCAATACGAATGCTATGCACCTTTTGCAGATGTCCAGACGATTCACCTTTTTTCCAAAGTTTATTTCTTGAACGTGAAAAATAGTGAGCAAAACCAGTTGCTAAGGTTTTTTCCCATGCTTCTTCATTCATAAAGGCAAACATCAAGACTTCTTTTGTTTTATAATCTTGTGCAATAGTGCCTACAAGGCCATTGGCCTTTGTAAAGTCTGGAAGATTTTTTAACTCTTGCATATTATTCGCTTTGTCCTTTGAGGGCTTCTGCTTGAGAATGCGAGACAAGAGCGTCAATAATTGCATTGATTTCGCCTTCCATCACGCGTTCAAGTGAATAGAGTGTGAGGTTGATTCTATGATCTGTAAGTCTGCCTTGAGGGAAGTTGTAGGTTCTGATACGTTCAGAACGATCGCCAGAGCCAACTAATTGCTTTCTTTCAGAAGCTTGTTCATTGTGTGCTTTATCTTGTTCAGCTTGTAAGATACGTGAAGCGAGAACTTTCATCGCACGTGCTTTATTTTTATGCTGTGACTTTTCGTCTTGGCAAGTAACAACTACGCCTGTAGGAATATGAGTTAAACGCACAGCAGATTCAGTTTTGTTAACGTGCTGTCCGCCAGCACCAGAGGCACGATACACGTCTATGCGTATATCTTCTGGCTTGAGATCAACTTCAACTTCGTCTGCTTCTGCCATAATAGCAACAGTTGCAGCAGAAGTGTGGATTCTTCCTTGTGATTCAGTTTCTGGAACACGTTGTACACGATGCGTGCCTGATTCGTATTTCAATCTTGAATACACTCTGTCGCCAGAAATGATAGCGATAACTTCTTTATAGCCGCCAGTTTCTGACTCACTTTCAGAAATAATTTCAACTTTCCACTTCATTGTTTCAGCGTATCTGCAATACATACGGAAAAGATCGCCTGCAAAGATAGAAGCTTCATCTCCGCCTGTACCAGCTCTGATTTCAAGAACGATATTCTTGCTATCAAGAGGATCTGTTGGCAGAAGGAGCACCTTGATTTGCTGTTCGATTTTTGGCAATTCTTCTTCAATAGAAGCAATTTCTTCAGCTGCCATTTCACGCATGTCAGGATCTGAATCGTTGAGCAATTCTTTATTTTCTTTGTATTGTTCGTTTAATTGAGTGTAATTATTGTAAAGTCCAACAATATCACGCAAATCTGCATGTGCCTTTGTTGTTTTCTTGTACAAATCTTGATCTTGATAGATAGCTGGATCTGCTAATTGTTCTTCAAGTTCAAGGTATTTTTGTTTGTAATCTTCTAGTTTATTAAACATTTTTACTCCGAAAGGCTATAATTTGTCGTTACTATTGCGTGTTTTGCATTATTGCCTAAAGACACTTTTAAAGCAACTAGGGCAATTTCTAGATGTTCGTCTTCTGGCTCTTTGGTTGTAAACCTTTGTAATAAAAGGCCTGGAGCCTTAAGAAGAGAGCCCCAAAAGGAATTTAATTTTGAAGCATACTTTATAAGTTCATAGGCAAGAGCAGAAATAGGGATGATTAAAAAAATCTTTATCAAGATAGTGATGGCATGTTGAAATAAAGAGGATTCAGACTGCCACAACCAAAGTAAAGGCGGTAAAACTATGGCATGCATGACTATAGCAATGGAAAGTACAAAAAGCAAAAAAGTCGTGCCACAGCGTGGGTGAAAACGAGATTGTAGTCTTGCAAGCTCTATATCAACAGGCTTGTCCATAGGGCAATTTTCATAAGCCGCTATAGCCTTATGTTCAGCCCCGTGAAATTGAAAGACTCTGCGTATGTCTGGAAGTGTTGAAATTCCAGCTAAATACACAAAGAAAATAAGAAATTTGAACAATCCATCCCAAGCTTGAAAGGAAAAAGAAGAAATATCACCGCTTACTTCAAGATATTGCATAAGTGCTGAAAGGGCGTGTGGCAAAAGCACAAAAAGCCCTATAGCAAAGAATACTGAAATCAGGAGAGTGATGAGTAATTGTGAGGAGGTGAGCGGATTTTCATCTTCAATACTTGAAAGTTCAGCAGAACGATTCAAGGTTTTTATCCCATTTATCAAGGTTTCTACAAGTATAGGAAATCCACGTAAAAAAGGCTTTTTTTGAAGAGAATTGCTCGCAAAAGAATACCAAGACTTATGCTCAACAAAGATAGATTTATCAGGCATACGAACAGCAAGAGCATAGGCAGATTTATTGCGCATCATAATGCCCTCAATAACAGCTTGCCCGCCGACATTGTTGTCATTGCAAGTAAGATCAGCTAAATTAGTTTCTTCTTTTCTTTCTTCAGAAAAAGAATATTCTAATTTGCCACCTAAGGTTTGCAATTCTTCGTCTTTTGTATTCTTTGTTAATAAAATCATTTTTATCTTTTGTGAAAAAGTTAAAAAGTTAGTAAAATAAGCAAGATAGAGTTTTGGATAAAAAATAAAAAATCCATATCTCTAAAAATAATGAGACCTCCCCAAAGAAAATTCAGGGAGGTATAAGCATTAATACGAGTAAGAAATTTATTTCTTAAATTTGTCGTATTTCTTACGGAAGCGGTCAATACGTCCTGCTGTATCGATAAGACGTTGCTTTCCTGTGAAGAAAGGGTGACAGTTTGAACAAATTTCAACATTTACTTGTTCGCCCTTGCTTGAATCAGCTTGGATTTCAAAACCACATGCACATGTAATTTTTGCATTGTAAGTTTTTGGATGAATGCCTTCTTTCATAATATGAACTCCTATGGTGTCGCTTTCTACGCTTTTTTTCTTCTTTTGAAGTAGCGTGTACCTTTCGCAAATAGAAAGGGGATCTGTTGCATTTAAAACAAGGAAGATTTATATATGTTATTTTTTTTCTCTTGTCAAATGTTTAAAATCGTCAAATTAATTAAAATTCACGTCAATTCAGTTTGTAGCTAAATCCTACTTCATATCACATTCTCTAAGATATTGCAAGAAAGGAAGACGAATTTTGCTAAGGGTACATAGTATATAGACATACATGCAGTCTTAGCAAGATGAGTCTGACGCAGTTAGAAGGCAAAAAGGCATTTAATCAGCGTTTCCTTAAAATTCATATATAAAGTTAATACTACCACCATGTGAGGTTTGTTCGTGGCCATATTCGCCATTATAGTCGACATTTACGGAGAAATTGCCTTTTTTGATGCCAAAGCCCGCGTTGACAATGGCGGTGGTCATGTCAGAGGTGCTTTTACTGGTGAATTTTTCGCCGAAAATGCGCAAATCCGCGGTGAGCTCGTGTCCGCTGAGGTTTTGGCGCACGCCCACTTTCACATGCGGGGTGAAGATGGTTTCGTCGGTGATATTAAACATACCATCCCAGCGCAAAGACAGCGTGCCATAGAGCGCATCATGGCTTACGGCGTCATAGCTCATGTTGTATATAGGATAGTCGGGCACGTTCATGTCATAGGCATTGGTATGCATATAGAGGTAGGACAGGCCAACTTCCGGTGTGATGGCATGATTATCATTAATTTTAAACACATAACCTGTGGCAAGTTCTGCCATAAAGGCCGAGGTGTTGTAGCTGGTGTCGCCGCTAAAGGAGTCGATGATATAATCCTGTTGACTGCTTGTCCACGCGCCGCCCAAGGAGCCACGAACATACCAATACGGCGTGAGGCGATAACTGGCACTGAGTCCCAGCGCACCATAATCACTGTTGGTTTCAGAGTCAAAAAGATCGGCACTGGTGCGCGAGGCACCAAGGTCAAAATAGACACCGAGGGTGAATTTTTCGTTAAAAATATAATTGATACCACCATTGACGCCCATGTTGCCGCCATAACTGTTGCTTTGACGGTTGCTGGCGCTGGCACCATAAGGGGTGAGGTAAACTTGCCAGTTGCTATTTTTGGCAGGAGCATAGTCCGAACCACCAGCCAGGCCACTAATAGCAGTGTTTACAATTTGTAATACTATTGCGTTTTGCTGCGCGGCAGAAATTGTGGACTGTATACTCTTTGTGTTCTCAAACATGTATGCGTGCCCATCGGCGGCTAAATCAGAAATGCTACCACTGGCAATTTCAAAGCTAACAAATTTGCCGTACTCATCAACAAGTTTTACGTCTACAAATGGGTTTGCAGTCCACAAAGCAGTGACTGTACCTATGCCCTCTTGTCCAGGCACAAGAACATCTGCCAAATTATATAAGCTATCATAAAACCTACTAGCAGGCAAGCGCACCTGCGCAGTCTCAGCAGAGGCAGTGGGGGTAGATGCAAAGAAAGTTAAACACAAACAAATGAACGCGAGGTGTTTTTTCATGATGAGAGTTCCTCATTTTTAAGATATAGTTTAAAGACACTACAAGATAAGACTAATATGGTCAAGACTAATAGTTTAGCACGTCAATCCAGTTTCACGTCAATCCAGTTTGTAGCTAAATCCTACTTCATATCACATTCTCTAAGATATTGCAAGAAATGGCTAAAGCTTTCTGAATCATATAAATTTCCATCTATAGCTATGACTTTGTCTGCAATTTTTCCTTGCAACATACTCGCCATCCAATCAGAAAAACATTGAGCAAATACTTCATAGTTTACGCAAGCAAGCATGCTATAAAAATGACTTCTACATGGAATCTCAGTGATTCCAAACTCTTTTTTTAGAAAGTCCCGAGCAAGTTTTGACTCACTCCAAAAATGTATCTTGTCAATTTCACGTAAATTAGCCAATAAAGCACAAATCATAATGATAAGAATATCACTCAATCTGTAAATATAGCTATTATGTGAAGACTTTACCTCAACTTCTTCCATGTATCTTTCTAATTCGTTTAACATGTGTACCTCACAAGTATAAGTTGTGCGATTACAACATATTATTAGAAAAATTAAAAGAATTTTTATTGTGTAATGATTTAAATGGCTTGAAGTCTAATGAGAATTATTCTCGGAGCTGGATTGACATGAATTAAAATTATTCGCAAATTGCTTGACTAAGCGAGAATTGATTGTTTTCAATCCATGACTTAAGTTCTGAAGCGATTTCACTAGAAATGCTATAAGAAGTCATTGGCGAGGTTGAAACTTTCTTGCCCATCACTTCAATAGAGCCTGAACGCAATTGTGCATAGGAAACATGCTCAAGAATACGAGGGACGCCATTTGGATAGTCGTGGCTATAATCTTTTACAGGTAAGAGTATTTCTTCGTTTGAAACAGAAGTATAGCGAGCCATTTCTTCGTCTAAAATAGGAATTGGAATACCAACACCAAGTGCAAGTGTACAACCATAGCCATAATAAGAAAGGCCACGTACATAACGTTTTTTCATTTGTTTTAAATCGCCTTTGAGCATGAGCGTGCCAGATGGCGTAAGTGGAAGTCCGTTTTCTTGTCTTTTTGGTTCTGCAACGTGTTGAGTGCCTGTTCCAATAACATAGCCTATGCCACCGCCCATAAAGATTCTTGTGCCCAAGCCAATGGTGCGTAAATATGGATCACAGAATAAAGGCGATAAATTACCAGCTGTTGCGTAGTTTGCATTGCCAAGGTTAGCTTTTAATGAACCCATATAAGTATGCACTATTTTATCGCTTAAGTTTACAGCAACATTATAGTTTTGATAGCAGTTTCTAGGGTTTATCATATGCGCATAAGGCAAGTCATTTAAAGTGACTTTCTTTTCAAGCTTCTTTCTTGGGTAGCAATCTGTGCCATAGCCTTCAGCTTTGAGATCAACTTTCTTGCCAGCTACTAAATCTTCAATAACATGCCCGCCACCGTAAAGAAATTTACCTGGATAGACTTTGTTTAAAGGATCGTCTGCACATGGCTCTGTTACGCCGATATAGCCGTCAGCAGCTGCAATGCCGCCATAGGCTGGAACATTATTCAAGGTAAAGTTTGAAGCCTTGATATAAGGAGGTTCTGGTTGGCCGATATTGAATAAAAGACCAGAGGAACACATAGGCGAAAAAGTTCCAGTTGTTACAACATCAACTTTCTTTGCCGCGTCTTTTACACTTGTATCTTTCACAAGATCAGACATTTCTTTGGAAGTAAGAATAACTGCCTTTCCTGCTTTGATTTTTGCGTTTATTTCTTCTATTGTTTTCATCTGAATTCCTTTTATTGGCTGTCTTCTTGAGGATTGCCGTATTTGCTCAATATATACCATGCTTTTAAGTATAGCAATAGAAAACAAGTATGTATTATTTTTTGCTCTGAATGAAAAAATCACAGTTTTAAGGCTGTGATTTTATAAAAATTATTTTTTCATCTTTTATGAAAAAAATTAAGCACCCTTAAATTCAATGGCAATAATTTCGTATGTGATTCTGCCTTTTGGCACATCTACACTCACTTCATCGCCCTCTTCTTTACCAAGTAAAGCTTGTCCAACAGGAGATGAAATAGAAATAGAGCCATTTGCAAAATCTGATTCATCTGGACCAAGCAAGGTGAAAGTTTTTTCTTCGCCGCTGTCAACATCTTCTACTTTCACAGTTGCACCAAAGATAACTTTGTCGCCACCTAAAGTATTTAAATCAATCATACTAAAATGCGGTAAACGTGACTCAATATAAGTAATGCGTGCTTCAAGCATGCCTTGCTTTTCTCTTGCGGCATCGTAGCCAGCATTTTCTTTTAAATCGCCTTCTTCTCTTGCTTCTTTAATAGCTTGAATAACTAAAGGTCTTTCTTGTTTTAAGCGTTCAAGTTCCTTTTCTAATTTACGGTAACCTTGAACGGAAATAGGAATAGCCATATTTTCTCCTAACTGCAATGATATATGTCTTTATAGAAAAAAAAGACGCCCTGCTTGTCGAGTTCGAAGCTGGGGCTGTCTAATTGATGTTTTGTTCTCATTTAAATAAAGTCTTTTTGTTAAAAAGTCAAGCCCTGTGAAAAAGTGCTTATTTAACACAAAGAAAGAAGGATTTCTATCAAAGAATCAGGACAAAAATGATTGTCATCACTTTTCTTTGAAAGCGGGTAGAGTATTTGTTCAAGATTGCTGTCAAGTTTCAATTTTTCTTTATATATCATATTATCTAGCACAACAAAGTTTAATACTTTATCTATGCTTTTCACCTTACAACCTTTAAGCAAATATTCAAGCAAGGAATTTATCTGTTTATTGATGTCATAGCCTAAAAGTTCGGGGTCATGCCCTTTTGAGGGAATAAATATCTTTGGACATGGATTTTGACAAATAGCCTCAACCACACCCTTTGGCAAAAGATTCGCAATTAAAGAAGAATAAAAAGAACCCATTGGATAGCAAATCAGTTCAGCTTCTTTAATCAATTGCAAAGTTTCCTTTGAAGCAGAAACGCCGTGAGAATTTTTAATCTTTCCGCTACTTATATGACAAGTGCCGTCTTCAAGGCTATCACACAGCCAAATTTTTTTAATTGGCGATGTAATGCTTTTTTGTTCCTTGCCTGTGAACTTGCTTTGTCCGCAGATACAATGTTTATTTTCAAGTTCAACGGCTAAATGAGCAAATGTGTCAGTCACAGGAAAAACCTTGCCCTTTGCTCCTACAAGTTGCGAGAAAAGATACATAACGCTGTCTATTTCTCTTTCAAGGCGTATATAGCAAGAAGTAAGAATAATATTACCTAAACTCGCGCCTTGCAGTGGAAATGTATTGTCTATATAATTTTCAAAGGATTGCAAATAAGAACAGATGATTTTTCGCACAGGAATAGGCAAATCATTGACTAAAACATGCCTTTGTTCAATCATTTCAATTAATTCTTGACGAAGTTCTGTATTGTTTTTTTCTTTTGAAAATCTATAGGAAAAAAGTTCGATAACTTCATTATTCCCTATTAAAGATCTGTCTGCTAAAGCCATAATACGTGAACGCAGATCGCCAATAGCCGGCATATTGAAATATTTTCTCAACGAAGCTGAGGAACCGCCTGAATCAAAGGGCGTGATGATATGAATAGAATTATGCGTGTATTGAGTAAGCTTTTTGCTTGCTTCTGTAAGAGCTGTACCACCACTGAAAAAAAGGATTTTAGGGCCAAGTTCAGGCGATTTTTTATAAAGTGCTATCTTGATTTCATCTGGGAG
Organism: uncultured Desulfovibrionaceae bacterium; assembly: GCA_964368455.1. Taxonomy (GTDB): domain Bacteria; phylum Desulfobacterota; class Desulfovibrionia; order Desulfovibrionales; family Desulfovibrionaceae; genus CAYJAZ01. The sequence continues at coordinate 170,433 of CAYJAZ010000001.1, forward strand.
CGAAATCTCTTTTGTGAGTAAGATTTTTGCTTGCGACTTTTTCTTCATTTAATAGCCTTAATCCAGTAAAAAAGTGTGTTTTTGGCTGTCAAATGTTTCAAGTAATTTTTGCTTTGCTTTATCGTATGGAAGCTTTATAGAAAGGCCAGAAGCGTTTTTATGGCCTCCGCCACCTAATAATGAAGCAAATTTTTGCACATCATCATTCCTACTTGAGCGTAAAGAAATCTTTGTTTCAGCTTCCTTTGATTCGCGTATAGTGCATGCTACACGTACATTTTTAATTCTACGCAATTGTTCAACAAAACCCTCTAAATCATCCTTTGTACAATTAAATTGCTCTAATATTTCTTTTGTAATCAATACATAAGCCATTTGTGCATGAAGAGTATAATTTGCAAGCAAATAAGCCCATAAACGTGTTTTTTCTTCAGACCAGTTTGAATTTAATGCATCACTCACTTCACTTGGATTCACATTTTGTGATACAAAATAAGCCGCTGTAAGCAAGGCTTTTTCGTCTGTATTTGAAAAAGCAAAGGAACCAGTATCCGTCACAAGAGTAGTATAAAGACAAAAAGCGATTTCATTCTTTGTTTCTACTTCAAGCTCAAAAGCTAAAAAAGCAACAGCATTACCAGTAGATGCCATACTTGTATCTACCCAATTTGCTAAAGAGCCAAAGTTTGGATTGAATAAATGGTGATCTATAGCAATAGATGGAGCCATTTTTAATAATTTATCTACTTGCTTACCTATTCTTTGTCTATCGCCACAATCAAGAATAACAATAAGATCAGGCTTGAAAGGAAGATTGTCTAAATCATTTTGCAATAAGGCTGGCAAAGGAATAAAAGAAAGAAAATCAGGAGCTTCACTTTCATTATAAAGAGCAAAATTCTTGCCTAAAGCCTTACAAATATAGCCTAAGGCCGCAGTAGAGCCAAGAGCATCGCCGTCAGGCGAAGCATGAGCAACAATAAGAATATTGTCTTTTTCTTTAATGTGCTTTGCCACATCTTTTAACGCAGCTAAAGATTCTTGAGATATATAGTCTTTGTATGAATGTTGTATTGTCATAAGAACACCTTGTTTTTTTTGTATGTTCTTGAAAGCTAAAATCAAAGAAAAACCAGCAATAAAAAGGAATTTCTTTGATTGAAAAATGGCGGAGGCGTATAGGAGTCGAACCTACAATAGACAGCAATGCCTACCATCAGTTTTGAAGACTGAGTGCCACACCGGTGACAAAACGCCTCCATTTTGTTTTTTGCTGCGTTATAATTTTTTTTTATTTAGTCATGTAGGTTAAATCTACACTCCTGCATAAAAAAAAATTATGCCTTGCAAAAAATCAAAATGCTCTTATTTTGACAAGCCTTATAATTTTTTTTACTTAGTCATGTAGACTAAATCTACACTTCTGCATAAAAAAATTATGCCTTGCAAAAAATCAAAATGCTCTTATTTTGACAAGCCTTATAATTTTTTTTACTTAGTCATGTAGACTAAATCTACACTTCTGCATAAAAAAAATTATGCCTTGCAAAAAATCAAAATGCTCTCTTCGCTCAAAAGCAGAAGAGTTGATGAAACTTAAATAATTAAAGCATCTGTCCTTAACTACTCTATAAACAAATGAAAGTCAAATCTTTGTACTTTCTATCTTTAAAAAGCATGGATTGTCACGTCACTCACTTTGTTCCTTCCTCACAATGACGAGTCAGTATTGCCATTTTAATGGGATAAATATATATTTAGTGTTTTACAACTTTTTAATTTATTTATCTTTAGCTATGAATAGGCTTTTCTAGACTCGTCATTGCGAGGAGCTTGCGACGTGGCAATCCATGCCTTTAAACAAAGGATATTATTAATTTTTTAATCTCTTTTGTTTATTAGAGCTTGTTCACAATCTTAACTCGCCTCCAGCGGGGGCAAAGAAGCGACAATAGGGCTTGCAGCCCTAAGCCTCGCCTCTTTATTTAGAGAGATTTTGATTTCGCATGCTCAATACAAAATCCTCATTTGTATTTTGTGCGAAAAATACAAATTCGCTAAAGCAAACACCCGCCTTACCCGCTAATTGGCACAAAGTCGTCTTGAAAGAACAGGCATACAACGATTTTTTTACAAAAAATCAGTATGCTTTATCTGCGTATGTTCTACTTATCTGCGACGACAAAAGGCATGTGCCAATTTCTGTTACGCGAAAATATCAGTTTTGAAGAGAATTTTGTAATTTAATAATAGAGTCGTAAGTTGTGAATAGGCTTTTCTAGACTCGTCATTGCGAGGAGCTTGCGACGTGGCAATCCATGCCTTTAAAATTAAAAAGAAATTCTAATTAATGCCTTAAGTATTTATCTTGCCTGCTAAGGTTTCCAAAGGGAATTATTCCCTTTGGTCGCCGAAGGCAGAAAAATAAAAAGACTAGAATTCTAATTTAAACTTCACATTTGCAGTATGGCTTTTTTGATCAGAGCCATAAGCACCGTCGTAGTAAAGGCCAAGAGTGAAGTTTTCTTTATTCCATTCTAAACCTGTGTTGAAGAGGAATGTAGTGTCGTCTTCGTGAGCTACAGAATCAAATGAAGAGCCTGCGAATGTGAGACTTGAATCAATGTCAGAACCTGTGATATTTTGACGTATTCCAATTCCGGCACTAGGAGTGAGAGTGCCAAGGGCATAGTCGTATTGCCCTTGCCATGTGAGGCTAAGTTGAGCATAAAGGGCAGAGAAATCATCATTTGTGATACGCATATCGTAAAGATCAGAGGCAGCAAAATCAATATTTATGCTATCTGAACTTGCGTGTAGATAGGAAAGGCCAAATTCTGGAATAATGATATTGTTTTCATTCAATTCATAAATATAGCCAGTGTTTATAGCCATGTAGAATGCAGAGGAGGAATAATCATCATCAGCGTAAAGGCTTGGAGAAAGGGCATAGGTCATATCGCTATCAGCAAAAGACAAGGCCATATTTCCAGAAACATACCAATCTGGATTGATATAATAATCTGCATTTACAGCAAGAGTGATATCTGTAGAATCACTAACAAAGCCATCTTGGCCGTCTGTAGTGGAATCAGAGAAGTCCATTGCAAAACCTATAGCTAATTTATCACTCAGGCTTTTTTCGCCACCTATTGTCATACCCTTTGTATTTGTGCCGTAATTATATTCATTATTACCAGTATAAGAGGCATAGGCATCAAGATAGATTTGCCATGGATGAGCATAGCTTGGTGCTGTGTAATTTGCATTCGAAGCGAGAATCACACCTTGTTTATAGGCATTTTCAGAAATTTGTTTAAGATTTTTAGCCATACGCTTTTTGAGCATTCTATTGATTTTTTTATTGGCTAATTTAATAACTTTATTCTGGAAATTACCAATTTCTAATTTTTGTGCTTGAAGAGGTGTGACAGTTTCTGGATTGACATTTGCAGTTATACTAACTTTTGGTGCATCTGCAATAGAATTATCTAAATGTGCTGTCAAGAATTTCACTTCTGTCTGTACATTGCTGATTGTACCATCTATTATAGATGAATTATCTCTACCGTCTGAAATCATATGAGCAACATCGTATTGTTTGCCAAATGCAAAACCTTGTTCAATTGTCCCAGGGCGAAGAATAAGGCTTGTATTATCAAAACTGATACTGCTACGAGAGGATACATAGAAAACAGCGTCAGAAGCAGTCCATTCACGCAATGAAGTTGCATATTTTTCTACAGTTAAGGCTGTGATAGTTGCAAATATTTCATAAGCCACATTGCCAAGGCCTTTATCTATATTTGTAGCTAAGATAATACCAGTATTATTGATAGTTGCATTGCCCGCATAACTAAAGTATACGCCATAGGCGTTTTTGGTTTGAGAACTAGCTGTAATGATGCCACTATTTATGAAATTTTGCTCACCTTCAGCATCAATATTAATTCCATTGGCATCTTCATGTCCAGTTACAGTTATTTTTCCACTATTTGTTATTGTGGTATTGATAATATCATCACTTGGATTAGACATATACATGCCATTGGCCTCAGCATTCTGGCTAGTAACTGTTAAATTTCCTTTATTCGTAAATTCTGTTTCATTTGAGTTGTAAAGGTGAGTATGCATACCATTTGCGTTTTCTAAAGCCGTGATATTTATATTTCCATTGTTTATAAGCTTGAATTTGGTATTAGCATCAGAAGATGAAGCATACATGCCCTTAGTATTGCCCTTATGGGAGTTGATAGTTATATCTTTATTATTTATAAGTGTGTGATCGCCATCGCTATCAACATACATAGCATAGGCATCATCGCCATGAGTGTCGATTGTGATATTCCCATTATTTGTGAGTTCGTGATCGCCAATGCTACCAACATACATAGCAGTGGCATCAGCATCTTGAGTGTCGATTGTGATATTCCCATTATTTGTGAATTTATGATCGCCACTGCCATTAACATACATAACATAGGTTAAACCATCTTGAATATTTACTGAAATATCTCCACTATTTATTAATGTATGATCTCCCTCGCCCTCAACATACATAGCATAGGCCTCAGCATCGCCACCTTGAGTATTGATTGTGATATTCTTACTATTTGTAAGTTTGTGATCGCCATCGCCATCAACAGACATAGCATAGGCATAGCCATCTTGAGTATTGACTGTGATATTCCCATTATTTGCTAAATTGTGATCTCCCTCGCCCTCAACAGACATAGCAAAGGCAGAATAATAGCCTTGAGTTGTAGCAAAGAGATTTCCACTATTAGTGAGTTCGTGATCTCCCTCGCCCTCAACAGACATGGCATAAGCCCTGCCATTAGTGCTTGTTATATCAATCAAACCTTCGTTGACTAACTTGAAATTACCATAATTTTCAATATGCATACCATAGACTCTTTCAGAAGCCGTAAATTGAATTATACCACTAGCATAGTTTGTGAAGATATAATCAGCTCTGGGTAGAGATTTAGCGGCGAACATGCCTATGAATCGTCCATCATTCAAGGCACCTGTTATTGTTCCATAGTTTTCAAGTTCAATCTCGCTTGTACTTGCTTTAAGAATATCTACACTTGTTTCAAAAGGATTTACTATGGCCGCATTTGCTTGCATTGGTAGAGCTAAAAAGCTTGCAAGAGCTAAAGAACCAAAGGCATTGAGTAGATGGCATTTTTTTAATACTGCCAAATAACGGTTTTTCAAATTTGATAATGCATTCTTACTTTGCATTGAACACTCCTTAAATGTTTGATTTGTTATAAATTTTACAAAAAGACACTTTATATAAAAAGAGAAATTCTTTCTATGGCAATAAAGTTGGCTCTTTTTAAACGAAATATAAAATATGCAAAAAATATACCACTTTAGCTTATTGGACTGAACTAGACAGGTCTTTCTAATTTACACTTTACCTATTTGAAATAATAGTGTAAAAGTGAGCACAGCGAACAAAGGCTTTAGCGAGCGAAACAAGAGCTATGCCTCTTGTAAGCGAGGTTTCGTGCACAGCGTGCCGAAACAAATTAGAATCAGGTGATGAACTAGAAAACAAAAACTTCATCATTGATTTTTTATAAGAACTTTTAAAACAGATAAAAAAGCAAAGATGAAGTTTTGAGTGAGTATTTATAATAAATATATTATGCTCTATCGCTTAAAGCTTGGATAGCTGGCAATATCTTTCCTTCTAGAACTTCGAGAAAAGCACCGCCACCAGTTGAAATATAGCCCATTTTATCTGCTACATTGAATGTTTCTACTGCGGCAATGGAATCGCCGCCACAAACTAAGGTATAAGCATTTGTTTCTGCCAAGAAAAGAGCAATGCCTTTTGAACCTTCGTCAAAAGGTTTTGTTTCAAAAGCACCCACAGGGCCATTCCAAACAATAGTTTGAGATTTTGACAGAATTTCTCTGTAGAGTTGAACTGTTTTTGGGCCAACGTCTAAAATCATTTCGTCTTCTGCTACTTCACTTGGTAAGCACACGCGTGAAGCTGCATTTTCTTTAAATTCTTTTGCAACAACAACATCAAGTGGCAATGGCATATCCTTTGCTTTAGCCAAGATTGCTTTTGCATTTGGCACTAAATCTGGTTCTACAAGTGATTTACCAACATTAAAGCCTTGTGCCATAAGAAAAGTATTTGCAATACCGCCGCCAACAATAAGGCCGTCAACTTTATCAGCAAGATTTTCTAAAACTGTGAGCTTAGTAGAAACTTTAGAACCGCCAATAATAGCATAGAAAGGTTGCTTTGGATTTTCCATAAGTGCGTCAACTGCTTCCATTTCAGCAGCCATTAAAAAGCCAGCACAAGCAACTTTTGCAGCTCTTAGAGCACCCTCTGTGCTTGCATGAGCTCTATGAGCAGCACCAAAGGCATCCATGCAATACACATCTGCTAAATCAGCAAGTTTTTGTGCTAATTCAGGAGAATTTTTCTTTTCGCCCACCATAAAACGTATGTTATCAAGCATGCAAACTTGTCCTGCTTGCATCTTTACATCTTCGATTTTTTCTGCAAAAACAACTTCTTTGCCTAAAAGTTCGGATAATCTTTTTGCAACAGGCAATAAAGAAAATTCTGCATTGTATTCGCCCTCAGTTGGTCTGCCAAGATGCGAGAGAACAAGCACAGCAGCATTGTTGTCTAAGGCATAATTTATTGTTTTTAAAGCTCTTTTTATGCGTGTATCAGAAGAAACTTTTCCCTCTTTAATAGGTACGTTCATGTCAACACGGATAACAACTTTCTTGTTATTTAAATCGAGTTCATTGATTAATTTAGCTTTCATTTTTCTTCCTTTTGTAAAATTAAAAAGTTAATTCCTTACAAATATTTTCAGCAGTGAAACCAAAATGCTCAAAAAGCTTTGCAGCAGGAGCAGATTCTCCAAAAGTTGTCATACCAACAACTTTTCCATCAAGTCCAACATATTTATACCATAGATCAGGCGAACCAGCTTCAATAGCTAGTCTTTTTGTGCAAGAACTTGGTAATACTTTTTCTTTGTATGCAGCATCTTGTTTGTCAAAAAGATCTGTGCACGGCATAGAAACTAAACGAACTTTCTTGCCTTGATTTTCAAGTTTTGTGTATACTTCTTTTGCTAATGCAAGTTCAGAACCGTTTGAAATGATGATGCATTCTGGTGTATCGCTGTTTTGGCAAAGAATGTATGCACCTTTTTTCATGTCGTCTATATTTGCTTCAAGGCTAAGCTGTGCAAGGTTTTGACGGCTTAATATAAGAGCTGTAGGGCCTTCAAATTCAAGAGCAGAAAGCCAAGCTAGGGCAGTTTCTTTTGTGTCTGCTGGTCTCCAAACTTGTAGATTTGGCATAAGTCTGAGGGAAGCATTGTGTTCAATAGGTTGATGCGTAGGGCCATCTTCGCCAACACCTATGGAGTCGTGTGTGAGAACATAGATAACTCTTTGTTTCATAAGAGCAGAAGAACGTATAGCAGAACGCATATAATCAGAAAATACGTGGAATGTGCCACCAAATGGAATATAGCCACCATAAAGAGCCACGCCATTCATCACACAAGCCATACCAAATTCACGCACGCCATAATGCAGATAATTTCCTGTAAAGTCTAAGTCTTTGTTAGAAGCATTGATAGCTTTTGCATTGCAATGCACTGTGCCAACAGAACCAGACAAATCTGCTGAACCGCCAAGAAGTTCTGGCAGGGCAGGGGCAAGAGCAGACAATACTTTTTGTGAGCTCACTCTTGTTGCAATTGCTTTGTCTGAAAGTTCGAGATTTTTGAATAATTCAGCTTCGATTTCATTGAGTGAAAGACTGTATTCTTTATTGAGAACACGCTTTGTAAAATCTTTTGCTAATTCAGGGTATTGAGCTGAATATTTTTCAAAAAGACTATTCCATTCTTTTTCTAAATTTTCGCCTTTTTGCTTTTTATCCGCAATTTCATAGACAGAAGTAGGAATTTCAAAAGCTTTATAGTCAATGCCTAAAGCTTGTTTTGTTTTTTGGATTTCTTCTTCGCCAAGAGGTGAGCCATGACAAGAAGAAGTGTTTACTTTATTTGGTGAACCAAAACCAATTTGTGTTTTAAAGCAGATAAGTATTGGTTGAGTGTTTTGAGCATTGGCTTTTTGTTTTGCTTGTGCAAGTGCTTGGCTGATAGCTTCAGCATTATGCCCATCAACATTTTCAATTACATGCCAACCACTAGCTTTAAAGCGAGCAGCAGTGTCGTCTTTAAACCAAGCTTTAACATTACCATCAATAGAAATTTCATTGTCGTCGTAAAGTACGATAAGCTTGCCAAGCTCAAAAGAAGCAGCAAGAGAAAGAGCCTCTTGGCTTATGCCTTCCATAAGACAGCCATCGCCTAAGAAAACATAGGTATTATGATCTACTAAATTGTAGTTTTCTTTATTAAAATGCTTTGCGTGTAATTTTTCAGCAAGAGCAAAACCAACTGCAGTTGCAATACCTTGTCCTAGTGGGCCAGTTGTCATTTCAACGCCTGGAGTATAGGTGTATTCAGGGTGGCCAGGAGTTTTAGAATCAAATTGTCTAAAATTCTTCATATCTTCAATGCTAATATCATAACCAACTAAGTGCAAAGCTGAATAAAGCAAGGCAGAAGCGTGGCCATTAGAAAGAATGAATCTATCCCTATTTTGCCAATGTGGATTTTTTGGGTTGTAGTTCATTGTGTCAAGCCAAAGCTGCGAGGCAATGTCTGCCATACCCATTGGGGCACCAGGATGCCCTGATTTTGCTTTTTCAATAGTGTCTATAGCTAAAGAACGAATGGCATTTGCTACTAATGAAGCTTGAGAAAGAGTTGAATTTGACATGAATAATCCCTTGTACTTTTTTTATTCTTCTTTTCTACTTTTATTTATTCAAAGCAGAATTAAAGAGTTTTAATGCATCGTCATAAGGCTTTGTGCGGAAAAAAGCAGAGCCTGAAACGAAAACTGTTGCACCGCAGTCGTAGAGTTCTTTGATATTATCTGGGCTCACGCCACCGTCTATCTGAATAAGAATATCTCTTTCCGCGATTTTTGCTTTTAAATTTTTGATTTTATCAATGGTGGCTGGAATAAAGGATTGCCCACCAAAACCAGGGTTAACACTCATCAAAAGCACCATATCTACATCGTCTAGAACATAGTCTAAAACTTCAAGAGGTGTTGCAGGATTGAGTGAAATGCCTGCTTTCATACCAAGCTTCTTGATTTGTGCTAAAGTTCTTTGAATGTGCTTTGTTGCTTCAGCATGGATAACCAGCATATCTGCACCAGCATTTGCAAAATCTTCAAGATAGCGTTCTGGCTGATCAATCATGAGATGTACATCAAAAAATAAGGAACATTTTTTACGGCATTGAGCAATAACATGCTGCCCAAAAGTTATGTTAGGGACGAAGTTTCCGTCCATAACATCCCAATGTACCCATGTTAAACCTGCTTGTTCTAAATCTTGTAATTCTTTTGCAAGATTTGTGAAATCTGCGGACAAAAGGGAGGGAGAAAGTATCATAATTTTTTAGGGGCTAAAAGTTTAAAGAAGTTTTTTCTTGATTTCTAAAAGCTCTAACTCGATGGCTTTTAAAAAAGAATGCCTTTTTTCATTTTCTCTTTTGTTTGTTTCTTCTACATTATCTAAAGAAGGCAAAATTTGAGAATTTTGAATCGGCATATTTGTTTCATTTGAATCTTTAAGTGAAAGTGCTTTCACTTTTCCACTTTTTGGAGCATGGTAAACAGCACCCTTTGGGAGGGTAGATTTCTTGAGCAATTTTTTTGCGCCTTCAAGTGTGAGACCGTTTTCGTGGAGGAGTTTTTTTAATCTTTTTGCTATGGCTATATCTTGAGCAGAATAAAGTCTTTGGCCTGTTTGCGTGCGTAGAGGGCTTAATTCATCAAATTCATCTTCCCAAAAACGCAGAACAGAAGTATTTAAATCAAGCAATTTTGCAACATTACCTATTTTTAATAAAGTTGTTGGTTTTTGCTTTTTCACTCTTACTACCTTTTTTTCTTCAAGCTTATTTTCAAGCTGAGAATTGGCTTTTTCTTTTATAGAGCCTGTTTTTGCCTCTTTTTTGCTTTCTTCTTTTGAAAGAGTCAATGTTGGGGCTGCTGTTTTAGGCATAGCAGAAGCTTTGGCTTCAAGATGTGCTTGTTCCAGATGTTTTTTCACTTCTGAAATCGGCTCGCTTGAAGACATAAAATCAAGTAAGTTTGCAGAATAATTTTTATTGTGCATATTTCTTACTTCAAACCTCCATTTAATGTGACTATGCTACACTACTTTTATAAAAGTTTCAAGCGTGACAAAAAGGGATTTTAAAAATATTTTTTTTAGCTAAATAGTTTATTTTTTAGGTTTTAACTTTCTATGTAGATAAGATCTTTCAAGGCCAACTAAGTCAGAAAGTTTTGTGATATTATTGTCTGCTTCTTTAAGCTTTCTTTCAAGATACCATTTTTCAAATTCGCTTTTTGCACTTTTATAGTCAAGTGAAAGAAAGAGATTGCTTATATCGCATTTATTTGTTTGACTTTTTTCTTCTTGGTTAGAGGCTTGAGCCTGTATATTGCTTTTTTGTTCAAAGATAGAGCTATCTTCATTGCTCAAGAGAGGTAGAAGCATATGCGGTTCAATTACTTGTTCAGGATAAAGAATCGTGAGCTGTTCTAGAACGTGTTTAAGTTCACGCACATTGCCTTTCCAAGAGGCTTTTTGCAAGGTGAGCATAGCTTGAGGGGAAAAAACAGGAGGAGACATATTTCTTGCATACATTTCTTGAGAAAGTGCAATAGCAAGAAGTGGAATATCTTCTGCTCTTTCTCTAAGAGGCGGAAGATTTAAAGGAAAGCCACGCAATCTATAATAGAGATCTGATCTAAAAGATCCTTCACGCATTGCTTGTTCTAGATTTTTATTTGTCGCTGCAAGTATGCGAACATCAACCTTTATGGTTTTATTTCCGCCTACTCTTTCAAAGGATTGTTCTTGTAAAACACGCAATATCTTTGCTTGCGTTTTGAGACTCATATCGCCAATTTCATCAAGAAAAAGCGTGCCTTTGTCTGCAAGTTCGAACTTGCCTATTCTGGCTTCGGCTCCTGTGAAAGAACCTTTTACATGCCCAAAAAGCTCTGATTCGATAAGCTCTTCTGGAATGGCTGCACAATTTATTGCGATAAAGGCTTCGTCTGCTCTTAGGCTTGCTTTGTGTAAAGCTTTTGCTGTGACTTCCTTACCTGTGCCATTTTCACCTGTGATCAAAACCCAAACTGGTGTAGGTGCAACAGAAGCAAGCGCGGATTTAAAGCTCTGCATTATTGGAGACTTACCAATTAAAGTTTGATTAAGTTCTTGATTGCCTAATTCTTTTTTAAGAGCAATATTTTGTGTCTTTAAAGACTCAACTTCAACAGCTCTTTTTACTGTATTGATAACAGAATCAAGAGAAAGAGGCTTTTCAATGAAGTCGTAAGCACCGTATTTTAAAGTTGTGACAGCTGTTTCTATAGAACCATGCCCAGAAATCATGATTACAGGTATGTTTTGGTGTTCTTCCATCTTCTTTATGTGTTGTAGAAGTAAGACACCGTCAACATTATAGTTTTTTTCTTGTTCATGACTTTCAGCGAGCCAGATATCAAGAATAATAAGATGTATGTTTTCTGTTTTTAATATTTCTAATGCCGCATTGCCGTCTTTTGCCTGCGTGCAAACATAGCCTTCATCTTCAAGTATGCCTTGCAAAGAAAGACGTATGCCTTGTTCGTCGTCAACAATAAGAATATGTGGTTTTGTCTCTATCATACTTGCTACCATTGTTTTATTTATGTAAAAAAAGTAGCATACTTAGTTTTTATGGTCAATCTTTGCTCAAGAGCAAATTAGAAGCACGTCCAAATGAGTAAAGTTTTATAATACTTTTTATTCTATGTGATTTTGCTAATAATTGTTCTGTATGTAAAATTTGAATGAAAAAGTTTGTTTTCTTTGAAAAATTAATAAAGTAATTGATTTTTTGCTGTTTTTTTTGGGTAAAAAGTTTTTATCTATTTGAAAATATAGGATTAAAATATTTAATGATGAAAAGCTATTTGTCAAGAAAAAATCACTTTTTGAGCAAATATAATACAAATTTTGATAAAAATTTTATGAAAAAATAATAGTATATTCTGTTGAATTTATATGCTTATTTTGTAATATATTGAAATATATAGTTTTAAAATGTTTGACAAATTTTTAAGCGATATTATTTATAATTAATTATATTTATAATTTTAATAATAAATCTATTTTGTAAATAGAAGATAATAAGGAGATAAAGTAGTAATAGTTTTTCGATTAGATTTTTAAACAAACGCTTTTCTTGTTAATTATATAGCTCAAATTTAAAATGCCTCAATAGAAGGTTTTACATTTGACGGAATTTATTGTTAAAGGGGCTTTCTCATTCTGTTTTAGAAAAAATCGCTTTATTTATCAAAAAAACAAGTGATTTTATAAAAATTCAATAGAAAGAGAAAATTGTTTTCATTTTGCTCTTAAGCGTCTTTCTCTTTAAAAATATAGTATATGTTCCGTGTTAATGTTTTAAGGTATTATTATGGCTGATTTAGTATTGAATATTCCTAAAGAACATCAGGTAAATATCATTGATTTAAATAGTGATATTAATTTAATTTCTTTCACATTTGATGTGAATGAAGCTCTTTTTGAAAAAATAGATAATAATTTAGAAATAGAATTTGAACTTTCTAATTCTAGTATTATTCTTAAAGATTTCTATACAGTATATTCAGAAGAGAATATGCCTGAATTTGTTTTAGATGAAGAATTAATTTCTGGTGAACAATTTTTTGCTTCTCTTGACGCAAGTCTTATGCCAGCTGCTGGACCAGCTGTTGCAGATCAATTACAAGAGACTCGTGGAGGCGTAGATTCGCCTTTTGACACTCTTGCTGTAGGTATCAGTGCTTTAAATGATATCTTCGGCGGCTCAGAATATGAAAGATTTGGTGCAGAAGCAGAATTTTCGTCAAGCGATGGCGAAAATGCCTTTGCTGCAGAATTAGATTCCCCGAATGGTGGACTAGTAGATCCTGAGAATCCATCTCCAAATCCACCAATTGTAACCCCTCCAATTCTCAACCCACCAGTCAACCCACCAGTCGACCCTCCAGTTGATCCTCCAGTTGATCCTCCAGTCAACCCACCAGTCGACCCACCAGTCGACCCTCCGGTCGATCCTCCGGTTGACCCTCCGGTAGATCCACCAGTCGACCCACCAGTCGACCCACCAGTCGACCCACCGGTTGATCCTCCGGTTGATCCTCCTGTTGACCCTCCGGTTGATCCTCCAGTCGACCCACCAGTCGACCCACCGGTTGATCCTCCTGTCGATCCTCCAGTCGACCCACCTGTTGACCCACCAGTCGATCCACCGGTTGATCCTCCTGTTGATCCTAAACCGCCAGTTGACTTAGAAGCTCCAGAAGGTGGACTTGTAGATCATGTTGTATGGAGACCTCCTGTTCAAGGTTTTGACAATCTTCATAATGATGTCTATTGGGCAACATCTGGCGGAACAAAGCCTGTTGTTCCAACTACTACAAAATACGATGAAGATGGCATGTCTATCGATACTGCTGAAGGTAATGACGAAGTCTATATGGGTGGTGGAAATGACACTATCTATCTAGGCGAAAGTCATCACGGTGGCGATCCAGTTGAAGGCAATAAAGTCGCATTAGAACGCCTAGAAATCTTTATGGAAAATGACGATGCATCTATAATTCAAATGGATAGATACGGCGAAGACGATTCCTTAAAAACAGAATTTTCTGGATTAAGTACAAATTACATTGATATTGCACACGCTGGCGGCGGCGACGACCATGTTTATGGCGAAGATGGAACTGATTTTATTTTCGGTGGTTCAGGAGATGACTTTATCGATGGTGGCGATGGTGCTGACGGACTTCGTGGCGGTAGTGGCGATGATACAATACTTGGCGGCGAAGGCGATGACATCATCAGCGGCGGCAAAGGCAGTGATATGTTGAGTGGCGGCGAAGGAAGCGATACTTTCCTTTGGTTTGCATCAGAATTTCAAAACGGAGATTCTGACACTATCACAGACTTTGTCCTTGGCGAAGATGTGCTAGATTTATCTTCATTCAAAGAAAATGGTTTTGATATTGCAATGCGTCAAGAAGGCAGTGATTCTGTGATTACTATTTCTAAAGGCGAACAATATCAAGAGATTACTCTTTCGGATGTAGGCTTTAGCCAAGAGCTTTCAGACGAATTGGAAAATAGCGGCATGATTGATGCAGGTATTAAAATTTAAAAGACTTAATTCCTCTATATAATGAAATAGGAGTAAAGTGCTCTAAAATTAAATTATATATGATATAGTGCATTTATAAAAAAAGCGTGAGACTAATACTCACGCTTTTTTCTTTATTTAGGAAATATTTATAAATTTCTTTAACTGCATTAAGCAAAGAAATTTTTCAAAATTTCATCAAGTGATTTCTTTTCTAATTTGAGAACTCTTGAAGTAAAAAGTATTGAAGCAAAGCCAAGTCCAATCACCATGCCTATCCAGAAACCGTAAGCTCCAATAGGTTCGGAAATAAATGGTATACCATAGAAACAAAGCGAATAGCCTACAGGAAAAGCTATAAGCCAATAGGCTGTTACAGCAAGAACTAAAAGAGCCTTTGTATCGTTATAGCCACGCAAAATACCTGTGCTAGCGATTTGAATACAATCAACTATTTGATAAACAGCAGCAAAAATCATGAAAGAAGTGGCAAGAGCATGCACCTTTGGATCGGCTGTATAAAGAGAAGCGATTTGATCTCTAAAAAAGTAAATCATACTAAAATTGAAAAATCCTATAATAAGAGCAAGCGTGAGACAAGCTTTTCTCACAACTTTAGAACTTTCTAAAGAATTAAGTCCAATATAATGGCCTGTACGCATAGAGCTCACAACGCAAAGAGCAAGAGGAAGCATAAAAAACATAGAGCTTACATTTAACGCCACTTGATGCCCTGCAACAATATCTCTTCCGAAAGGTGCGATTAAAATAGCAACTAAAGAGAAGATTGAAATTTCTAATAAAAGAGCAATAGCATTTGGTAAAGCGATAAAGAAGATTTTCTTGATAAGTTTGAAATCTGGTTTTTGTAATTTGTAGGCACGCGGATTTTTTCTGAGTACAAAATAAAACATACCTATCCACATGACAAAACACACAACAGCAGAAGCAACAGCACAACCAACAGCACCAAGTGCAGGCATGCCGAATTTACCAAAGATAAAGATGTAGTTTAACGGAATATTTACAGCAAGAGAGAGAAAACCTATAAACATAGTAGGCCTTGTAAAGCCTTGCCCCTCAAGAAAATATCTTTCCACTAAATAAAACATAAGAGGAAAAACACCGCTGAGCATAACAAGTAAATAATCAGAAGAAAGAGCGATAAGCTCGACATCAAAAGTCATATATGACAGACCCTTAATAAGAGCCAGTAAAGTAAGAACAATACACAAAGCAATAATGCTTGCGTACCAATAGCCTTGTGCAAGAAGTTGAGTCGCACTTTCTATTCTTTTTTCAGGTGTAGCCGAAGCAATTTTTTCTGCAATCATTGGAATAAGGGGCATCAATAAACCTTGTCCAAAAAGAGTAACTGGCATCCAAATAGAAGAAGCAACTGCTACAGCCGCCATATGTATAGCTCCAGCTCTGCCAGACATAACAGTGTCGACAAAGGTCATTGAAAGACCAGCAATTTGTCCAAGACAAACTGGTATAGCGAGTTTAGTTAATGTTTTTGTTTCTTCCCAAAAAGTAGGTGCTTGAATTTGATTTTGAGTGATTTCAGACATAAAGAGCTTCTTTTCCATAAGTAAATAGTGTTTATGGCCATAAGGCGTAAGAATAAATACTATAGGAAAAAAAGCTCTTGTCAAATCTTTTTTTTATATTATAAAGATTTGATTTTCTTTATAAATTAATTAATGTCTTTTTCTGTTTTTTAATCTCTCTAGATTTTCGTCAAGAATAAGATAGAGTGCAGGCACTAAAGCAAGTGTGATAACAGTTGCAAATAAAACACCAAAACCAAGTGAAATAGCAACAGGTATAAGCATAACAGCTTGTTTTGAACTTTCAAAAATCATTGGTGCTAAGCCTATTGAAGTTGTGAGAGTTGTGAGGAGAATAGGCCTAAAACGTCTTAGAGCTGCGGAATGAACAGCATCTCTTGCATTAAAACCATTACGCATAGCATTATTTGCAAAATCTATAAGCACAAGTGAGTCGTTTACGACAAGTCCAGCCAGAGCAAGTACGCCCATAACCGAAATAACACCAAGACTATAGCCCATGACAACATGCCCTACAATAGCTCCAACAATACCAAATGGAATAGCAATCATAATGATAAATGGTTGCGTATAAGATTTGAAAGGAATAGCAAGTAAAACGTAGATAGCTAAGACAACAAAGAGTAAACCGCTATAAAGAGAGGACATACTTTCGTTGATATCTTTTTGCATGCCAGCTTGAACAGACATAAGTCCTGGATAGAGTGCTTGTAGTTCTGGTATGATATTTGTGTTGATATCAGCTAAAATACGCGAAGCTTCAGAACGTGGAGTCACGTTTGCAGAAACTTCTAATATTCTTTGTCCCTCACTTCTTCTGATGATAACAGGTGCTAAATCTTCTGTTATAGTTACGATATCTCTAAGGTATATTTCTTCACCAGATGGCGAGCGTACAATAAGGCTCATAAAGGTGCTTTCATCAGCTCTTTCTTCTTCTGGTAAACGCAGACGCACAGTCACTTCGTCTCTGCCTCTTTGCTGACGCAAGACAGTAAGGCCTTCAAATGATGAACGCAATTGTGAAGATATAGAAGAAGAGGTGAAGCCTAATTTTTCGCCTAAAGGAGTTATTTTTACAACATATTCTTTTGATTTATCGGAAGTACCTGTGTCGATATCTGAGACATTTTTGTACACTCTTATTTTGTCTGCAAGCAATTCAATGGCTTTGTCTAAAACTTCAGTATCACGATGAGCAAGTCTAACGGTTAAAGCCTTACCCGAACCAGGACCACCTCTGTCTGATTGGAAAGAAATACTTTCAACATTAGAAACATGCCCAACTTCTTCTTGCCATAATCTTGTGACTTCGGCAGTAGAAATAGGACGAACTTCAGGATCAGTCAAATATAGATAGCCACGCATAGTAGAGCCATAGAAGTTTATATATATACCTTCTGAAAGAGCATCACCACCATTTTCTGCTAAAACTTTTTCACCAGCTTTAAAGAGTCTTTGTTCAAGCTTCACTAAATCGTCTTCTGAAGTGTCGGTTGGCATTGCAATTTCAACATAAGCGAAATCTGATTCAGATTTTGGCATAAGTTCAATGCCTAATCTGCCAGAAGCAATAAAGGCATAGGAAAGAATTAAAAGGCCAATACAAAAGGCTACAACTGAATATTTATAATCTAAGATTTTGTCTAAGCGTGGTCCATAAACATTTTCCACCCATTTTGTAAAGGCATGGCTAAATTTTCTTTGGTAGGCATTTAATCTAAAAGTGATAGAGCCTGGTCTTGGTTTGCTGTCGTGTGCTAAGTGGCAAGGAAGAACATATAAACTCTCTATAAGCGAACAAAGAAAAACAGCAGAAACAACAGGTACAATAGGAGAAAAGAGCATGCCTAAGAAACCTGGAATAAATAAAATAGGTACAAAGGCAACAATATTTGTTAAAACCGAGAAAACAATAGGTGAGCCAATTTCCTTTGTTCCTAAAACAGCAGCTTCTGGCCTTGAATAACCCTTTCGTCGCCATATATGCACATTCTCGCCCACAACAATAGCATCGTCAACAACAATACCAAGAGTAAGAATAAAGGCAAACATAGTCATCATATTAATACTAGCACCATATGGATTGAGCATTAAAAAAGCACCCATAATAGCTACAGGAATACCAAGACTTACCCAAACAGCAAGTTTTGGCTCTAAAAATAAAGCAAGACAAAGGAAAACAAGAATAATACCTGTTGTCGCATTACCAACAAGTAAATCAGCTCTATCTGTAAAAACTTCAGCAAAGTCAGAACGTATATTTAATGTAAGGCTAGCTGGTAGTGTTTGGTTTAATCTATCTATAACTTCTTTAGATTCTTTTGCTAATATACCCGGTGTTTGCTCGCCAATAGCGTAAACGTCAATAAGAATAGCTGGATGATTATTAAAATGAGCAAAAGATTTAGTGTCTTCAAAGGTTTCTTTAATTATTGCAACATCTTCAAGTAATAATCTTGAACCATCTTCTAAGGAAAGAATGGAGATTTGGCCAAATTCATGAGCATAGTCACGTCTATCATCAACAATAATACTAATATCGCCATTCTTTGTTTCCATTGTTCCAGCTCCCTGCTCAATAGAAGCTTTTTGAATGGCAGAAGCAATTTCTTCAAGTGTGAGATCGTATTTTCTTAATGTGTTTTGTGAAATTTCAATTTGTATTTCTCTGTCTAGAGTATTATCTAATTCCACAGAAGAAATATTTGGCTGTAAAAGAAGTTCGTCTTTAACTATATCAGCCCATTCACGTAGGAACAATAAGTCATCAGAACCAGAGAGAATCATTGTCATAACTTCGACAACACGCTTTTTCAAAGTGACTATAGGCGTTTCAGCTGCTTCTGGAAAAGTTCTTATTCGGCTGACTTCATTTTGTATATCTTGTAAAAATCTGTCTCTATCAGCACCTTCAACAGCAGTTACTGTGACGGTTGCTGTGCCATTTGAACGCACAAAAGAGGTTACTTCGTCGATATTTTCAACATTTCGCACTACGTCTTCAACGGCAATTACCATGCCTTGCTCGATTTCTTCTGGACTTGCACCCGGTAATTCGAGAGTGACTGTGACTTGATCTACTTCAAAAGGAGGAAAAACTTCTTGCTTCATATTGAAAAGAAAGATAAGTCCGCCTGCAAGCATTGCCCACATCAATAGATTTGCGGCTACATTATTTTCTACCATCCAAGCAATAGGCCCTTGCCAGATTTTTTCCTTGGGTATTCTTTTTTCACTGTGCTGTGAATGTTGATTTTCTTCGTTCATTTTATATACCTATATACAATTGATTACTGTGCTTTTTTTCTGTCTTTTTGTTTTTTCACTTCTTCATCAACTTGTTTTTCTTCACTTTGTACTTCACTTTGCACTTCTTCATTTTCTTGATTCAAAACAAGAGGATTAACAATAATATTTTCCACAGGTGACGAAAGGCCAGAAACAAAAACTAATGAACCCTCAGCTAATCCAGGATCTTTAATATAGGCTGTTGTGCCGTCACGCCAAACGATGTCTACTTCTATAGCTTTTAATTTATTTTCTTGATCAACAAGCCAAAGAGTTGTGTTATTTACAACCGCAGATCTTGGCAGAGCAAGAACATTGTCATACACGCCAGCTTCTATGCTGATATTCACTTGATCGCCCATAAGCAAAGGAGTGCGAGTATTGTTTTCATCTAGAGCAAGCGGATCTTTTATGCGAACAAGCATCTTACCCATACGTGAAGCATTTGATAAAGCTCCAACTATTTGAATAACTTCGCCATTCCATTCTTCGCCAAAGTTTGAAAAAACCTTGATAGGAATGTCTTTTGGTGGGCCTGAAAGTAGTTCATTATTATAAAGAGTATCTACGGGAATAGCTACATCAGCCCAATATTCATCAATGGCAATCAGTTCGGCTATAATTTCGCTTGTAGAAATATTTTGCCCTGTAGAAACATTTCTTTCTATGATAAGTGCATCGAAAGGAGTTTTTATTTCAGTTCTTTCGACATTTAATTTTGCTGTGTCAACATTTGCTTGGGCAATGGCTATATCTGCCTTTGCTTGTTCGAGCTGTGGCTTTCTTAGGGTGAGACTTTGTTGAATCTTTGTTTGATTTTCAGAACTTTGGATAAAACTTTTTAATTTTTCTAATTCTGTACGTGCAATGGTTTGTTGGCCTTGTTCGAGTTGATAACTTGCCTTTGCTTTTGCAAGATCAGCTTCATTTTTTGTAAGTTCATTTACATAATCTCTTTTTTCAAGGCTGACTAATAAAGTGTCTTTTTTGACAACAGCACCTGGTTCAAAATCAGGTGATAAGCTCTCTACTGTGCCAACAATCTTACTTTTTAAAGAAACTTGCTGAGATGGAATAAGCGTAGCAACTGTTTCTATAGTAATAGGGATAGTGCCTTTTGAAATTGCAAAGGCTTCTATTTGTGGTATTATTTTTGGAGGCGGTGTTCTTTGTGCTGTTGGTTTTGTTGCTATGAAGATCGATGCACCAATAATAGCAATCAATAAAATGAAGACAGGGAGAAATTTTTTGATGATTTCTTTTGCGTCCATATTTTTAAAATCAAGAGAAGAAAGATTTTTTATACTCTTAAATTTATTAACATTTTTTATATTTTTCATATTTTAATTCCTAAAGATTTGTAAAGATCTACTCTTAATTTTAACAATTCTGCTTCTTGTCTGATTAAAGTTCTTTCAAGGCTTTGCAAGTTTTGTAATTGGGTGATATAGCGTAAAAAATCGCCAGCACCGAAGAGGTAAGAAGTTTCTGCTTCTTCTAATGCTGCTTTTTCATAGATAAACTGTTCTTGCAAGATAGCTAAATATTTTTTCTGTGCTTGTTCTGCCATGAGGGCTGTATTCACTTCGTCTAAGGCAGTTGAAACTGTTTTTACATAATTAATAGCAGCTTCTTGAGTCACAGCATCTTGTCCTCGTGCGGCCGCAGACTTTGCACCGCCGTCAAATAAAGTTCCGCTGATAGTTCCGACAATGCTTGCTATCCAATCGTCTAAAAGTGTATTGATGTCAAGCACGCTAGCAACTTCACTCACGCCTAATGTTATAGAAGGAAAATAAGAAAGTTTTGCCGCTGAAAGATCTTTGTCTTCTGCTTGTAAGCGTAATTTTGCAGCACGAATATCAGGCCTATTGTGTAATAAGTCAGCTGGTAAGCCTGTTTCTGGTAGTTCAGGTAGTGCTGGTAATTGTTTTTCATTCACTTCTAATTCGTAAGTAGGTAAATTGCCTGTAAGAAGTGCAAGACTTGCTAAAAGAGCTCTTTCTTGTTCTTTAAGAAGAGGTTCGTCTGCTTTTGATTGAAGAAGTTGTTCTTTTTGTTGTAAAACATCTAAACTAGAAGCTTGGCCATTTAAATAACGAACTTCTTGGATTTCTACCATTGCTGTATTGAGTTTTACTTGTTCTTGCAAGATAGATAATTCCTTGCGTGTAGACAGTAAGTCAATATAACTATCTGTAATAGAGGAAGAAATACTTAATACAGTAGTAAGAACATCTTCGTAAGTTGCTTGAAAGCGATAATCAATTGCTTGAGCTTGAGCTGCATATCTTCCCCATAAGTCTAATTCGTAGGAAAGAGAGAAATTTGCTCTGTATTCTGTTTCTTCATAGGCTTTACTAGAAGTAGAGTCGTTTGAATTATTTGTATAATCAGTGTTGCCAGTATAGCTGATGCTTGGAAAGAAAACAGAATAGCTTTGATCTAAGGTTGCAGCAGATTGGCTCAATCTGGCAAAAGCGATTTGTAGATCGAAATTGCCTGTTCTTTTGTTTTCAGAGTCTAGGGAAAGAAGAGCGATTTCTTGAATAGTGTTTAATTCATCACTTGCAAAAGCTTCCCACCATTTTGCATTGTCAATACTAGCACTCCCGCCCTCTGCAATAAAGTTTGCAGGAAGGGGAATGTTTTCTGCTTCGTAATTTGTCATCAGATTTGCACAGCCTGCTAAGGTCAAAGAACAAATAAGAAGTAGAGAAGAATGGAATTTGATTTTTTTCATAATTTAAATAAAGTTTTGTGTGTATTTTTTTGTAAAAAAAACATACAGCTTATAAGGGGATTTGTATAGTATTTATACATTATAGGCTTTTTAGCATAGTGTTTAGCATATAAAAATAGTTATAGCATAAAATGTGCCAAGGCAAAAATCTCTTGTGTGAACAGACTATACACAAAATATAAAAGAATTGCATTAAAAAAGTGCGTATAAAAACTTGCCAAATGGCTCAAGTGGTATTACTATAAATTCTATAATAAAAATAGTCTAAAAACTATGTTGCCGAAGGAGGCTACATTGAATCAATTTTCAAAGAATACGCTGCTCTGGCTTTTGATTGCTTTTGCAGTATTGCTCATTTTTAACACAGTGGGAAAACAAACAGAAACAGGCAATGAAATGCCATACAGTGAATTTATCAGCATGGTAGAAAATGGTGATGTTTCTGAGGTGTCTATTGTTGAAAAAGTTGTAAAAGGCAGAACATCTACCGGACAAACCTTCCAAACCTATATGCCTGACGATCCAGGCTTAATCGCTGATTTACTTAACAATAATGTTGTTGTTAACGCTCAGCCACCTGAAGAATCGCCTTTCCTTATTTCCGTACTTATTTCATGGTTTCCAATGATACTTCTCATTGGCGTATGGATTTTCTTCATGCGACAAATGAATGGCGGTGTCGGCGGAAAAGGTGGAGCTATGAGCTTTGGAAAATCTAAAGCAAGAATGCTCAACCAAGAACAAGGCAGAGTTACTTTTGCAGACGTTGCTGGCGTTGACGAAGCAAAAGATGAATTAGTTGAAGTTGTGCAATTTTTATCAAATCCAAAGAAATTCACTCGCTTAGGTGGGCGTATTCCTAAAGGTGTGCTCTTAGTTGGCCCTCCTGGAACAGGTAAAACCTTGCTTGCTCGTGCTGTTGCTGGCGAAGCTGGCGTGCCATTTTTCTCAATTTCAGGTTCTGACTTTGTGGAAATGTTTGTTGGTGTGGGTGCTTCTCGTGTGCGTGATCTTTTTGTACAGGGCAAGAAAAATGCTCCATGCCTTATCTTTATTGACGAAATCGACGCAGTTGGCAGACAGCGTGGTGTTGGTATTGGTGGCGGACATGACGAAAGAGAACAAACATTAAACCAATTACTTGTTGAAATGGATGGCTTTGAATCAAACGAAGGCGTTATCCTCATAGCTGCAACAAACAGACCTGATGTTCTTGATCCAGCCTTGCTTCGTCCTGGCAGATTCGACAGACAAGTTATAGTTCCAACTCCTGACTTAAAGGGCAGACAACATATTATTAATGTGCATGCAAGAAAAACTCCTTTAGCAAAAGATGTTGATACAGAAATTTTAGCAAAAGGAACACCTGGTTTTTCTGGTGCAGATTTAGAAAACTTGGTCAATGAAGCTGCTTTACAAGCTGCTAAACTCAATAAGAATGAATTGAATATGCGTGATTTTGAATACGCAAAAGACAAAATTCTTATGGGACGTGAACGCCGTTCACTCATTCTTTCAGACGAAGAAAAAAGAATCACAGCTTACCACGAAGCTGGCCATG
>CAYJAZ010000002.1:0-105761 GCA_964368455.1 uncultured Desulfovibrionaceae bacterium
TTAAGTTTCACGGGAAACATTTGGATAGAGATTTAAGTTTCACGGGAAACATTTGGATAGAGATTTTTTTGTTTCTATGAAACAAAAAAAAAGCCTCTTTCGAGGCTTGATATTATATAAAATATATCTTCTATTTTCCGTAATAATCTTTTGTGTAATCTTCTAAAGAGGAATAGCCAAGATCTTCTAAGAGCAGAGGAAGCTCTTGTACTATTTGAAAAACTCTTGAAGGATCGATAAAATTTGCAGTTCCTATCTGAACAGCTGACGCTCCAAGGAGCATAAATTCTAAAACATCATTTGCATTAGTGATGCCGCCTATACCAATCAAAGGAAGCTTGACAGCTTTACGAGTCTCATAAAGACAGCGAAGAGCAATAGGTTTTAAAGCAGGGCCAGAAAAACCACCAATAACATTTGCTAGAACTGGTTTTCTTTTTCTAATATCAACAGCCATTCCAGGTAAAGTGTTTATAAGAGAAAGAGCGTCAGCACCAGCACTTTCGACAGCTTGAGCCATTTGTGCTATAGAAGTGACATTAGGAGTAAGCTTTATAATAATAGGCAAATGAGGAGCGGCTGCCTTTACAGTTTCAGTTACTTTTGCAGCTAAGCTTGGATCTTGTCCAAAAAGAACTCCGCCCTCTTTAACATTTGGGCATGAAATATTAACTTCTATTGCACTGATGCCTTCAGCTGAATCTAATATTTTTGCTAAAGAAGCAAAATCAGGTAAAGAAGTAGCGTACATATTTGCAATTATAGGAACTTGCGAATAAGGCAATTCAGGCAAAATATTTTGAACAAAATTATCTATGCCATCATTTTGTAAACCAATAGCATTGAGCATTCCACAAGGAGTTTCGACTATACGTGGAAGAGGATTGCCCTCACGTGGTAAAAGCGAAAGACCTTTTACAACAATACCACCAAGAGAAGTGATATCGCCATAAGGGGAAAATTCAGGGCCATTACCAAAAGTTCCAGACGCTGTAAGTATTGGATTTTTAAAATTAAGCTCTTTTTCGCCTGATAAGAATTGTACTTCAGTATTTAAATCTTTCATGGTAAAACCTTATATGTCGAGATGGTGAGCCCAGAAAACAGGGCCTTTTGTACAAGTTTGCACTGGAAGTCCAGCTTTCATTTTATCCGGCCATTCATTGCTTGTTTTAGCAACGCAACCTAAACAAGCGCCAATTCCGCATGCCATTTTATTCTCAAGTGAAAGCTGTGTACGAATAGAATGTTTCTTTGATACTTTAGCAATATATTCCAAGAAAGGCATAGGGCCACAAGCTAAAACAAGTCCGTCGTCTTTTGCGTATTCTAGCATTCTAGTTTCTAAATCAGCCAAGAAAATTTCGCGATCTTTATCACATTGCTCATGGTAGGTTTCAACTTCGATGTGTTGTGCTACAGTTTCTAGCGGATAGTAAGCTTGATCGAGCCTGTGGCCAAACATCATATGTAAGTTTGCTGGGCGAGGATGTTGATCTAAATATCCACAAAAAGGAATAAGGCCAATTCCGCCAGCTAAAAGTAAGGTTGGTGTGTTTTCTTCTATAGCAAAAGAAGTGCCTAATGGCCCCCAAACTACAACTTTGTCTCCTGGTTGTAATTTAGAAAGTAGGTTTGTTCCTTTTCCAACTGTTTGGAAAAAAAGGACTAAACCTTGGTTAGTAACTCTTGCTATTGAAAAAGGTCTTGCCCATAAAACTTCGTCGCTCCAATCTGTTGGACGTATCATAACAAATTGGCCAGCTTTCCAATTGTTCCAAGCGGCTGCGTGTTCTGAATAAGGTTTTGGTAGCTCGAGAGTTAGTGCATAAAAAGCAGTTCTTCTATCGATAACATTACCAATATTTGCATTTCCAAAAGGGACAATGTCTGAAACCTTAAGCTCTAATCTAAGAGGTGAATTGTTTGGAGTCATTTCTATCTCGATGTTATATATTGTTTTATAAAAAATAATATAGTCACTTTTAATAGTCAAGCAAGTAATTTAGGTTACATAAATTAAAAAAATAAAAATATTTATTAAAAAAAGTTGATAAAAGCATTAAATTATGCAAAAACATAGGAGCAATACAATTGCTTTAGAAAGGCTGAAAAAATCGCTTGTCGCAAAAAAGCATGGCCAAGTAAAACTAATTTCAAATGAAAAACAAAATCACCTTATGGAAGAAAAAATGTCAATTAATGTAAGAGAAAGTCTTTTAGAAATATTAGAAGCAAAAGAAATCACATTGCCAGCAGCTCTTGATAGAGCATTCAAGAAATTTGACTACAGCGATCAAGAAAAAGCATATGTCACAAATGTGAGCCATCAAATTTATCGCTATAAATTAAGATTTGAAGCACTCATTTCTCTTTATTGTCATAAAGCAGACGCCCTCACACAAGAAGCAAGAAACATACTCTTACTTGCTCTATGTGAAATGTATTGTATGCAAAGCATACCTCTACACGCTTCTGTAAACGAAGCCACAAATCTTGCAAAAAAACATGCAAAAAAAGAAGTAGCACTTGTGAATGCTGTTTTAAGAAAAACTGATAAAGAATTTCCTAATAAAGAATTAGACGAAAAAAAATTCATGAAAGAATTAAAATTTCTCTATCCTAAGAAAACATTATTAGAACTACAAGCAAGCTACGAATCTCTTCCTTCCTTTGTTTTAGATATTTTAAGAAAGCAATACGGAAAGGATTTTTGTATGGACTATCTTTCTACATTAAATTCAATACCACATTCTTGTTATAGATTTAATGCTCAAAAAGAAAATTGGGAAGAAGAAAGAAATACATTAAACGAAAGTTCTGTATTAAGTAAGAAAGTAGCTCTTACAGGCTTATGCACTTCTAGCGGACATAAAAAAATAAGAGAACTCTATAAAGATGGCATTCTTTCTTATCAAGGTTCTAGTTCACAAATAGCCATTGAAAAAATAGTAGAATTTTTCAAAAGTAAAAAAACAAATCTAAAGGATTTGTCTATTTGGGATTGCTGTTGTGGCGTAGGCGGAAAAAGTCTTGCATTAGCAGAACAAGCTTTTAATATTGCTTTAGCTTCAGACACAAGCAAGGCAAGAATAGATGTGATGATTGAAGAACAAAAAAGACTTGGATTAAAAGAAATAAAGACTGAAATTGGAGACATGCGTGAAATTGAAGCAAAAGATATAAATTGCATTCTCCTTGACGCTCCATGCTCAGGCCTTGGAACTTTGTGTGCAAATCCTGATCTTAGATATAAAATCACAAAAAAAGGCATAAAAGAAATTATCGAATTACAAAAAGAATTGCTTCTTTCTGCTTTATCTAAACTTTCTAAAAATGATCATATTTGCTATATAACATGCTCATTAAATAAAAAAGAAAACGAAGATTTGATTGCTGAATGCATAGAAGAAAATAAGGCAAAGATCGAACTTTCAGAATATATTTATCCGCAATCTTGCGGTGCAGACACACTTTATTTGTGTATATTAACTAAGAATTAAAAAGAAGTTTTATATGAAATGTACTATTATAGGTGGCGGGCTTTCAGGTTGTGAGCTTGCTCTAACATTGGCTGAAGCAAAAATAGAAGTAAAACTCTTTGAAATGAAGTCAAAGAATTTTTCTCCTGCACATAAATCACCAAATTTAGCTGAACTTGTCTGTTCTAATTCCTTTAGATCTGACGATGCGTTAAATTCTGGCGTAGGCTTATTAAAAGAAGAAATGCGTTTTCTCAACAGTCCATTATTAAGAATAGCTGACAAGGTGAAAGTTCCTGCTGGCAAAGCTTTAGCCGTTGACAGAGAACTTTTTGCACAAGAAGTCACAAAAGAAATAAAAGGGCACGAATATATACAATATTTTGAAAGAGAAATTCTTAGTATAGATGAAATAACACTAGAAGAAGACGAAGTTCTAGTTATTGCTGCTGGGCCATTGGCTTCTGAAAGTCTTATTGAAAGTTTGAAAAAATACATTGAAAGCTCAAAACTTTATTTTTATGACGCTATAGCACCAATCATTCTTGCTTCAAGCGTTGATAAAGAAAATTCTTTCTATGGTTCACGCTATGGGCATGAAAACCCTGATTCTGCAGATGATCAAGACTATCTCAATTGCCCTATGAACAAAGAAGAATACCATGCTTTTTGGCAAGCTTTAGTTGATGGAGAAAGAGTTCCATCACACGATTTTGAAAAAGAAATTCATTTTGAAGGCTGTATGCCGATTGAAGCTTTAGCAGATAGAGGAGAAAAAACTCTCTGTTTTGGCTCTTTAAAACCAGTTGGCTTTATAGATCCTAAAACAGGCTCAAGGCCATACGCTCTTTTGCAATTAAGAAAAGAAAATGCTGAGGGAAATGCCTTTAACTTAGTTGGTTGCCAAACGAAATTAAAATACAAAGAACAAGACAGAATTTTCAGACTTATTCCAGCATTAAAAAATGTTGAATTTCTTCGTTATGGCTCTGTGCATAGAAATACTTATGTGAACGCACCAAGAACTTTATCAAAAGACTTATCCTTACAAAAAGAAAAAAATATCTTTCTTATAGGGCAAATAACAGGTGTAGAAGGATATGTTGAATCAATTGCTACAGGCCTTTGGCTTGCTAAAGTCTTGGTAGCAAGAGCAAATGATGAAAATCTAGAACAACCGCCTGTAGAAACAGCTTTAGGAGCTTTATTGAACCATTTACAAGTTGATGTGAAAAACTTTCAACCTTCAAATGCACATTTTGGTTTAATGCCAGAATTAGGAATTAGAGCAAAAAAGAAAGAAAGAAAGCCACTTCTTGCCCAAAGAGCAAGAGAAATCTTTCAAAAATGGCTAAATAAAACAAATGATTAAAAAATAAAAAGTCAAAATTTTTATTGCTTATAGATTTGAAATATGTTCTAATAAAATATAATGTATAAAGTAAGGAGTTTGTAATATGAATATTATGTTTACGTTCAAGAATTTTGAAGCCTCCGAACACTTAAAGAAATACGCACGCAGACGTTTTGAAAAACTCGGTCGTTTTCTTGGCAAGAATGCCGCTATTGAACTACAGGTTCTTTTATCAGTAGATAAGTTCCGCCAAAAAGTAGAAGTTATTTTATCTGGTGAAGGCATGAATATCACAAGTTCAGAAGAAACAAGTGATATGTATGCAACCATTGATCTCATTACCGATAAGCTTGAATCACAAGTGAAGAAGCACGGTAATAAGCTTCGCGAAAGACACAAGAAAAGAAATAATGTCGAAATTGATGTTTATTCTTATAGTGTTGAAGAAGAAGATGGTGTGAAAATTGTTAGTGGAGATGAATACTTCACTCCAAAACCTGTACAAATAGAGGAAGCCCTCTTGCAACTTGAAAAAGATGATAATGAATTTATCGTTTTCTTCAATGCTGAAGTAGATAGAATTAACGTTCTCTACAAGAAAAGAAATGGCAATGTTGGCCTTATTGATCCAGTCATCTAATTTCATCAGCCTCGCTTAAGCCTTAAAAATAAACTCCCCTACATTTTGCGATGTAGGGGAGTTTTTAGTTTCAATTTTTTAGCTAGCTTTTAATGTGATTGCTTTTTGTAGCATTTCGTCAGCAGTTGTCACGGCCTTTGAATTTGACTGAAAACCTCTTTGTAAAACAATAAGGCTCACCATTTCATTTGCCATATCCACATTCGATCCCTCTAAAGCATGCGAAGAAATAGTGCCATAATTTGACGTTCCGGCAACACCCTCTTCTAAAAGCCCGCATTGATCTGTGACTATATAGTGGTTATTTCCATCATTTCTTAAGCCATCTTCACTCGTCACTCTAAAGACAGGTATTCTGTATAAAGGATGACTTTCGCCATTATTGAAAATACCATAAACAGTTCCGTCAGATTTGACTTGAATATTTGAAAGTTCGCCTTGAGCATTACCATCTTGGTTAAGATTTTTCACATTTGATGCACCAGCATAGGCAGTTGAAGCAGTTGATTCTAAATCAGGTGGAACAGCTATACTTGGCAAAAGAGTAGAATCTGTATTGATGTCAGCTGCCGTGATATTTGGATCAGACCAAGCAGTTCCCTTTGCACCGAAGTTTAATTCAATACTTTGTGCTTCGCCATCTAGAAAAGTCACATCTAAAACAGGGAAGCCATTTTCAGAAAGGGCTGATGGTTTCCAATTGGAAAGATCTGAATAATCACTACCAACTGTCGGAGTAAAGGCAGACATATCTATTAACTGCCCAGAAGAAGAATAAGTCATTGTTCCAGACATAAGCATGCCTGCTTTATCAGGATTAGAGCCGTTGTATTCTACACTTTCAGGATCTACAGAAATAAGATATTCGACAATTTTTTGCCCATTTTCATCTGAGGCAATATCAAAAGTAACAAGTAAATCTTGCTGATTTCCAGATGAATCGTAAATAGTTAGAGGTTGGGTATAGGCAGCATTTGCTAATGTTGGTTCGTTTTGAGAATTATAGGCTGAAATCATACTAAAATATGGATTAACAACTTGATCGACTTCAGTGGTGCCTGTTGGCGAATTAGGATCAGCAATTGTCACTCTTTCATAATTTTCAAATTGGCTATTGCTAATACCTATATTAAATTGTGCTGTGAGAGAAGAAGTTGCTACAGCAGGCGAAATAGGGGCATCGTTCACTATATCAAGTTGCATATCGCCTAAAGCTCCTTCAACGCCTGTGAGAGGATCTATTGCATAAGCTTGAACGATAGCACCTGTATGATCTGTATAATAACCTTCGTTATCAAAAATAAAGTTTCCAGCTCTTGTAAGAAATTCATCGCCGTTTGGATCAATAACTTGGAAAAAACCTTTTCCATTGATTGATAAGTCGGTAAAATTTTCCGTCGCTTCGTAATTACCTTGCGTAAAAAGAGTGCGATTGTCGTAATGCACACTACCATGTCCAAGTTGATTTTCTACAGTCGTACTAGAAGTTCCAAGTGCTAATTGAGAATAAAAAAGATCTTGAAAAAGCCAATTCGACTGCTTAAAGCCTACTGTATTGACATTTGCTATATTATTACTCACCGTAGCCATTCCGCTATCGTGAGTTTTTATGCCCGTAGCACCTATATAAAGACTACTCATCATAAAGCAAACTCCTTAGGTTAAATAAGGAAAAATATTCCTCTGCCTATCTATTTTGTAATATATAAGCAAAAGTCGTGCCAAAAGTCTTTTAATTGCCTTAAATAGTTAAGAAAAGCTTTAAGGTAAATCATAAAGAAAAAGGTAATCATTATCTATAGCTGTATTATAAAAGGAGATTTTATTTTTGTTGAAATATTCATAAACATTGTGTGAAGGCAGATGAAAAGAATTGTATTTTCCTGTAGATACAAGAACTTTACTAGGAGAAACTCTTTTATAAAAATCTTCACTATAGGCATCTCTTGAACCATGATGAGGGAGGACTAAAAGATCTGCTTGTAAAGAAAGATTAGATTCTAAAATTTTTTCTATAGCTTCTAAACCAATGTCTCCACAAAAAAGAGCTATGCCTCTGTCTTTATAAACAAGTCTCAAAACAAGCGAAGAATTATTTGAAAAATTTGCTTTTGAATAGGAATAATCTTCAAAAGGAGAAAGAACTTCAAAATACAATTTATCTTCAATAAGCTCTACCTTAGAGCCAGCAAAAAGAGGATGAGTAGATATCTTTTCTTTCTGTGCGAGTGAAATTAATTCTTTACGCATAATTTTGTCATTATCAAGAGCGGAATAATAGAAATTTGAAAGAGAAAAATGCGAGAATATATGATAAAATCCCTTAGCATGATCTAAGTCAAAATGGCTAACAAAGGCTTTGTCTATATGTGCAAAATCTTGATAAGTAAGAACTTTTGAAACAATGTCTCTGCCTGTATCAAATCTACTTCCAAAAACTCCACCTGCATCTATAATAAATTTTTTATCCGCATATTTTATCAATATACTTTGCCCCTGCCCAACACTTAAAGCATGTATAGTCAATTTTGTCTCTTTGTCATTAATAAAATATTTATAAAGGGGAGCAGAAAGAAGTAATACACAAGAAAAGGTAAGGAATAAAGAATAAAAAGGAATTTTCTTTCTATAGAGAAATGTCACAATACATAGATAATAAGCTATGCTTTGCCATATATCAGGCCTGTAGGATTGAACTTGCTTAAGTAAATTTTCATTATCCAAAAAGAAAAGAAAATCTATAAAAATATTTGTGATAGAAGTTGAAAGAGTGTAAAAAAATTCACTCAATAAAGGTAGGGACAAGGTGAAAAATGACAGAAAAGCAAAAGGAAGCACAAATAATTGTAATAAAGGCAACCAAAGAAGATTTAAAATAAAATAAGGGCTAATTAAACCAAAAACAGAAAGCTGTAAAGGCAATAAGAATATCTGAATAATAAAGGAGATAAAGAATAATCCAAGAAAATAATGCCTAGTTTTCATCAAAAAAGTAGGCTGTGCAAAATTATTTGCATAAGAATAATTTTGGAAACTCTGTTTTGAAAAATAAGTAAAAAAAGGCCCAAACAAGGCTATTGCCATAAGAGAAAGCACTGAAAATTGAAAGCCAAGATGAAAAAGCGATTCAGGAATAAAAAGAAGAATAAGGCCAATACAAAGCATAAGGCAATCAAGTAATGTAAATTTCTTATACATAAAAAGAAAGACATTAAAAATCAGCAACATAAGACTTGCTCTTATCAAAGAAATAGGGCTATTGCCTATCCAAAGATAAAGAAGAGCAAGAGGAGTTGAAAAAAAAGAAATTAAAAACTTTTGTGGAAATTTATGTAAGAGTAAGGGAAAGAAATAAAGCACTATTTTTGTAATCGTATAAGCCACAAGAAAAACAATAAATAAATGCATGCCAGAAAGAGCAATAGAATGCACAAGTGAAGCTTGAATAAAAACTTGATAAAGAGCATTGTCTAAATAAAATTTCTCACCAAAAATCAAGGCTATCAAGATAGCACTTGCTTGAGAAATTTCTCCCTCTTCATTCTTGCACAATTCAAGAAAAGAAGTGTAAAGTTTTTGCCTTATTTGAGCTAAAAAATCACCCTTGCCCTCTAAAACAATATCTGCTTTTTGTGGATCAAGATAAGAAGAATAATAAATATCCATAGTTTTCCAATAGAGAGAGGCATCGCTTATACCACGATTCAAAGTAAAGGAAACAGGACGAAGCCTGGCATTAAAAGATAGACGCATACCCTCTAAAGGAAAAACAAAATCTTTATATAGAGCATTCTTTTCTAAATAAATATAAAGAACAGCTCTTTTTTCAAAGTTAATTTTATTTGCATCAGTAGAAATATCAGAAAGAATAAGTCTCAATCTTTTGTCTTGCAAAGATTGCACCTTATCTATATGTGCATTGAATCTAAGCTCTTTATAAGCTTGAATTTCTCTATAGTATTTTTCTTGATTTTCTGGCGGATAGAAAGAAAAAGAATAAAGAAAAGCAAGACCAAAAAAGAGAAAAATAAAGATGAAATAGTTTATACAATTTCTCAAATCTTGCTTTTTTTGAAGAAAAATAAAAAGCAAAAGCAAGAACAAAGAAAAAAATGAAGCTAAAAAAAGATGCTGGCAAACAAGGCCTAAAGCAAAGGAAAAAACAAGAGCATACCAAGACAAGGGAGCTTGAATAAGCTTATCCCTTTCTCTTTTTTTGTAAAAGAGATTTTGACTGGTAATTGCAGAATTGCTCTGAGTTTTTTGCGTGCTTTGCTTACTTTGCATAAAATACTTTATTTTCAAGGTTTATAAGGCAAAAACCAAAGGACTTAGCATTATAATAGCATTTTTTCTATAAAAAAGAAAGACATTTTATTATTCTCATTTTTTAAAAGCACATAGATTCAGTTGTTATTAAAAGCTTTACATTTTAAGCCATATCTCATAAAGTTTAATTGAAAAAAAACTAAAATTAAGGCATTAATGCCATTGAATACGAGGATAATAGCTTGCTTATTATAAAGCCGGAAAAAACCATTGAAGTAGCAAAATATTTCTCTTGGGTTTCTTTCTTACTCATCATTGTGTCTAGTGTTTTTCTGACCTTTATCTTGGGCAGATCTATGCTTATCTCTTTATTAGACTCACAAAAAGAATACGCTATACTTGTCGCTGAAGATATCAATGAACAACTTTTTAGAAAGTTCACCGTGCCTGTGGCCCTCACACAACAAACTATCTCTCTAAGTGATCCAGAACAATATAGATTTTTAAATGAAACAGTAGAATCACTTCTCAGCGGTTTAGATATAAAGAAAGTTCGCATTCTCAA
This sequence comes from uncultured Desulfovibrionaceae bacterium, assembly GCA_964368455.1. Taxonomy (GTDB): domain Bacteria; phylum Desulfobacterota; class Desulfovibrionia; order Desulfovibrionales; family Desulfovibrionaceae; genus CAYJAZ01. The sequence continues at coordinate 10,311 of CAYJAZ010000002.1, forward strand.
TAGTGAGGGTGCTGTTGTGTATTCAACAAATGTAGAAGAAATAAAAGATAAAGTTTTAGACGCAAAAAAATTAGAAAGATTTTATGATTATTCTCTTCCCTATGAATTTCAAGAAGAAAGCACTGTCACCTATTTAGAAGCTTTTTTACAGCGTGAAGTTTATAAAGACTCATTCTTGCTTAATGTCTATTTTCCGCTTTCTGTTGACAAAGAGCTTGCTGACTATTTCAGCCAAACAGAACTTCTTGGTGTTCTACAATTAACTATAGACATCAGCAATCACTATCAAAATGCAATTGATTTCCAAAGGCTTGTCTTCTTGATTCTTGTGCTTTCTTGTCTTTTCCTCTTTGTTTTATTACAATATATTGCAAGACGAGCAGAAAGCCTCATTTCAGAACGTATAGAACACAATAAACACCTAGAAGCTCAATTACACCATCAAGAAAAAATGGCGAGTATGGGGCGTATGGTTGCTTCTATAGCACATGAAATACGAAATCCACTTGGCATCATTCAATCAAGTACAGAACTTCTTGCATCACGCAATAAAAGCACTATGGACACAGCTTCACTAAGAATTTTAGACGCTATGATGGATGAATTAAAAAGACTTGGTGTTTTAGTGAATGATTTTCTTGACTATGCAAGGCCAAGACAGTTAAAAACAAAGGAAGTAAACTTGTTATTTTGTTTAACAAAGGTGCTTACTTTCCTCGAAAATAAAATCCAATCTTCAAATATAGCTCTTGAAATAGATGTGCCTGAAAAAGCTATACTTATAGGTGAAGACGAACTCTTATACAGAGCAATATACAATGTTATAAGTAATGCTATTCAAGCTATCGAAAACAAAGAAAATCCAAGTCTTTCGATAAAGATTGAACACAGAGCAAAGAAAGATATTTGTATTATTGTTTGCGATAATGGTGGTGGTTTTTCTGAAGAAGTATTAAAAAATGCCCTCGATCCATTTTTCACCACAAAGGAAAAAGGTACGGGACTTGGTTTACCAATTGTTCGTTCCATCGTGCAAGCACATGGCGGCGAAATAACACTTTATAATAAAGTACAGGGCGAGGAACAAGGTGCATGTGTTGAACTTTGTTTCAAAAATTCTGAACACAATTAAAGCGAGTGCAATTTATGATAAAAGAAACACATATTCTCATTTTAGACGACGAAAAAAACTACCTTCTCGTTTTAGAAACTCTTCTTCTAGACGCAGGTTACACAGTTACAGCTCTTTCAGATCCAGAAACAGCTCTTACCTTTGTGAATGAATCAGAAGTTGATGTCATCATAACCGACTTAAAAATGCCAAAACTCACGGGGCGTGATATATTACATAGCGTAAAAAAATCACATCCGCATACGCCTGTTCTTATCATGACGGCTTTTGGCTCTATTGAGTCCGCCGTTGATCTTATGCGTGAAGGTGCTTTTGACTATATCACAAAGCCTTTTAGCAATGATGAATTACTTATCACCGTGCTCAATGCTTCAAAACTGTCACAAGCACATAGACAGTATAAACTCTTGCAAGAAAGTATTGCTGAATCTTATTCCACAGAGCATATACGCGGACAATCAAAGCCAATGCGTGAAATTCGTGCTCTTATTGAAAGTGCGGCAAAACATAAAACTCCAGTTATGATACGTGGCGAAAGAGGAACAGGAAAAACATTAGCAGCAAAAGCTATACACTATACCTCAGACAGAAAAGACTTTCCTTTTGTTATCGTAAATTGTAAAAGTTTCAATTCTCAAGCCTTTGAAACAGATCTTTATGGCTATGAAAGCGATAATAATGGCACAACAACACTCAAAAGAGGCAAGATAGAACAAGCAAACGAAGGCACTCTTTTCTTAGACGATGTGACTGAACTCTCGCTTGAAGCACAAGCACAGATATACGACGTGTTAAGCACTAAACAATTACGCAGAATCAGTTCAAAGAAAAGCGTTAATATAGACATTCGAGTTATCGTGAGTGCAACAAAAGACATCAAACAATTAGTAAGTGAAGGCTTTTTTAGAGAAGATCTTTACTACTTACTCAATATCATTGAAATTCAAATGCCATCTCTACGTGAAAGAAGAGAAGATATTCCTGAACTTGTAGGCTTTTTATCTCATAAAATAGCACAAGAAAACGGTATTGTTGATAAAAAATTTACAGCAGAAGCTTTAAACTACCTTTCCGCATACGATTGGGAAGGCAATATCATGCAATTAAAAAACGTGCTAGAAAGATGTATTGTCTTGGTGGGTAGTGAACAAATTACCGACAATGACTTGCCACCAGAAATAAGAGACGAAGAAGCACAATTTAAAAGTGCTGTCGATTTATTGCCTTATGAGCTAAATCTTGCAGATACCTTAGACAAAATCGAAGCGGCTATCATTAGACGAGCTTTAGTTAAAGCAGATTTTGTACAAGCACATGCGGCGGACTCTCTCGGACTTTCTCGCTCGTTAATACAATATAAATTAAAGAAATATAATATTACAGGACATTAATAGATAGATTTTGGCACGCTGTGCACAAAATCCTCACTTGCATTTTGCGTGGAAAATGCTGCGTTCGCTAAAGCCTTTGTTCACTACGTTCACGGAAAACTGAGAATAGATAGATTTTGGCACGCTGTGCACAAAATCCTCACTTGCATTTTGCGTGGAAATAGAAATAGATTGCCACGTCGCTCACTTTGTTCGTTCCTCGCAATTGATGACGAGGCTAGTGTATTGCATTTAATACTGACGATTTAGCTCTAACTTTCTGTTTAATTACAGAAATATTTATCCTATTAAAAACGTTTTATTAACTCGTCATTGCGAGGAGTGTAATGACGTGGCAATCCATGCCTTTATAAAAAGAATGTTATTAATTTTAATCTCTTTTGTTTATTAAAGCTTTTTCACAATTTTAACTCGCCTCCAGCGGGGGTCAAGAGAGGCAAAAGGACAGTGCCTGTCCTTAGCGCCCCCTCTTTATTAGAAAGATTTTGATTTCGCATGCTCAATACAAAATCCTCATTTGTATTTTGTGCGAAAAATACAAATTCGCTAAAGCAAACACCCGCCTTACCTGCGCTTAAATTGGCACAAAGTCGTCTTGAAACAAAAGGCATACAACAATTTTTTTTCAAAAAATCAGTATGCTTTATCTGCGTATGTACTATTTATCTGCGACGACAAAAGGCATGTGCCAATTTCTGTAGCTCGAAAATCTCAGCTTTGAACTTAATTTTGTAATTTAATAATAGAAGTGCATGTTGTTAATTTAGTTTTCTAGCTTCATTACTGATTATAGATTGCCACGTCGCTCACTTTGTTCGTTTCTCGCAATGACGAGTCTCGTGTATTGCGTTTAAGACTGACGATTTAGCTTTAAAAAGAAATATTTATCCCATTAAAAAAGTTCTACCGACTCGTCATTGCGAGGAGGAGTGTAACGACGACGTGGCAATCCATGTCTTTTTTTATTTAAATTCAACTTAGAAGTTCATTTTATAGTTGTATTCAAGCTTATGCTTCGCCCCTCGCCTCCAGCGTGGGCAAAGAAGCGACAATAGGGCTTGCAGCCCTAAGCCTCGCCTCTTTGCAAACTCCTTGGCCTTACCCGCTAATTGGCACAAAGTCGTCTTGAAAGAAAAGGCATACAACGATTTTTTTACAAAAAATCAGTATGCTTTATCTTCGTATGTACTATTTATCTGCGACGACAAAAGGCATGTGCCAATTTCTGTAGCTCGAAAATCTCAGCTTTGAACTTAATTTTGTAATTTAATAATAGAAGTGCATGTTGTTAATTTAGTTTTCTAGCTTCATTACTGATTATAGATTGCCACGTCGCTCACTTTGTTCGTTTCTCGCAATGACGAGTCTCGTGTATTGCGTTTAAGACTGACGATTTAGCTTTAAAAAGAAATATTTATCCTATTAAAAACGTTTTACCTACTCGTCATTGCGAGGAGGAGTATAACGACGACGTGGCAATCCATGCCTTTAAAAAGAAAAAACTCACATTTGGAACGCAGTGACAAATGGCAGCTTGATTTCAACAAAAGATTATTTCCACTATTTTAAAGCGAAACAGTATTTAATGTTTTGGTGCAAAGCAGCAAAACTTTAAAACTTTTTCGCAAATAAAAAAAATAAAAAAACTACTTTAGCTAAATCCCTACGGACTCACCTTGCCTATTGGGGTTTCCAAAGGGCTTCAAGTCCTTTGGCCGTCGGAGACAAAAAGGAAAGTACCCTTGGCAACAAAAATTACTCTCTTATAGAATCTTTTGCACCGCAAACGGGACAGATTTCTAATTCTAGTTCGCTAGGATAGCCGCAGAACATGCAGTATCTTGTTATATTTTTTTCTTCTTTTTCTTCGGCTACATTTTCGAGTTTTGCAAGATTTTCTTCTTTTTCGTTGAGTAGGGAGAGGTGAAATTCGATAAATCTTCTTTCGTGCTCACATTCGATAGCGGAGATTCTTGTAAACATATCCGCTATATTTTTTAAACCTTCTTTTCTTGCTATATCTGAAAAAGATGGATAAAGTTCTTTCCATTCGTGGTTTTCTAGAGTGGCTACTTCTTTGACGCTTTCTTCTATATTTCTTGCTGTATTTTCAGGATAGAGTTCTTTGAACCAAACTTTTGCGTGCTCTAATTCATTTCTAGCCATTTTTTCGAAGAGCAGAGCTGCGGATTCTTGCCCTTGTTTTCTTGCACTTGCTGCATAGATTTGGTAACGCACAATGGCTTCTGCTTCGCATGAGAGGGCGAATTTGAGATTTTTATATGTTTCTGTATCTTTAAATTCCATATTTAATTCCTTTCTATATAGGTTAAGATTTATATTTTAAAAGTAATTCTTCTGCTTCTTTTTGAATTGTATCGTATCTATTCATAGAGATATCAGAACATTTTTCTACATTTTCATATATTAAGTCTATATTTTCAATAGCTTTTTCTACAACGTCAAGACAAAGTTTTCCTTCATCTGCTGTACTTTTTATTATTGAGATAACTTTTTCTTTTGGAAATGGCTCTTTGTAGGCTCTTCGTCCGAGCAGTGCACTGAGCAGATCTGCAACGGCAACGATGCGTTCTGCAAGAGAGAGATCTTCAAATTTTAAACCTCTTGGATAACCTGTTCCGTCGAGTTTTTCGTGATGTCGCACGGCTATATTGAAGACTTTTTCAGAAACGCAATCTTTAAGGATATATTCAGAAATAAGTACATGGTCTTTCATTATAGAATATTCCATAGTATTTAATCTATCAGGTTTTTCTAAAACGAGTAAGGATGTTGAGATTTTACCAACATCGTGCAGCATGGCTCCGTAGTGGATTTCATTTATTTCTTCAACACTAAGATTGAAGAGTTTTCCTAAGAGTGTGGATATTTCGACAGTTGCAGCTGTATGTGTGACTGTGTCTTTGCTTCTAAAGTCGATGATATGTGAGAGCATATGTGCGAGTGAAGAGCGTAAACCATCGTGTGTTTTATTTTCTTCAAGAAAAGAAGAAAAGTCTTGCATAAAAGAATTATCTAGGGCTTTTGTGAGGGCTTGATATTCTTCCTCTGCTTTTCTTGCCATAGAGGCATAATGAGGGCAAAAAGTTGGATTTTCTAAAAATTTATAAATATCTTCAGGTGTTTCTACCATTTCTTTTGAAATAAGAAGATCGATTTTGTCTGCAATAAAGATTTTGCTCGCGAGATCTTTATTTTTGCAATCAGATTTATTTAATTTTTCGTAAAAGAAGTGATGAAATAAAACAGCATCTACATATTCAGAGAAAAATTCGTATTCTTTTAAAAAGAGATAAGAATAAATTGAATGTTCTATAGAATTTTTTACTTCATAATTAAAAACTTTAGCTGGATCGTCTAATGTGTCTAGTGTTTCGGTTTGGTAGGCACCTATATCATGCAGCATAGCAAGAAAAGAAATTTGTGTGAGCTGTATATCATTAAAACGATTTTCAGCTTGCGACATTTTTAAAGTAAGATAGCCCACTCTATTACAATGATCCATAAGTCTGTAGTTGAGTGTATTTAAAGCTCTGTTGAGCATGCTTGCAACACAAAGTATCTGACTATTCATAAATTAAAACCTTACCATCACAAATCAAATATTCTTTTTAACAATATAGAAGAAAGCAAAGGATGTAAAGCTTGAAATTTGAAAGAAAAAAGACGAGAAAAATCTTCGAAAAGGACATAGTTTATAAAATTTTAAAGTAATCGATTTGAGTGAATTATGTTAAATAATTTAAATTTTTTAAAAAGCAGCATTAAAGACTTGCACTTTTTTTAAAAAAAGTGTATCACTCTTGTTCGACACAAAATTATGTTTTTACGCCCAAAGGGTGTTTACTATAGGAGGCTATTATGGCTAAGCAATGTGAAGTATGTGGAAAAGCACCACAAGTGGGCAACTGGGTAAGTCACTCTAATATTAAAACAAAAAGACGTTTTTTACCTAACTTGCAAAATGTTCGTCATCAATTTACTGACGGTCAAGTAAAAAGCATCAATGTTTGCACACGCTGCATTCGTTCTGGTGCTGTGGTAAAACCTGTTGCACGTCCTAAAGGCGAGTAATTTTACAGCTTTTTATTCACAGAAATCAAATTTGAGTAAGCCCTTATTTTAGAATAAGGGCTTTTCTTTTTTTATTTTTAATAAAATCTTAAAATTTAATACAGTTTGGCATATAATTTGCTTAATCTTTATAAGTTAGAAAAAAAGGAAAAAAACGTCAAAAATTTTTCGCTCTTTTTTTAATAAAAATAAACTTTGCAGGAGAATTATATGTCGCAAGTTACGAATAATCCAATCGTTTCTTCCCCTTTAGCTTCCTTATGGAATTTAAACAACGATGAAAGTGCTCAAGCAAAGGAAGAAATCAGATCTGTCAAAGATTTGCCAAAATCATTTCAACAGGCAAAAAAAGCCTATGGGGCAAATGAAACAAATCAACTTGCTCTTGCGGCAAATTCTGTTTTTGCATCACTTGGTTTGCACGATCAAAATAAAATATCTTTTAATAAAATAGAAAACTATAAAGAAGAAAGAAAGGCTGAATTTTCAGAAGAAGTTGAAAATGGACTTCTAGAACTTGGAATCGATAAAAACACAGAATATCAACTTGTTACGAATTATTCTGGCGAAGGTGTTGATATCATAACAAATTCACCTGATAGATTTAAGATTCAGCAGTTTTTTGTAGATAACCCACATTTAATCGATGAATTTAAAGAACTACAATATTTAGATAATTTAGAAAAAACAAGAGCAAGCGAAAATATTTCAAAAGATCTTTCAGTAACAAAAGCACAATTACAATCTATGTCATCAACTTTTTATGAAAAACCGTCTTCTTCTATTATGAGTTATGGAGAGGGAAATACATATTTTGGCGTTGGTTTTTCTGCTTTAGTCTAGTTTTAAATACGATTTTATTCTTAATCAAGCCTTTTTATTATACTTGCAAAAAACTTTAACATTGCCTATAATAAATCATGCAAAATTTACAATCTTTATTTAAACGTGCACTTATTTTAGCTCCAAGTGATGGGCATGCAAACATACAAAAATCCATATTGAGATCTATTGGAATGCGTAGTATTGCAACCTACACTTCTGGCGTGCGTTTTTTACAAGATATAGGCACTTCAGCTAAGAGCAATTTCGACAGAAAAGAAATTATTTTTTGCTTTGCTCAACTTACTGACATTTCAGCCTTTGATTTAATGCATGTTGTTAAGCTTAATCCCTATCTTTTACATCAGCCCTTTATTGGCCTAGCAAGCTCTTCAGACGAACTTATTGCCTTTAGAGAAGCTGGCTTTACACAAGTTCTTATCATACCTTTCAAACCTATTGATTTAGAACCGCTTATTATCTCATGTGCAAAATTTGAAGCTGAAAAAAGAAATCTTTTAGTTAAATACATAGAAAAAAATAAAGATAAACCATTACAAACTTTTAAATTTGATGCTGAACTTGACTATTTAATCAATGAAAAACAAGTCAGTGCTAATGAAGTAAAACCTACATCTCTTTATGAAGAAGGAAAACTTTTAGCCAGAAATGGCGATTATAAAAGAGCTATTCCTTTGCTTGCAAAAGCCTGTCTAGAAAAGAAAAATGAAGCAGAAGCACTTGTTGCCCTAGCAACTATTTATAAGATTCAAGAAAGTCCAGATCTCGAAGCTGCACATCTTTCAAGAGCTATGAAAGTTTATGCTCAAAGAGCCCAAAAGGGTAAGGTTCGTGAAGTTGCTATTGAATATTATAAAAGATTTCCTAAAAGAGGAAATCCACTTGCAAGTGAAATAGATTCGTATTTTCAAAGTGTTGAAATTGAAAGCCTTATCGATATTTTATTTTATATTGACGATATATACCCACTTGAAGATCAATACGAAAATCTTATCAAAGCAACCCTTGCTTCGCCTTTTCCTCTTGCTGTTTCAAAAGAACTTATTATCTGCCTTGAACTAAAAAAACCAGTTATGGCACATGATATTAGACCAAGAATTGAAAGCGAAATTAAATCAGAAGAAAAGAAAAAAAAATACGACGCTATAAAAAACATTTTTAAAAAGAAAGGAAAGAAAGTTTCTAATAGTGCTGAATTTACAGATCCTGTGCAAGACGACAGAGATTTTGAAGCAAAACTTTTTGGAGGGGATAGATACGATCCTTTTGAAAAAAAATCTAAGGTTTCAGGGTTTTCAGACGAGTTTGACACATCAAAAAAAAAAGTAGTACGCTAGTTGAAGTTGTCAAAGCAACAGCACATCTTGCGAAAAAAAAGAAGTAATTATGTATAAATTAAAAGTCTTATGCCTTGTTTTGTCTGTTCTAGCTTTAAATGTACAAGCAGAAGCAAAACAACCTTCACGTTTTGAACTTATGGACATCAACGAAGACAAATTTGTTGATTATAACGAATTTAGCATGGCTAATCCAAATTTCACAAAGACTGCTTATGACATTATTGATTCTGACAAAGACAATAAAGTCAGCCTTGAAGAATGGAATAATTTCATGCATAAGCACAGTTCACCTGAAGGCATGAAGCTTGATGTAGAAAAAAGAACAAAACTAGAGGCTAAAGAAAGGCCAGATCCGCCAAAAAATCCTACCATGCCGAGCATGCCAAGTATGACTTCGCCTTCTTCGCCAAAAAATTCTACACCTAGTATGCCAACAACAAAAGAATTTAAAAAGCAAGAAGATATCACGCGTCCAAGTGTTCAAACTCCTAAGAGAAGTCTTCCAGTTCTTCAAGCAAAAGAATTAAAAAATCCACAAATACAAAAACCAAAAGAACCTACAATAGCACCTATTTCAGAGCCTCAAGCTCTTGAATTAAAAAATTAAAAAAAGGCAAAATCTATGCTCGCTATCCTCGATTATGAAGCTGGAAATCAAACTTCCGTGTACAGGGCTCTAAAAGCACAAAATATTGAATGTGTGATTACGCAAAAGCAAGAAGAACTTTTACAAGCAAAAGGTGTTATATTTCCTGGTGTTGGCTCTGCTGCACAAGCAATGGATTATTTAACAAGCCATAAATTAGATCTGGTTTTAAAAAAACTTATAGCTGAAGAAAAACCACTTCTCGGCCTTTGTCTTGGTGCACAAATTTTACTTGATTTTTCAGAAGAGCATAATACAAAAACCTTAGGTATAGTAAAAGGAAATTGTAGGCTTTTTCCTGCTGGACTAAAAGAAGGAAATAGAGAAATCAATATACCGCACATGGGCTGGAATGCTCTTGTATTAAAAAAAGATTCTCCTTTGTTTTCTGGCATTAACTCTGGCGATGAATTTTATTTTGTCCATTCTTATTATAATGAAGTAGAAGAAGATTTAATCTTAGCTTCAACCACTTATGGTATGGAATTTACATCTATTTATGGAAAAAATGGCCTTTGGGCTGTACAATGTCATCCAGAAAAAAGCGGAAAAGTTGGCTTAAAATTATTAGAAAATTTTGCACAATATTGTTTTAATCAAGCATAAAGGAAAGACAATGACAAAAGAAAATCTCTCAAAACGTATTATTCCTTGTCTTGATGTTCGAGATGGAAAATTAACTAAAGGTATAAAATTTCAAGGAAATATCGATATTGGCGATCCTGTAGAAAGTGCAAAAAAATACTATGAAGACGGTGCTGATGAAATAGTTTTTTATGACATCACAGCTTCACACGAAAAACGTGGCCTTTTTCTTGATGTAGTTTCAAGAGTAGCTGAAAATATCTTCATCCCTTTTAGTGTAGGCGGAGGCATTTCAGAACTTTCACAAATGCGTGAAGTTTTACTTGCTGGAGCTGAAAAAATTTCACTCAATTCAGCTGCTGTAAAAAATCCAACTCTTATTTCAGAAGGTGCTTATGCCTTTGGCTCTCAGGCTGTGGTTGTAGGTATGGATGTTTTAAAAGTTGAAATAACTAAAGAAATTCCATCTGGTTATGAAATAGTTATACATGGCGGCCGCACAAAAATGGGCATAGACGCTTTAGAATGGGCTATACGTTGCGAAAAATTAGGAGCAGGCGAAATATGCCTAAATTCTATTGATGCAGACGGTATGAAGACTGGATATGAACTCAATCTCACAAAAATGATTTGCGAGGCTGTAAAGATACCTGTAATCGCTTCTGGAGGTGCTGGAGAACCAAAACACTTAGCAGAAGCTTTGCATGTTGGTGCAAGTGCTGCATTAATTGCTTCAATAGTACATAATAATGAATACACCATGCAAGAAATAAAAGAATATTTGCACAAAGAAAATATAAAAGTAAGAATGTAATTATAGTTAATTTTCTTCCATCAAAAAAATCCCTTGTTATCTCTAACAAGGGATTTTCTATTTAATCAATTTTTCTTTAGAATAGAATTAATTTCTTTCGCCAGGAGCGTTTTGAATTTCTTCTAATTCTAGTGGGAAAAGGCTTACATAAGTCTTTTTATCGCCAGTACCTAGAGCACCTGGATAAGAAACCACTGTAACAACTAAATCAAGTATGCCATCATCGTTAGGATCGCCTACATGAATATCAGCCACAGTACCATTAATTTTCTTTGTTTTCCAAAGCATAGCTAATGTGTATTCATCCCAAACAAAGGCTTGAATTTCGCCTTGTGGGTAGTTTCTGAAGTTTTTGAAAACTGTAGCAGCTGTTGATAAAGGTCTGTTAGCAAGTAATTCGTATTTATTATTCTTATCTAAATCTAAGGAAAGCATACGCATTGGGATATAGTAATAAGAAGTATTGTCGTATGTATTACCACTTAACTTACCGCCAAATAGACGAATATACGCATTACCACCTGAATATGTATCAGTTGTTTGGTATAGTCTCTTTCCAGATTTAGCATAGACAGCAATTTTTTCATGTTTATCTAAAACAGCTACATTATCGCCTGCAGAGGAAGGTAAATAAGCAAAGTTATAGACATTTGCTACACTAGGCAAGGATGGAACATTAGGGCCTTTAGAATAAGACTTATTTCCATCTACATAAAGTTCAAAAACAGGGCCTCTGAAAACTTTTTTCATATCATAAGATTGTGCAATCAAAGTTCTTTTTCTTAAGCCAGGAAGAATAACAGTGTTAAGATAGTAAGGAATACGATCTGCAACTTCTACTAAAGAAGATCCATTAAATTCTAAGATTGTTCCAAGTGGTCTTGCTTCATGATCACTAAAACCAGAATAAGCAATATAGTGTTTGCCACCTTGTTCAAAGAAGCGTACTGCAAGAGAACGAACAGCACCAGGAAGTTCGTATTCAGCCTTAGCGCTTAATTTTCCATTCATCCATGAATAAAGATAGATTTTATTAGCAGCATCAGCAAAAACCATTTCAGCTGCATTATCATTGTCTATATCTGCCATATCCATGCTCACAGCAGCAATAGGAAGAGTTTGGCTTCTTAAGCGAGTTGTGTCTTGATCTTCATAGTAGAATGAAGAAGAAACAAAGCGTGAACTTTGTTCTGCTTCAATAATGCTTCCAGAAGTTGGAACTCTACCAATAAATTCGCCAGAACGTGCTTGGCTAGATGCTTTTTTCTTAAAAACTTGGCTTGCAAATGTATCAGACAAAGTTTGTAATTCAGTGATAAGATTATCCACCTTAGCACTTGTTGAATTCTGCCATACTTGGCCTTGTTTGCTTAATGCTGTCATATCAACACTAGCTTCATTACCAAGAATTGTTACAGAACCATAAAACAAATAATCGGCTTTTTGCTTATCTAAAGTTTTTGAAGCTGTTTGACGTGAATCAATCGGCTTTGTTTTAGCAAAAGAATCTTGAGTAGAAGCTGTTTCGTAATTTTCACTCCAGAATAAACGAGAAGCAACCATTGAAGGAATAGAACGTTCTAAATATTGATAATCAGAAGGGCCATTCACTTTAAATGGAGCTACAAGATAAGTTTTGACATTCGCAAAAGCTTGTGTTGAGATAAGAAACACAGAGCAAAATGCAAGTAGTAAAGAAAAAGATTTTTTCATATTTGACACTATTCCTCATTTTAATTCTATTAATATTTTTATTAATTGATTTACATTATTAACACACATAGGACAATAACAAAAAAATGCTAAAAACACAAATGAAAATTAAGCGTTCTTTTAGAATTATTTCTAAGAATAATAATGAACTCCCACTTATCGAAGATTTTTTAAAAGCAGAAGATTATGAATTTGAAGAAGATACTTTCTTCCCATTAGCAAGACGCTGTACTCTTGAAAAAAATTCTTTAGGAAATAGCCTTGCACACTATTTTGGCCTTATCTATATTCAAGACAGAGCCTCTATGTTGCCACCAGTTGCTCTAAAGCAAAATATGGAAATAACAGATAAAAATATCACAATTCTCGATATGTGTGCTAGTCCAGGTAGTAAAACAAGTATGCTATCAAATATCTTCAATACAAATACTACTATAATCGCAAACGAACCAAATTCTACAAGACTTGCAAATCTACGCAGAAATCTAGAACTAATGCAATGTTTTAATGTAGTCACTTGTAATTATTCAGGTGAAAAAATTCCATTAGCAGATCAATCTTTTGACCATATATTACTTGATCCGCCATGTTCAGGCTGGGGAACAATAGACAAAAATCCGCTTGTAAAAGAAATTTGGACAAAAGAAAAAGCTAGAAATCTAGTTGCTTTACAAAAACAATTAATCAAAGAAGCCTATAGATTATTAAAAGTTAATGGAACAATAGTCTATTCCACCTGCACTACAAATATAGAAGAAAATGAAGAACAAGTTCTCTTCGCTATTAACGAACTTGGCCTCAAACAAGAAAAATTACAGCCATTACCTGAATTTGAAATGGATATTGCAAAAAATAATATAGATGGAGTATGGAGATTAGAAACAAAACATCAAGATACACAAGGATTTTTTGTAGCTAAATTCAAAAAAGAAGCACATAAAATCCAAGAAAGAACAATTGAAAAAATCATAGAAAATAAAAATTTCGATTCCATAAAATTAAAAAATCCAATTGAAAAGCAAGATAAAGCCTATATCTTTGGAAAAAATATCTATTATATACCTGAAAAAGCATTAGAATTAGCAAATGAAAACAAATATTTCAAATTTCAAGGTATGAATATAGGAAAAGCAGCAAATCTCAATTCACAGCTCTCTGCAAAATTAAGAATATATCCGCCATCCAAAGAAAAAATTATATTCGAAAGCAAAGAAGATATTCAAAAAATATACGCACTCATAAATGGGCAATCACTCAACTACGAAGGAAAAGAAAATATTGTCCCCTTCTATTGGAAAGAACTCTATTTAGGAAATCTCACAAAGAAAGGGAATAGGCTTTTGTGGGCAAAGTAGAATAGTGGTTTTGTTTATTATGTCTCCGACGGGCAAAGGGAATAATTCCCTTTGCAAACCCTAATATGCAAGATGTGTCCGTAAGGGCTTAGCTAAAGAAGAATAGTTATTTTTTTATTTGCGGAAAAGTTTTAAGCTAAAGCTTAAATACTTTTCCGCTTTAAAATTTTAAGAATAGGCTAACGTTAAAAAAATAAGTAGACATTTGTCACTGCGTTCCAAATGTGATTTCTTTTTTTTAAAGACATGGATTGCCACGTCGTCGTTATACCCCTCCTCGCAATGACGAGTCAGTAAAACGTATTTAATGGGATAAAAATTTCTATTGTAAATAATAATTTAAATTAAATCGTCAGCAGTAAAAGAAATTTTCTCGACTCGTCATTGCGAGGAGCTTGCGACGTGGCAATCCATTTCTTTAACTATTATTAAATTAAAAAAGGACATAGTATTTAGCACTATGTCCTTATAAATTTAATTTCTTCGCTTACTTATTTAATTCTTTCAATTCAGCTAACATTTTTGGAAGATCTGTAGCCATTTCTACTTAATTCAGATAGATTTTGGCCTAACTAGGCACAAAATCCTCGCTTGCAAGAAACGTCGTTCTTGCTTCGCTCGCTAAAGAATTATTTCGCTTCGCTTATTTATTTAATTCTTTCAATTCAGCGAGCATTTTTGGAAGATCTGTAGCCATTTCTACTTAATTCAGATAGATTTTGGCCTAACTAGGCACAAAATCCTCGCTTGCAAGAAGCGTCGTTCTTGCTTCGCTCGCTAAAGAATTTCTTCGCTTCGCTTATTTATTTAATTCTTTCAATTCAGCAAGCATTTTTGGAAGATCTGTAGCCATTTCTTCGTCGGTGAATTGGCAAGTGCCAACAGCTTTATGGCCGCCGCCATTATACTTAAGCATTAATGAGCCAACATTAACTTTTGCACTTCTATTCACAACGCTATAACCAACAGCAGCTGAACAGCCTTTACCGCCCTTACCGCTTACAATCCAAGCAGAAACATTTTGTTCAGGGAAAAGGCTATAGATAATAAAACGATTTCCAGTATAAATAGTTTCTACATTACGAAGATCTGTAATTATAACAGTGCCATCAATCTTTGTATTAGCATGCACCATTTCAATAAACTTTTCTGTTTGTTCATTGTAAAGTTCAATTCTTTCTTTGATATCTGGATAAGCCATAATAGTTTCGATACTATCTGTTCTACACCATTCAACTAATTTTTCCATTAATTGGTAGTTTGAAATAGTAAATTCTCTAAATCTGCCTAATCCTGTACGTGGATCCATAATAAATCCAAGTAAAATCCATGGATGTTTTTGTGGATTTAATATTTCATCAGATGTTAAATCTGCTGAGTCAACTTTATCAACAGCTACTAATAATTCATCAAAATTAGGAAATTTTTCTTTTCCGCCATAATAATCATAAATAACATGTGCAGCACTAGGAGCAGGACGACTATCGCCTTTAAATTCTTTAAAAGATTGTCTTTCTTGTTCGCTAGAGTGGTGATCAAACCATAAGCCGCAACCTTCTACATAAGGTACGTTTGCTAGACAATCATTTTCATCAACTTTTACTAAACCATCTTGTAAATCTTTAGGATGTGCAAAAGTCCAAGAGTCAATAATTCCAGCTTCTTTTAATAATACAGCACAAGCCAATCCGTCAAAATCAGAACGTGTGATAAGTCTCATATATTCTCCTTAGAATTGCATTCTATTTTGCATAAAAGTATCTATATTTTTTATACTCGATTAAAGAATAAAATGCAAAGAATTATTTATAGAAATTAATGTTTAAAAGAACGTTGTGCTGTAAATACCATAGCACATTGAGGTTTTGCTTCATTACATGCTTGAATAACTTCAAAATCACGTACAGAACCGCCTGGCTGAGCTATAGCAACAACACCTTGTGCTAAAGCAGTATCAACACCATCTCTAAATGGGAAGAAGCCGTCAGAAACCATAACTGAATTTGGTAATCCACCTCTTGCTTCTCTTGTTTCTTCGTTAATTTTATTGAGATTTTGAGCCCATTCTTCTGAATGTAAGGCTTTTAATTGTAATTCGTATAAAGAAATATTGTATCTATCAAAACAAATTGTGTCAGCAAATTTTGTATAAGCTTTGTGTATTGCTAATTCTACACAGCCAACTCTATCTTGCTCACCTGTGCCTATAGCAACAGTTGCACCATTTCGTGCAAATATTACTGAATTTGATGTAACACCAGCTTCAACAGCCCATGCAAAGAGTAAATCTTCTGCTTCTTGCTTACTTGGTTTTCTTGCAATTGCTTCATTGCCTTCTTTTGTTGATCCGCTTGCTGCTACAAAATCTTCAACAGAACGAATTCTATTCACAAAAGATTGCTGTAAAACTAAACCGCCGTCAGTAAGTGATTTAATATCTAAGAAAGGAATACCACAATATTTATCTAATTCAGCTAATTGTTCTAATTTTAAAATGCGTAAATTCTTTCTTTTTGCAAGAATTTCTAAAACACCCTCGTCAAAAGCAGGTGCAGCAATAACTTCAAAATAAGAACTTGCTAAAAATTCAGCACTTTCTTTATCTAAATTTCTATTCACAACAACAGCACCGCCAAAAGCAGCTATTCTATCGCAATAATATGCTTTATTCAAAGCATCAAATAAAGAAACATCAGACCAAGCAGCACCAGATGGATTATTATGTTTTAAGATAACAGCAGCAGATTTTGCTGTTAAATATTGTAATATATTAATACCATTATCAACATCAGTTAAATTTGTTTTTCCCGGATGTTTACCAGCTTGTAACATTTGTTCAACAGAAAGTGAGGAAATAATGCCTGTATTTGGTTTTCTATATTCCTTTCCATCTATAACTATAGAACCTTCAATACATTCAAATAAAGCAGCAGGTTGATCTGGATTTTCGCCATATCTCAAACCACGTTCTTCTTCGTCTATATTCCAAGTTCTTTTCTTGTATTTTAATTTTGTTTCACCAAATTGAATTGTTAATTCTTGTGGAAAGTCGTCTTGTACAATTTTAGAATACATTTTTTTAATGTCTGACATTTTTAATATTACCTTTTATTTTTTTATTCATCGTAAACGTTTATAGAATTAATCTTCATTGGCATGATAATTACAGTATAATCTAAATCTTGCTCGCCAGAAACGCCACAAGGAGTTTCAGTTCCTGTGAAAGTGAAAGTCACTTTTTCTGAAGTGTAATGATTTAAAATTTCAATTAAAGAACGAGTTGGGAATGCAATAGAAGAAATAGTTCCTGAATATTCAACATCTAAATGCTCTTTAGCTGAACCTGTTTCTTGTCCTTGTGAAGAAAGTTGAAGATCATTTTCTGCAAGTGTAAAATAAGTGCATTTTTCAGCTTCACTATTAAAAATTTGTATACGCTCTAAAGCATCTAAAATTTCTTTTCTATTAAGAGTAAGCAAAGAAAGATCGCCTGATTTTAATCTATCTAAGAAAGCTTGATGATTAGGGAAATCATAATCAGAACGCACAAAAGAAAGTGTTTCAATATTATTTACGTCTTTTAAGAAAAGTTTATTTTCTGTAATATTAATATAAATTTCTTGAGAATTTAACCATTTGCGTAATTCAGCTGTGTATTTTTTGAGTAATAAAAGACCTTTTTCAGGTAATAAATGAGCCAATTCATCATTTGTAAAAGAAATAACAGCTAATTGATGGCCATTTAAACCACAACAATCAATTGAATTTTCAGCAGTTTTTGACATATAAAAACACGCTAATTGTTCGTTTGATTCATCATCAGAGATACAGAAATATGTTTTATCGATAACTTCTTGGAAAAAGTCGCCAGACCAAAGTATTGCATTTTCTTCAGGAAATTCATCAAGAGGCTTAAACCAAGTTGAATCAGCTGTAGGTAATTTATAAGAACGTCTTCCTTGTTCTACATGTAGAATACGACTTTCTTCATCGTATTTTAATGTGATGTTTCCATCAGGAAGTTTTTTAATAAGTTCAACAAAAGCTTTTGCATTAACACCAACATTTCCAGGATTTTGTACACTAGCTTTATAAGTGCCTGTGAATTCTGTGGTTGAATCAGTAACCATAATTTTTAAAGATTCTTCTTTAGCTTCAATCCATAAAGAACGTAGATAAGATGAACCAGATTTTAAAGGTACAATACCTATAGCTTTACTCAATCCTTCAGCTATGTCTTTTTTATTAAAAGTAATTAACATATTTTTAATATCCTGTTGTTGTTTTAATGTGTGTGTAACTTTGTCACTAAGTGTGCAAAGTATGGGAAATTATATAAAAAAATTATTTACAAAGCAAGAACTATTTAGTCGAAAAAGAACAAAGATATTGAAACTAAAGAAGAAAAATTTTTTCATTGTTCTTTAATTTATATATTTGTTCTTTAATGTGCATAAAGTTTGAATAAATAATATTTTTTTTGTTCATAACTATTCTAAGTATATAAAATTTTAGAATTTTTCATAATGAATACATGCTGTATTATATCTTTGTGCTTGCGAAGGTTGTTGATCTGCATAACCAATTACAAGAGCACCTAAAGGAATAATATTTTCAGGAATATTGAAATAGTCTGAAATAAGCTTAACTCTATCTTCTATTGGATAAATGCCTGTCCAAACTGAACCAAGACCTAAAGCATGTGCAGCAAGAAGAATATTTTGAATTGCAGCTGAACAATCTTGTTGCCAAAAGCCAGGATATTTTTCTTTTTTAAGATTTGCACAAACTATGATAGTTAATGGAGCTTGTTTTGCCATTCCAACATATGGATGTGTTGTAGAAATAAAATCTCTGCCTTTTTGACTTGTAACGACTATAAATTCCCATGGTTGAGCATTGCCAGCACTTGGAGCGTACATAGCTGCTTTGAGTAACAAATCTATATTTTCCTGACTCACTTCTTTTTCTTTAAATTTTCTTATACTTCTTCTTGTGAAAAGAGCTTCTAAAACATCCATATTTTCTCCTTATGAGTTAAAGCCATCAAAGGCTGCTTTTATACTATTTATTGCCTTTGTTTTTCTTCCTCTTAATGTATTTAGTAAAAGAGGAAAGAATAAAATACTTAATGATAGATAATAAGATCTTGGACGTAATTTCTTAATTAAATAAAATCTACTTTTTATGTGATAATATTCTAAAGACATCTCACTTTTATCTATTTGATTAATAAAACGAACAGGTGCTATTCTATCTGAATTTTCTTTTTTATGCATAACAAGAGCACCAGGAGCCCAATTTAATTTGAAGCCGGCATTTATTGCTTTTAAAGAAAAATCTATATCTTCGTAATATTGGAAAAATTTTTCTGAAAAAAGGCCTACTTTTTCAAAAACTTCTCTTTTCACTAATAAAGATGCACCATAGATAAAGTTTATTTCTTTAATTAATTTTTCTCTTGAAGAAAGTGAATAACGTGAAATATTTTCATCTGAAAATGATATTTTTCCAGTGAAAGAAGAAAATTTTCCGCCTGCAGCACATTCTAAAATAAGTGGATCTTCGGTGAGAAAGGTTGAGCCAATAATATGAAATTCTTCTATTTCAGAATTTTTTTCTTCTGATGTATGTTGCATTAAAGCAGATAAAGCATAACTTTCTGCTAAAATGTCATTGTGTAAAAACCAAAAAGCACAACATTCTTTATCATAAAGTCCTATTTTAATGGCAGAATTTATAGCTATTGCATAGCCTTCATTTTTTGGAAGACGCAATAATATAGATTTTGCTAAAGAACGTTCTATAGAAAAAAGTTCGATAGGTTCTTCTAATTGTTTTTCATTTTCAGTGTTAAATTTTTTTACAATTTCCTTCCATTCAAAAAGAAGGTTATCAACATAAGAATTTTCCGATCCATTATCAACGATGATAATTCTGTGCGGAATATCTTCTTGCTGTATAACTTTTTCAAGACAGGCTAATGTTTTAATATAATCATTATAAGTAGTAATGATAGCAGTAACACAAGAAGCATCGAGTATAGCCATAAAAAAACCTTATAGTATTAATTTTTGTATTTAATAAATTAACATATATAGGAAATTTGTCAAATAATGCAAAATAAGTAAGTGTTTTATATATATAATTTTTCTTAAAAAGCATTTTAAATAAAAAAGAGTATTATTTTTTATAATACTCTTATAATGGATTTTATTTTAAATTAGATTTTAATGTAACTTCTTATGAGGCGCGTAATGTTTGATAAATCCAGTATAAGAAATTCCCAAAAGAACAGTCAAAACCATGATAGCTATTGCATGTCTTTTTGAATATACTTCAGCAAAATAAGGTTGAAAACTTACAGCTAAAGTTGCTAATGTAAAAATTATAGCACATAAAACATAAACAAATTGTCTTTTTTGTAAAAGCACTAAAAATAAGTGATGCATACTTTCTCCTTTATTGAGATAAAAAAATAAATTGAGCAACCAAACAATATATTGCTCTTGAAAAATAAATAGCCATAATTTAATTACTTGTCAAGCTTTTTAAGGTGGATTTATAAAAATTTTTCATAAATATAAGACAAAAATTAAATATTTATCAAAAATATTGATAATAATTCAATAATACTTAATATAAATTTTTGTAAAATATCAATAAAATAAAACACTTAGATGAGTTATTGTCACATAAATGCCATATTTGCCACTTCTTTGTCAAAATGAGCATAAGGAAAACTTGCATTATTTATTTCAACATGTTAATATTTTGAGGTGAAAAAATGCTTCATTCCTAAGATAGATGAAGTATAAAAAATTCAAAGTTGGACTAAAATATGAAATTATCAGAAATAGCAAAGATGCTCAATTGTCCTTTTACTGGTGAAGACATTGAAATAACAGGAGTTAACACATTAGAAATGGCAAGTGAAAGTGAAATTTCATTTGTGTCAAATCCAAAATATGTAAAAGATATTGCAAAGACAAATGCAGGTGTTTTAATTTTAAAAGAAACATATGCAGATAGAGTAAAGTCAGCTATAATAACTGATCATCCTTATGAAATGTTTGCACGTTGTATTTTTATATTTGCTAAAAAACAAGGTTTTTATAAAGGCATAAGTGATCAAGCTTATATTCATGAAAGTGCTAAGATTGGACATGATTGTACTATTTATCCTTTTGTTACAGTTGGTGCAAATGCAGTTATTGGTGATAATACTACTTTATTTTCAAATGTTTACATTGGCGAAAATGCACTTATAGGAAATGATTGTATTTTATATCCAAATTCTGTTGTTATGTCTGATTCTATTTTAGGTGATGAATGTTGTTTACAACCTGGTGCTGTTATTGGTGCTGAAGGTTTTGGATTTATTAGACTAGAAAATGAAGTTATAAAGATTCCACAAATAGGCAATGTTATTTTGAAAGACAAGGTTGAAATTGGAGCTAATTCTTGTGTAGACAGAGCAGCTTTGAATAAAACAGAAGTTGGAACGGCAACTTGTTTAGATAATCTTGTTCAATTAGGACATAATGTTATTGTTGGTGATAGAACTTTTATAGTTGCATTGACTGGTGTTGCTGGTTCAACAAAGATCGGAAATGACTCAACAATTGCTGCACAAGTTGGAATTGCAGGCCATTTAAACATTGGTTCTAATGTTACTATTGCTGCAAAAAGTGGCGTAGCGCAAGATATTGAAGATAATGCAATTGTTGGTGGTGTGCCAGCAACTAATTATAAAAACTTTATGAAGATTTTATCCTTAATGCCAAAATATCCTGAAGTATTTAAGAGATTAAAACGTATAGAACAAGAATTAAAATTAGACGAAGACAAGGAGTAGTTTAAAATGACAGATACTACAGAATTAATGGAAAACATTGCACCATTAAACATTTTAGAAATAATGGAATTGATTCCACATCGTTATCCATTTTTATTAGTGGATAGAGTTGTTGAACTTATACCTACAAAAAGCATTAGGGCATATAAAAATATAACAGCTAATGAATCTTTTTTCCAAGGTCATTTTCCAAATCAACCTGTAATGCCAGGTGTTTTGATGATTGAAGCTATGGCACAAGTATGTATAATCTTAGCTTTAAAATCTCAACCAGCAGATGTAGATTTATCTAAAAAACTTTTTGTTTTTTCTGGAATCAATAATGTTAAATTCCGTAAACAAGTAGGCCCTGGTGATAAGTTAGAAATTGTTTGTGAAAATCCACGTAATAAATTAGCTCTTTGGAAGATGCAAGCAAAGGCTTATGTTGATGGCCAACTTGTTGTCGAAGCAGACTTAACAGCGGCTATGGTAGATAAAGATTAATAATGTATTTAATGAGCAAAGTGAAAACCATTTTTTTCATGAGCGAGGATTTTGTGACTTTTAGTCCAAAATCTATATAATTCGAGTCTAAAATAAATTTTAAAGGAATAAAAATGCAAAAAATTCACCCAACAGCTTTTATAGGTGAAAATGTAGAAATTGCTGACAATGTAGAAATTGGACATTGTGCATGTATAGAAGATAATGTTAAAATTGGTGCAGGAACAAAGATTGGCCAATTTGCTAGTGTTAAAAAATTCACCACATTAGGTGAAAATAATATTATACATTCATATGCTTGTGTTGGTGGTGACCCACAAGATTTGAAATTTGCAGGCGAAGAAACTTCACTTGTTATAGGAAATAATAATACATTTAGAGAGTTTTGCACAATACATAGAGGTACCGTGCAAGACAATAGTATAACAAGTATAGGAAATAATAACCTTTTTATGGCATATACTCATATAGCACATGATTGTAAAATAGCTTCTGATATAGTTATGTCTAATGGAGCAACTTTAGCAGGGCATGTTGAAGTGCAAGATTATGCTATTATTGGTGGCTTGTCTGCTGTTCATCAATTTTCTCGTATAGGAAAATTTTCATTTGTTGGCGGTATGACTGGTATTCCGCAAGATTTACCTCCTTTTATGTTGGCATCAGATGGTTGTAGAGGAAGTGTTCAATCTCCAAATTTAGTTGGTCTTCGCAGAATGAAAGCGAGTAGTGAACTTATTTCTGCAATAAAATATGCCTACAAATTGATATGGGCTTCAACAACTCCACGTCAAGAAGCATTAAAAGAATTAGAAGAAAAATACGATTTTGAAGAAATTAAATTCTTTGTTGAATTTATAAGAACAGCTCAAAGAGGTATTCTTTCTGGTAGAAATGATAAATAATTATAAATACTTGCTAAAATAATAAAGAGGCAAGAAATGCTCGAAATAAATAATCTGAACGTATTTTATGATAAAGTTCACGCTGTTAAAGATGTGAATATAAAGATTAGACAATCATCTATAGTAACATTACTAGGGGCAAATGGTGCAGGAAAATCTTCTGTAATACGTTCGATTATGGGCTTAAATAAACAAGTTACTGGTTCTATATTATATATTTCTGAAGAAAGTATAACCAAAATAGAACTTTTAGATGTGCCCTGTGAGCAAATGGTTAATTATGGTATTGCATTAGTGCCTGAAGGCAGAAGGATTCTTCCTGGATTAACAGTTGAAGAAAACATTATGCTTGGAGCATTTTCTAGAGATGATACTAAAAATATAGAAAAAGATAAAAAAAGATTATATAGTCTTTTTCCAAGATTAAAAGAAAGAACATGGCAAAAAGGGGAAACTCTTTCAGGCGGTGAACAGCAAATGCTCGCACTTGCAAGAGCATTGATTTCAAAGCCAGAATTGCTTATTTTGGACGAACCCTCCTTAGGACTTGCTCCTCTTTTAGTGCGTGAAATATTTAATATTATTCAAAAAATAAACGAAAATGGAACAACTATTCTATTAGTTGAACAAAATGCATCTGCCGCTCTTACTATTGCTGATTATGCTTATATATTAGAAACAGGTTCTGTCACACTAGAAGGAAGAGGCAGAGAGTTACTTAGAGATAGCAGGGTAAAATCTGCATACTTGGGACTTTAAATTAATAGGTTTTATATGCTAGAGAGAGTTAAAATAAAATATGTCGCTCATGCAAAAGAAATATACGAAGAAGGTATAGCTTATGCTACACAGGGTTCTGTTGGCCTTGATTTGCGTGCGTGTTTAGGCGAAGAAAAGTCAATTGTAGTGAAGGCTGGCGAAAGACAAGCCTTTGCAACAGGCATACAAATAGAAATTTTAAAAGAAAACACAGCTGCTTTTGTATATAGCCGTTCTGGTTTAGGGGCGAAAAAGGGTTTAACAGTAGCTCAAGGTGTTGGAGTTATTGATAAAGACTATCGCGGTGAAATTATAGTTGTTTTATTAAATACTTCAAAAGTTGATATTATAGTTGAAAATAAAGAAAGAATTGCGCAACTTGTTTTTCAACCAGCATTTCAATTAGATATTGAAATAACAGACTCTTTATCAGAAACACAAAGAGGCGAGGGTGGCTTTGGCCATACTGGTAGAAATTAAATAAATCTTTTAGAAAACATCAACAATAGTGACATTTTCATTTTTATAGCCCTCCCAAGATTTGAGGGCTTTTATTGTGGCTTTATAAGGGTGTCCAATGGCTATAACATGCCTACTTGGATCTGCTAAAGCCATTTCAAGTACGAGATCTAATTGCTTTAGAATTTCTTCTTCTTTTTCAATATTATCCAAAAAAACAGATCTTCTTGCTGTATTTATAGAATTTTTTTGAGCTAAATCGTGTAAACGAGTTTTACCTGTTGTCACGCTGTCTAAAACGCAAAGAGTGGAATTTTCTTCTAAAATAACTTCAAGAAATCTTTGCACGCTAGAAGCATTAGCTGTGAAGCCAGAACCTGTGTGATTATTTAAGCCAATAGCAAAAGGCACTTTTTCTAAATTTCTCAAAAACTTAGCTCTTAGTTGTTCCTTTGTGTCATTATTTAAAAGAGAAGATCTTTCAATAAATTTACGCTCAATATCTTCCATAGGCTGATGTAAAAGTATTTCTTTTCCAGCAAAATGGCCTATTGTAGCAAGTTTTGATGCATGTCTCATATCTGGAAGAATAGAAAAAGTGATAGGAAATTCAAGACTAGTAAAGGATGCAATTTGATCTAAATTTGAACCTAAATCATCAATAACAATGCTAATTTTAGCTAATGGTTCTACATAATTATAAAATAATTCGTGTGTAGCTACATTGTTTACAAGAACTTTAGCTTTTTTCACATTTTTTGAATCTTTATTGTTTTGTAATTTTGCACTATTTGCCCATAAAGAAAGTTGTTCCTGCAGATTTTTATCCCAAACTTTTTGCGATAAATCATGAGGAAAATCTATATATATTCTTTGGTATAGATAAAAAACATGCTCTTTAGATTTGATATAGGAACTTTTGACTTTTATGTTTTGCAAGGGCATTTTCAATTTTAATGCTGTTTGTAAAAGGGCATTGTCAATTTGTCTTGTCTTATCAAAAAGTGAAGCAGAAGCACTTTCATTATAGGGAACACTTTCTTTAGAAAGTAAATCTCTTACTATATAGCTGGATTGATAGTGCAATTGTTTGTTTAATTGCTTTTCTAATTCAAGCTTTAATATATTGTCAAAAGAGGCTTCTTCTTTGGGCATTGGCTCTTTATTCATTGTGCCAAATGCTTTGTAAGTCGATCTATTTTCTTTTTCTATAGCTAAGGAACTTTTTTCCACTTTTTGGGCATAATAAGCCCTTGTTTCTTGCATAGAAAGAGCACTTTGCAATGCATCATGATTAGATGGAAAAAATAAAAATATACACAAAAAGAGCAAACAATAAGAAGAGGCTAACCTTAGAGCATAAGGCAAGTCTAAGAAAGTAGTTATTATTGCAAGTATTTGTGGTTTAATATTGAGTTCCTGAGTTTAATTTAGACTCTGCTTTCTATGAACAAGCTAAAGATTGTAAATATTACAACTTAGGCATGTCTTTAAGAATTTGTAAGGCTGTTCTTAATTGATTGTCGTTTTCAAGAATTTTCTTATTTTCTGCTGAAAGAGATTTAGGAAGTGGATATAATTTAGGAGCTTCAAATTTCTTGACTTGTGTCTTTTCTTTTTTCACAGCTAAACCTTGTTCAAGATGTGAATTTAAATCTTTTTCGCGTACGATTAAAGAATCTTTCTCTTTCTTTTCTGTTTCGCTAGTGATATCAACGTCGTAATTTGGTTCAATACCTTGAGCTTGAATAGAAATTCCATTTGGTGTGTAGTAAAGGGCAATAGTTATTTTTATGCCTGTTCCGTCTGGAAGTGGGATAAGGTTTTGCACAGAGCCTTTACCAAAAGAAGTTTCACCCAATAAAACAGCTCTTTTATTATCACTTAAAGCACCAGCCACGATTTCTGAAGCAGAAGCAGAGCCAGAGTTTATAAGCACAACAATTGGAATATCAAGTATATCTTCTTTATTTTTCTTAGCTGAGAAACGGCGAGAAGCCATACCTTCTCTACCACGAATAGAAACAATAGTGCCCTTATCTAAGAAGAGATCAGAAACAGTTGCTGCTTCGTTTAGTATACCACCAGGATTATTTCTTAAATCAAGAATAATACCTTTGATAGGTCCATTCTTTTTAGCGTTTTTAAGAGCTTCTTTGAGTTCTGTGGTTGTTCTGTCGTTGAAAAAAGAAAGTTTTATCCATTCATAGCCTGGTTCAATTTCTTTTCCTTTGACGCTGATATATGGAATTGTTCCACGTGTGATGGTTATGGTTTTTGTTTTTTGTTCGCCTTTTGGAAGGATAACAAGTTCAACCTTTGTTCCTTTTTCGCCACGAATAAAGGAAACAGTTTCCGTCAAACTTCTGTCTAATGTAAGTTTTCCGTCAACAGCAAAGATAATATCGCCAGCTTTTATTCCTGCTCTTTGAGCTGGAGTTCCTTCGATTGGTGCAATAACAATAGGGCGGCCATCGCTCATAGAGAGTTCGGCACCTATTCCAAAAAATTCACCTGAAGTGCTTTCTTGTAAAAGTTCAAATTCTTTTGCGTCCATAAAGGTTGAATGTGGATCTAAAGATTCAAGCATACCTTTAATAGCACCGTCAATTAATTCGCTTTGTTTTGTTTCTTCAACATAATATTGTTCTACAATATCAAGCACTTGACTAAATCTTCTTAATGAATCGTAGTCAATGCTTGCAGAAAGTGAATTTTTTGCTGTAAGAGCTAGATTTAAAAGCATTAAAGCAAAACAAAGTAGGGTTTTTAAATAGTATTTCATGTTTTCTCCAATTATAACAAAAACACACGAGATAAGTATATAAATTAAAAGGAATTTTTATAAGTATTCATATCGATTAAATATTTTAATAGTATAGTACGCATTTTTTATCTACTTGTAAAGCAAGAAAAAAGCTAATGCTAAAATTGCTTTTAGACGATAAATGTTAATGAAGGATTGAACTTCGCAATTATATATTAACTGGAATGGTTTTTGCATAAACTTTATAAAAATGTAAAAAAAAGAGTTTAAAGAAAATTTTTCCTTAATTTTTATTAATGAGTTAAGCTATATAATGGAGTAATTATGTCAGGAACAATCACTTTTCAGGGTTTAGGAGCAGGAACTGACTTTGGTGCTATGATAGATGAATTGAGAAAAGTTGAAGAAATTCAAATGAATTCTATGATAGACTGGAGAGGTGAATGGGAAGCCCGTGTTGAAGCTTTTGATATTATAATTGAAAAAATGAAAGAGCTTGAAACAAATATTGAAGCATTGAGTAATATGAGTGAAATTATCGTTCCAACAGCATCTTCTTCATACGAAAGTGCTGTTTCTGCAACTGCGACTGATGAATCCCTTGAAGGAACATTTAGCATTGAAATTAAGCAACTTGCTTCAGCTGAAATTTATTCCACAAAAAATACCATCAATAAAATCACTGATGAGGCTGGAAATTCCTCTTTTCCTCCATTAGGTTCGTCAGGACAAGTTTTTTCTTATACGCATGGAACTGGCGATGATGCTGAAACAATAGAAATAACTCTTGATGATACTATGACTATCGAAGATTTAGTTGAACGTATCAATAATGATTCGAACAATCCAGGAGTGAAAGCAAGTTTGATTCCTTCTGGCGAGGGTTATCTTTTTCAGCTACAAAGTTCTGAAACAGGTAAGAAAAATGCTGTTGATATAACAACTGATGCAACTGCTTTTGCCGGCGGATTTAATAATAAAGAAGCTCAAGATGCTGAATTTGTATTAAATGGTTTTGATGAACAAGTAATTACATCTTCTTCTAATAAAGTCACAGACGTTGTAGAGGGCGTAACTCTAGATTTAAAAAATACAACAGTTGGTTCAACAACTATAACTGTCGGACGAGATACAAGTCAAATAGCTGAAAAAGTTACTGAACTTGTAGATAATATTAATGAAATGCGTTCTTTACTTATAGAAATGACAGAAGTTGACACTTCAGCAGAAAACATAGATCCAGCACTTACAGAAACGCAACAAGACGCACAAATAGGTTCTGTTTTGACAGGTAACTATGCTGTGCAGCTTTTTGAATCTCGTATGGATTCTATTGTTTCATCTAAAGCCTTTGGTATGGAAGATGAAGATTTTGGTAGTTTAGCACAATTAGGTATTATGACAGAAGTAACAGAGGGTGATGCAAACTATGGCCTCTTGGTTATAGACACTGAAAAGCTTAATGCGGCAATAGAAGCTGATCCTTATGGAGTGGCAAATCTTCTTGCAGGCGATTCTTTTGACACGCAAAGTGAGAATTTCATCTATGTTGACAGTCTTGATACAGTAAAACCTGGTAAATACGATGTCACATATGAGACAGATGCAGAAGGAAAAATAGATCCAGAAACTGTCTATATTAATGGTGTGAAAGCTTCAACAGATCCAGATTTTCCAAATCGATACACTGTAGGCGATGCATCAAATGATGCTTATGGTCTTGCAATTAAGTTCACGGCTGGTGTACTTGAACCAAACACTTCTTTTACAGAAGATTCTGTAAGTATTATACAAGGTAAAGCACAAGAACTTGCAAATTTCTTTGGTGCTGAATCAAAATATGTGGAAACAGGCGAAGACAATGGTGCAATTCCAATTGTTAGCAATAACTATATGGATATTATTGATAATTTAAACGATAAAATTGCAGACGAAGTCACGCGTATAGATCTTTGGGAAACAAGACAAAGAATAAGATATGCTTCACTAGATGCTTATATTGGTGTTCAACAAGCTTTGATGACTTCAAATGCTGAAGCATTAGCTCAGGCAAATATTGCTGGTAATTAAAAAAAATAAATAAAGAAATACATTCTCACTTCATTCATATTCGTATTCTATCTATTGAAACAAATGAGAAGAAGCTAGAAAGGTTTAAGGAAGAAATTATGGAACAAGCTAGACAATCCTATCTCACAGCTCAAGTAAATACAGTTAATCAAGGTGATGTTGTGGTGCTTTTATTTGAAAAAGCTCTTCTATGCCTTACGCAAGCAAAAGAAAAAATTGCAGAAAAAGATTTTGCTGCAAAAGGTTTGCTTATATCAAGGGCAATGGATATCATAAACTTGCTTGATACTTCACTTAATTTAGAACAAGGTGGAGAACTAGCAGAAAACTTGCATAATCTTTATTTTTATTGCAATACGCAGTTATTACAAGCTAATCTAAAATTAGACTGTGAAAAAATAGATGCAGTTATGCATACATTATCCGAGTTAAACGATGCCTTTAGTGTAGTTGTTCAAGATCCTGAAGCAAAGGCAGTTGCCGAAGAAATAGGCAAAAAATTTGAAACAGGTGGACGTGAACAAAGAGCGACAACAACAGCTCCTTCAGCTGGTGCAGGCTCAGGTTTTGCGAAAAATGCTTACGCTCAAGTAGCAAGAAATGCAGGCCTTGAAGTTGCAAACAATAAAGAAGAAGTTCAAAAAGTGAAAAAAGAAGAAAAGCCAGTTGGACAAACATTGAGCACGCTTGCTATGGCAACAGCATTAATGGGTAATGGCTTGGCTAGTGCAAATCATACAAGTGAGAGTTCTGTAAAAAATACACAAAGAGCTAATCCATTATTACAAAAACCAGCTTCACAAAATCCACAAACAGCACAGACAACAAATTCTCTTCCTTTAAACAAGCCTTTATTAAATAATAATGTCTATGCTTCAAATATGCTACAAACAGAAATAAAATCTGCTGAAAATGAAGAAAAAACTTTGCAAAATAGTCCAAATAAATTAGTCAATCCGCTTGCTAAGAATTATATGAAAGCAAATTCAGCTGTTTAACAAACAATTACTAGGTTAAATAAAAAATGCTTATTAAAATTAATAAGCATTTTTTGTATTTAAGAGATGTAAAAAATTAAACAGAGAGCCAATTTGTGTGCTCATGTCCTTTAATTTCTATAATTTCATTCCCTTCTATTATTTGCAATAATTCTTTAAATGAATCACTTTTTTTGAAATCTTCAAAAACAATTTCATCATTTAGCATTGTTTTTTTACGAAGCAGCCATTCACAAGAGGAATTATCAAAGACAAGTTGTAGCTGATATTTTTCTAAATCGCAGAGTTTTGCAATTTTAAGAATGGTCATCACTTTATCCAAATTTTCTCTGTCTTTTGCTTCATTGCCATAGACTTTACCCCATGGCATACGGATTATACATTTAATGTTATTGTAGTCTTCAAGATAGTAGAAAAATCTGTTTTCTACTCCATAGCCCCCAAGTCCTAGTGCACAAAAACCTTTTACTTCTTCTGTGTTTTCTTGATCTAAGCCAAAAGAAGAGGGAAGCAAAGTGTCGATAGAGTCTAGTTTTATAGCTACAGGTGGAAAGTAAATCATTTTTTTATAGGTACTAAATTTATCTACATCAATTTCGGCAAGAGAATCAACTAAAGCATTTGGAATAGGAGGCAGGGGAAGGGCATTTTCTTCAAAAAATTCTTTAAAGCCGTATGGTGGTGAATTTTGCATATGTATTGTTCTTCCTTTAATTAGATTTTACTAAGAGTGTTTCTTATAAAAGAGCAGGAGCACTTCTAAAAGGCGACAAAAAGTCTGCAACAAAGAAGCTAGCTGAAAAGGTTTCAAGTTCTTTTGAAGCGCCATTTTCTATAGGTCTTAAAAGTGTTAGATCTACTTTTGACCAATCTTCAACAACGCGATCTAAACTAAATAACTCTCTTGCATGAATTTTTGCATCTGCCAAACGTAACATAGCAGCCTCAAGCTCATCTTTGCTAAGAAGTTTTTCCAAAGAAGCTCTGTATTCTGTTTCATCTATAGACATGAGGGCATTATAAACATCTCTTGGAATATGTGTTGGTACACGCACGGTATTTGCTCCAAATCCTTCAGAAAACGTAGAAGCGAAAGAAAAATCTTTACCTTTTACTAAGACTTTAGGATCTATGAGCTCTCCATCTCTACTTGGGTTTTCAGGATTTGAAGGAGCAAAAGTGAGTGTTTTTCCTCTATATTCTGCAGGGATGCTAGAACTGCCTATCAAGGAGGCATGAGTGAAGCTAAGACTATACATTCCTGTTCTTACTGTACTAAATGAAAGATCATTATCTATGCCTGTTATTTTAACTTTACCTTCTTCATTTATATCAATGAGATAGTTTCCAGTATGTCTATCAAATTGTCCAGAAAGAGCATCTGCCCATTCAAGTTTAGAAAGTTCACGCATAAGGTTTTGTTGCATTGTTTGGTAGAGGCCTTTGTCTTTTAGATGTGTAACCAAGTCACTAAAGGAAACTTTTGCCTCGCTTCCATCCTCAAGTGTGATGGTAAAGTTTTTGTCATCTGAGTGCAAATCAGACACGGGAACGCCTTTGGCTTTAGCCATAGCCATGCCAAAAACGCCATCAACTACAGCAAATCTTGTTTCGCTTATAGTGTCTGCACAGGCAATGGCAGAGGCCACAATTCCACTTGCAATATTAACATTTATAACTTGTGTGTCAGCCGAATAGCCTGGAGTGCCAAATTGCCCTACAAGCTGTTCTTGAGCCTTTGCTTCTGCTTTAAAAACAACTTCTTCGCTCTCGCCAGCACTTGTTGTAAGGCTAAGAAACTTTACACGATTTACACCGCCTCTATTTTCTCCTGTTGTTTCAAAGGTAAATTCTGCACCTAAAACATGTTCAGCTGGAATGCCACGTAATTTAGCTTCAATAATAGCAAGAGGGCTTATTTCTTCAGTTGAGGCTGTGGCTAGATAGTCAGAAAAATCGATTTTAGAATTTACTATTTTTCTGGCATCACTTATTATCGCGCCTACAGTTAATGCTGGATCTGGAGCTCTATCGAGAAAATCCAAGTCTTGATGTGCTTGTGTCAGTAGTTTTACTACAAGAGGCTGTTCTGTGTCTTTTGGGTTTGCTATCAAGCTTTCAGGTGTAATTTCTCCACGATCAAGCATTCCTAATAACATATCTTCAGTTTTAAGATAGCGTGTAGCTGCCTCATATTTCATGAGTGCACTTGTTACAAATGACAGCTCAAAAGCAGATAGCTCATATATCTTTTCAGGTGTATATGTATTATCATCAATGAGATCTTCTAATTCGTCTTCTGAAAGTCCTGCAAATTCAGGCTTTAGCTTGCTAAGAGGATAAGTAGGAAGCCTTAGTTCAAAAGCTGAGGTAGGCAAATCTGGTAAACTTGCTCTTATCTTTGAGGCAATAAATTGTGATAAATCTGTTTTTGCTTCAAAAGCCAATAAAGTATTTATTTTAGCTTTAAATTCATCACGCAAAGCCTCAAGTTCTTCAGTATTAAAGTCAGAGGCATAAAGTTTAACCGAAGTATCAAACTCTTCTCTTTCTATTGTTTGAGGCTTGTTTCCACTTATTTCGCCAAGTTTTCTGTCAATACTATCAATAAATTCAGAAACACTTCCTATTAATGACTTGAGTTCACTAGGAGGTGTTCTTTGAACTAAGCCTTCAAGATCTGTTAAAAATTTTCTAGAATCTTGCACAATTTGTTCATTTGCTTTGTCGTGCCCGTGCATTTCTTTTGCTAAAACGCCTAAACCTTCTGCAAAAGTCATGCTGCTTTCATTTGCACTAAGACCGTCTGCTTTTGAATTGAGATGCACATATAATGCCATTGATTCAGAAAGACGAAACTCACTCGTGCGTAAAAAATCTGCAAGAACAGGGTTTTGTTCTTGACCAAGAGCTTTCATAGCACTTTTTAATGTGTCTTGGAATTTAGATTGAGCTGCCATATAATCTTCTATAGCGGAACGAGGGCTTCCGGCAGCGGGATTACGAATTTGCTCTTGCAAGTCACCAAGCTTTGCTTCAGAAAGTCTGCTTGCTGTAGCTTCACATTCTTTTGCAGCTGCTTGCAAAGCCTGCATGTTTTTATCGTATGCTGCAGTGGCCATAAATTTCCAAGAACTTGGACGCGGTGGCATACTCTTTACAATGTCTTTACTAAGTAATTTTTCAAGTGTTTCCGAAGCTGTTTGTCTAGTTTTTGCGTCAAGGCTTAATGCAAGATCACGAGAATTGACACTTGCTATATCACTTGGATCGTCAGCTTCAATAGAAGGAGAAGCTGCTCTTTCTGCTCTTTCTGAACTTGCAGCAGTAGTTGTTGTTGCAATATCAGGAACTGTAATTTCACTTGGAGTGACAGTAGTTGTAGTCGTTGAACCTGTAACTGTAGACATATTTCCTCACAAAAGTATAAGGTTTTATTTTTTGCACAAACAAAGTTGCTACAAAAAAGTTTTTATTTTAAAAAGTATAACTATTTACTATACGCTCATCCAATTGCTGTGTTCAAAACCTTTTATTTCAGCAATAAGATCAGAATCTAATAATTCAAGTAATTCTGTAAAAGAATTGCTTTGTGCAAACACTTCTTCACTTTCATCTGCTTCTTTATAGAGTTTCCACTCGCAAAGAGCATTATCAATAACTATAACAAGTTTTTTATTTTCTAATTCTGCTAATTGTATAATCTTTATAAGCATAAAAGCTTTTTTCAAGTTTGCTTTTTCTACTTGAAAGTCGCTATAAACTCTTGCCCAAGGCAATCTTAGCGCTATTTTTATATTTGCGTTTTCTTCAAAATAATAGAAAGAAGTGTTTTGAAAACCATAGCCACTTAAGCCAAAGGCACAGTATGCAGGCTCATAGTCTTCTTCTTGCCCTATTTTTTGCCCTGTTTCTTTAAAGTTTTCTTCTGAAACATTAAAGGGTAAAAGCCCTACATTGCTTGGAAAAACATATTTAAGCATATCTATACTCAAAAAAGCATTTGTGATATTGAGATTTCTAGTATCTGTAGCAAATCTATTATATTCAATTTCTTCAAGCGAAGAGATTAAAGAAGGCGGAATAGGTGGCATTTCAAGTGAGTTATTTTCTATAAAACTTTTAAATCCTTCGGGGAATTGATAGTCTTCTTGCATAATATTTTCCTTTTGAGAAATGTGTAGAATTTTCAGCTAAAACTTAATATCTAAGCGGCAACAGTTCTTGGTGAGTTGCCATCAGGAAGTATAGCTGCAACAGGGCCACATTGAGATAAAAAATCAGCAACAAAGTGACCTTGCACTTGGTATTCCATAGAGGATTGTTCTGTAAGTCTTGAAGGTTCAAATTGTGTAAAGTCTAAAGTGCTCCAGTCAGCAATAAGCCTTCCTTGATCGCTGAGCATTTGTGCGTGCACTTTTGCGTCTTTAAGTCTGCTTACTGCGCTTTCTAGCTGCTCTGTTTTAAGTAGGCCTTCTAAGCTTGCTCTGTAACTGTCTTCGTTGATAGCCATAAGAGCAGTATAGACCTCTTGAGGGATATGTGTTGGAATAGAGGCATTATTACAAGCTATACAAGTCAGTATGGCAGTTCCAATAATGCTTTCAGATCTAGCTACCTCAGTACTAGAGTCTTTTGCATCAGGGCGCGAAGGTATATCAGGATTTGTGCTTAGAAAAGTAAATGTTCGCCCCACTATATTATAAGGATCTGGGATAGTTCCCGTACGCTCAGCTCTCATGTCGTAGCTATACATACCCGTTTTTAGAGCAGCAAAGCTTAAGTCATTATCAATAGCTGTGATAGTGACCTCAGCCCTTTCGTTTATATCAACCATGTAATTGCCTCTATGTCTATCAAGCTGTCCTGAAAGAGCGTCTGCCCACTCAAGCTTACAGAGTTCACGTGCGAGGTTTTGACGCATGGTATCATACAAGCCTTTTCCCTTTAAAAAGTCTACAGTTTCTTGGAAAGAAAGTTTTACCTCTTCACCTGTATCGCTTTTAACTGTAAAGACTTTCTTGCCAGAAGCAAGTTCGTCCATTGGAGCACCTTTAGCTTTAGACATAGCAAAGCCAACACTGCCTTCGTGTATAACAAGTTTTGATGTCGGGATTATACTTGCACATCCTATTGCGTCTGCAACAACTTGGCTTGCGATATTTAATTTAATAACATTTGCACCAAATTGACCTGCGCTAACACTAATTTGCTTCTGAGCATCTGCTTCTGCCTTGAATACATAGGCGTGCTCAAGGGCACTAGCGTCTGTATGAGATAAAAATCTCACTGTGTTTACTGCGCCTGAAGCAGAGCCACTAGCAGTAAAAGTGATATTTTCGCTTATAACATGTTCAGCAGGTATGCTCCTTAGTTTTGCTTCAATAATAGCTTGAAGGTTTAGGCTTGTTCCTTTAAAGACTTCACCAACATATCCTTCAATTGTTCCAGGGCTTCTTAATGTGGCAATAGCTTCGTGGAGAAAGAAAAGTTCTCCAGATGTTGGCATTTTACTTGTTTTAATGCCATTTTTAAGAAGGTCAAAAGCTTGATAGATTTTTTCTTCAAAGGCTTCTTCTGTTAATTTTTGTGCGAGGTCTTCTGCCCCTTCTAATTCTGCCAAAATTTCTAGGCCAAGAGCAATATATTTATTTAAATTTTCAACCCTTGTGAGCTCTTTTGCTTGAGCTTCGGGGCTTTTTGGGGTAATTCCTTGTATAAGAGTACGGGTGGTGAGGCTAGCTTTTAAATCCTCATCCGCAATCCTTGTCATTAAGCTTTGTTTCAGCATTTCAGCAATTCTTGTAGCTGGATTTGTTGCTTCTCTAAGACTTGTAATATTTGACACAGCTTGGGTTAACTCGCTTTTTAGAGCGAGAAGTGCTTCAGTGTCGAGGTTTTCAACATGAAGTCTTACTGAAGATTGGTCTCCTTCTCTACGTGCAGAAGTGTCACCACTGAGCATAGCTATTTCTGTGTCTATATCCTTTAATAAGGTGTCGACATCGCCTATCATGCGTGGCAAGTCTTCGGGCTTGGCGTCTTTCATTATTTTTATAAAGTCGGCTGCTTGACTGGCAAGTTGCTCTTTTGCGTGGCCTTGAGCGTGTTGTTTTTCAGAAAGTTGAGCAAGGGCTTGATCTATAGTCATGCCTGCTTGATAGCTAAGAGCGCTGTTTTGAGGAGTAAAAGTTGTTGTGACTTGAGTGCTTGTGCCGTCTGCTAAAGTTATATCACTTTCTATTGTAGCTATTCTATCAATAAAGTCGAAAACGTTCATTGCCTCTGTAGAACGAAATTCACTTTGAATTAACGCTTGCAATAATACAGGATTTTCTGAATTTGTCGCCTTTATCATTGCATGTAATGCAGATTGAAGTTTTGATTGATCTACCATAAATTGAATAAGGGGCATCTTATCGTCTTTTAAAGACTCTAGACTTTTGCCTGAAAGCTCTCTTGCAGATGCCACACAGGCTGTTGCTGCCTGTTGAACAAGAGGAAGTTGCTTATCATATTCTTTTCTTGCGCTTCTATGCCAAAAGCTAGGGCGTTCAGGTATGCTATCGCTTATTTGCTTTGCAAATTCATCGTTAAATTTTGAGAGAGGGGATTTTGCTAATCTTGCACTTGCCTGATCTGCCAATGCGTTTGTATCAAGGCTAGCTAAAGTTTCACCAGAGGCAACTGCGTCCTCTGCTAATGCACTTGTAGTAGTTGCAGCAGTAGCGGTAGTGTCTGTAGTTGTTGTTGCAGCAGTTGTTGTCGTTGCTTGCGTAGGATCTATACTTGCTGTTGGAATGGAGGCTGGAGGTGTTGTTATAGTTGACATTTCTTACTCCTTCTAGCTTGTTGCCAAAAAAGTTGGCGATAATATTGTATGTTTATAGAATACTATCATTATAGCAAAGAGTGTGCCAAAAAGCAAAGCCTTCTTTTTATTCTTCCAAGGCTTTGACAGTAGAGCTTTTTGGCTCTTTATTTTTTTGAGCCTTTGGTTTTTCTACAACTTCAACTTCGCCTATATCATATACTTGCACAGTATTTTTCTTCTTTTTTTGTATATAGACAGTATAATTTTTAGCGTAGGCATTCTTTTTTGAAATAATATGTGCCTTTATTGGTTTTGTTAAATCAGTGATAATAAGATAATAGCTTGCAAGCAATTTATTTTGCGTGCTGTATTCTTCAAAATAGAGCAGATAATCTTTTATGTTATCTTCATTCCAATTTAAACGTGCAATTATTTCAGCTTTATAGCTAAATCCGTCTTCTTCAAAGGAAAAGAAGTTTGCACTTGTTTTTATATTTGTTCTCTTTGTTCTTTGTTGAATAGATTTTTCTAAATCTTTTATATTTTGTCTACTTCTTATTTTTTTGCTACTTGCATAAGATGGAAGAAAGGAATAGTCGAGATTTGAGTAAATTGTTTTTGTTATGTCAGCATTTGCTACAGTTAATCTATCTTCATACCATGAATTATTTTTGTCCATAATACGAATTTCTTGCAAATGTTCTGGCACATGGCTTGCGAAAATTTTAAACTTATCTGCATTATAGCTTTCAACTCTATTGAGCATTTGCACAGAAGACAGACAAGAAGTAAGTAAGAGGGGAAGAAGAAGAAAAGTATATTTTAACATAACTATATCCATAAAAAAGCCCAAAATTTCGTCTTTTGAAATTCTGGGCTTGATGTTTGAAAAATTAATCTTTTTGCATGGCTCGTTTCACGGAAACAGCACCAGTTCTTGCTATTTCCTTGATGCCAAATCGTGTAAGCAGATTGAGTATGGCGTCTAATTTGTCGAAAGTGCCAGTTGCTTCGATTGTGAATTCATTGAGTGAAACATCGATAACTTTACAGCGGAAAATATCAACTATACGTAATATTTCACTTCTTTTGCTTTCTTCTGCATTCACCTTTACAAGCATCATTTCACGTTCAACGCTTTTAAAGTCTTTGAAGTCGATAACCTTAATAACATTTATGACTTTACGCAATTGCTTGATAATTTGTTCGATGATTTGAGCATCGCCAAAAGTAGTGATAGTCATGTGTGAAACATTTTCATCAAGTGTTGGTGCAACATTTAATGATTCGATGTTAAAGCCTCTTCCGCTGAAAAGACTTGTCACACGGGAAAGAACACCTGGTTCGTTTTCTACTAAAACTGAAAGAACTCTACGCATAAGTCACACCTTATTCCTTTATTTCGCTTTCTACTGGAGCAGTTGCATTTGTTTCTGCAATTTCTCCTTCATTTTCAATTTTTTCTAAAACAGTATCAAAGCCGATAACTGTAGCGTCGTCGTCAAGGCGGACAAGACGAACACCCATAGTAGCACGGCCAGCTGAACGTATATCTTCAACACCTAATCTAATGATTTTATTGGTGGAAGTAAGCAAGATTAATGAATGCTGATCTGAAACAGGCATACAGCCAATAACAGCACCAGTCTTTGGAGAAACCTTAAAGTTGATAACGCCAACACCGCCACGAGATTGCACGCGGTATAAGTCAACTCTTGTACGTTTACCATAGCCAAGTGCAGATACAGACATAATTTCAGTAGATTGATCGTCTTCGTCTAAAATGAGGCAAGAAACAACTTTATCGCCTTTTCTTAAGCTCATACCTTTCACACCGCTTGCAGTTCTGCCGAGCGAACGTATGTCTTTGCAAGAGAAGCGTATTGACATACCTTTTGAAGTGGCAAGTACAATATGGTTTTCTTCTTTGATTTCACGCACAGTGATAAGTTCATCGCCTTCTCTAAGCCCAACAGCCATAAGGCCGATTCTTCTTGCTCTTGCGTAAAGGGCAGAAGAAGAACGCTTGATCATACCTTGTCTTGTAGCAAATAAGAAGTATTTATCTTCAGCAAATTCACGCACAGTAAGAGCTGTTGCGATAAATTCGTCTTTCTCCATTGGAAGGAGGTTGGCAATATGTGTGCCTTTTGCAATACGTGAGCCTTCTGGCACTTTATGCACTTTTAATTGGAACATACGGCCAGTATTTGTGAAGAGCAAGAGATGTTGATGATTTGTTGTAGTGATAAATTCTTGTACATAATCATCATCAGAAGTATTCACGCCTGAAATTCCCTTACCACCGCGTTTTTGCTGTTGGTATGTGGATAAAAGCGTACGCTTGATATAGCCACGACGTGATAAAGTGATGACAACATCTTCATCAGGAAGTAAGTCTTCAATTTCAATATCTGTCAAAGCTTCACGTATGATTTCAGTTCTTCTTGGAGTTGCATAGCCTTGTTTGATAGCTAATGTTTCTTCACGAAGAACATTTTTTAATACTTCATTATCGTCAAGAATAGAAAGAAGATATTTAATAAGTTCTTGTAATTCTTTGAATTCAGCTTCAAGTTTATCTCTTTCTAAGCCAGTTAATCTTTGCAAACGCATTTGCAAGATAGCTTTAGCTTGAATTTCTGAGAGATCAAATTTTGCGATAAGGCCATTGCAAGCTTCTTCTGGTGTTTGAGAAGCACGGATTAAGGCAACAATAGCATCGATATGATCTAAAGCTGTGAGTAAACCTTGTACTATATGTGCTCTATCTTCTGCTTTGCCTAAGTCGTAGCGTGTACGTCTGATAACAACTTCACGTCTATGTTCAACAAAGCATACAAGAGCGGATTTTAAATTCAATGTCTGTGGTTTATTGTCTACCACAGCAACCATATTAATTGAGAAAGAAGATTCTAATGGTGTGAATTTATAAAGAGAATTGATAATTAAGTCAGGAATTGTTCCACGTTTCAAATCTAGAACAATGCGTATACCCTTTCTATCGGATTCGTCACGCACGTCTGAAACGCCTTCTATTTTCTTTTCATTTACTAAGGCAGCGATTTTTTCAACTAAGGAAGATTTATTCAAAGCATAAGGGATTTCACGAATAACAATTGAATTCATACCCTTTTTATTTGTTTCAATCTCTACCTTACCACGGACTTTAATAGAACCACGTCCGCGAGTGTAGGCATCAACAAGTCCTTGCCCAACATAAGCAGTTGCAGCAGTAGGGAAGTCTGGCCCTTGAACTATATCCATAAGATCTTCAACAGAAGTATTTCTGTCTTCAATAAGCAAGAGTATAGCATCGCATAATTCGCCCAAGTTGTGAGGCGGAATGTTTGTAGCCATACCAACAGCAATACCTGAAGTGCCGTTCAATAAAAGGTTTGGCACTTTTGATGGCAATACTGCTGGTTCGTGTTCTGAACCGTCGTAGTTTGGTCTAAAGTCTACAGTTTCTTTTTCTATATCGTCTAAAAACTCGCCAGCAAGCTTTGACATACGAACTTCTGTATAACGCATTGCCGCTGCGGAGTCGCCGTCAAGAGAACCAAAGTTACCTTGGCCGTCTTCAAGAGGATCACGCATAGAAAAGTCTTGAGCAAGTCTTACAAGAGCGTCATAAACTGCAGAATCGCCGTGCGGATGGTATTTACCGATAACATCACCGACTACACGAGCAGATTTCTTATGTGCTCTATTTGCATAGTTACCCATTTGATGTTGAGCAAATAAAATACGTCTATGAACAGGCTTTAAGCCATCTCTTGCATCTGGAATAGCACGCCCAACAATAACGGAAAGCGAATATTCCAAATAGGAATCACGGAGTTCTTTTTCGATGCTGACAAGTGGAAATTCTTCTTTAAGAACTTCTACTTCCTTTACTTCTGTATCTTTAATGTCTGACATGTTCTTGTTCTCTTATTTTCAATTATATGTCTAAATCTTGCACAGTAAGTGCATTTCTGATGATAAAGTTTCTACGTGCTTCAACTCTGTCGCCCATGAGTTCTTCAAATGCGTCTGAAGCTTCTTGAGCATCTTCAATATTTACACGTAAAAGAACACGATTTTCAGGATTCATGGTTGTCACCCAAAGTTGATCTGGGTTCATTTCTCCCAAACCTTTGTAACGCTGAATTTGATAGCCTTTACGAGCTTCAGCATAGGCTGTTTCACGCAAGTCAAAAACATCGTTCACAGCAACAGCATTTTCTTTATTGAGTAATGAAACGCTTAATTCTTCGCCCACTTTTGCATTGCATTCGCTATACACGGCTTCAAGCCCTGCTTTAGCAGAACGGAATAAACGTGAAAGGAAGAATTCAAGCGGAATACGAGTTCTGCGTCCGCTCTTATCTTCAAATAAGAAGAAGATTCTTTCATTGTCTTCGCTTGTTTCTTTTTCTATTTCAAGGCTGTAGCCAGCTGCTTTTGCTTTGTCTAATAAAGCTTGCGGAAGCTCTTCTGAGATAAGAGCATTATCAGCAATAAAGTCTTCGCCCGTATAGGAAAGAAGAGCAAGGAAGAGTTCACGTGGGATAGCAGAATTTTCTGCATCTCTTACCTTCATTCTCAATTCGTCAATACGTCTGAGTAAGTTCTTGAAGATATCGCTTTCAAGCACAGCTTCTGTTTGTGTGCGTAATTTTACATTTTCTTCTAAACGAGTGAGTAAGAATTCGTCTAATTCATTGTCGTCTTTAAGGAATTTTTCCATTTTAGAATTGTGTATACGATAGAGAGGAGGCTGTGCAACAAATAAATGCCCACGAGTGATGAGCTCTCTATAATTTCTAAAAAAGAAAGTAAGTAATAATGTACGAATATGAGCACCATCGACGTCAGCATCTGTCATGATGATGATTTTGTGGTAGCGTAATTTATTATAATCTGTGTCTTCATCGCCAATACCTGCACCCATAGCAGTAATCATGGCTCTGATTTCTTTGTTTGCAAGCATCTTGTCAAAGCGTGTACGTTCTGTATTCAATATCTTACCACGCAAAGGCAAGATAGCTTGAATACGTGGATCACGTCCTTGCTTTGCTGAACCGCCAGCAGAGTCACCTTCAACAATAAAGACTTCGGATTCGCTTGGATCTTTTGATTGGCAATCAGCAAGCTTACCTGGAAGAGAATTTTCAGTCAAAGCACCTTTTCTACGCACAAGCTCTCTGGCTCTTCTTGCTGCTTCTCTCGCATGAGCAGCATCGAGGGCTTTTTCGATGATCATACGTGCTTCTTTTGGATTTTCTTGGAAATAAATATCAAGTGAATTGTAAACAATACCTGATACAATACCAGTCATTTCGCTGTTTCCAAGTTTTGTCTTTGTTTGGCCTTCAAATTGTGGTTGTGGTAGCTTTACAGAAAGAACTGCTGTAAGGCCTTCACGAACGTCATCGCCAGACAAAGCACCACCCTTGATTTTCTTTGTTAAATCAGCTTGTGACTTGATATAGTTGTTGATAGCACGAGTGAGGGCAGTTTTAAAGCCAGCTAAATGCGTGCCGCCTTCTTTTGTGCGTATGTTGTTAGCAAAAGTTAATGTGTTTTCTTGGTAGCTTGCATTGTATTGAAGAGCAAATTCTATAGTGCAATTTTGCTCAACGCCAGAACCCTCAACAATGGAATGTATAGCCATAGCAGAAGTGTTTAAGTCTTTAACAAATTGAACAATACCACCATCAGCACGGAAAAGATGTTTTTCGCCTGTGCGTTCGTCGTGGCATTCTATTTCTAAGCCTTTATTGAGGTAGGCTAATTCTTCAAAACGTTTGCGTAAAGTTTCGTATGAAAATTCAGAAGTTTCAAAAATAGTGTCATCAGGCAAGAAGTGGACTGATGTTCCATGTGAATCGATTGGGCCTAATTCTTCTACGCCTGTCACTGGATTTCCGCGTTCGTAACGCTGGCGATAACGCATACCATTTCTACGAACTGTAACAATAAGCCAGTCGGAAAGAGCGTTCACACAAGAAACACCAACACCGTGCAAGCCGCCAGAAACTTTATAGGCGTCATTGTCAAACTTACCACCAGCATGCAATTTTGTCATAACAACTTGCACAGCTGGAACACCCTCTTTTGGGTGCATGTCGACAGGGATACCACGTCCATTATCTCTTACAGTGACGGAATTATCTACATGTAAAGTGACTTCAATGCGTGTACAATAGCCAGCCATCGCTTCATCTATAGAGTTATCAACAACTTCATACACAAGGTGATGAAGCCCGCGTACATCAACAGAGCCGATATACATAGCAGGACGTTTTCTAACAGCAGCAAGGCCTTCTAAAACGGTAATAGCAGATGCGTCGTAAGCATTTGTTGTACTCGTAGAACTTTCAGTATACTTTGGAGTAAGACTATTTTGTTCGGACATGTTACATCCTC
This sequence comes from uncultured Desulfovibrionaceae bacterium, assembly GCA_964368455.1. Lineage (GTDB taxonomy): Bacteria > Desulfobacterota > Desulfovibrionia > Desulfovibrionales > Desulfovibrionaceae > CAYJAZ01. Next base: position 53,758 of record CAYJAZ010000002.1, read on the forward strand.
TTTTAATTCAAATTAACTCAAGAAAAGTAACATGTTTTTAAATAAATGTGAAGTCTTATTTTTTGCCCCCACCTATTTGTCTATCTCTTTGAAATATAATTGTTTTTTTCATGTGATTTTTTAGAAGAAAGTGTTTTACTTTTTTTGAAGAAATAGTGTATATTATTTATATACTGCTTACTTCAAAAGAAGTTGGGGGAGTTTATATGAAAGCAATAAGCATTGTCGGTTTCAAAAATTCAGGCAAAACAGCTTTATGTGAAGCTCTTTTGTCTATATGGGAAGAAGAAAACTTTTTTGCAGATTATTTAAAATTCTCTCATTGTTCTTTCGACTTAAAAAGAACAGACACGCAGAGAATGTTGCATGAAAAACGTAAGGTTTTTGGCGTGTGTGAAAGCGAAACAGTGAGTTTTTTGCTAAAGAAATCTTCCTTGCTTGAAATTCTTTCTGGGGCACAAAATCCTTTCTTGTTAGTAGAGGGAGGCAAGGGCGAACTTTTCTTGCCACGTGTGCTTTGTTTGCGAAGTAAAGAAGAAGTGCACGACTTGAATAAAGAGCTTGCAATAGCCTCATTCGGCTTTGACGACTTTACAAAGACAGCCTTTATGCCTCATTATACGCTCAACAATGTAAGGGCTTTGGCAAAACTTATCTTGGAAAAAGCCTTTGTGCTTGGCGGTATTGATTGTAAGGCCTGTAAAAGAGAAAGTTGTTATGCTCTTGCCTGTGAAATTGTAGCAGAAAAAGCAAGCGTAGATGATTGTAAGGCTCTAAAGAAAAATAGAGCAGTTGATATAGAAATAAATGGAGTGAAATTAGCTCTAAATCCATTTGTTGAAGATATAGTAAAAGAAACTATTAAAGGTATGCTTTCAACACTTAAAAACACTTCAAATGGAACTATAAAGATAGAAATTAAGGATTAATTAAAATATGCATTGTGATTTAAAAAATGTTGAAAATGGCGATAACCTTAAAGGTTTTTACCTTGTAAAATCAGTTCAGCAAGGAATGGCTTCAAATAATAAAGCTTTTTGGTCTATAAAACTTGGCGATGCTTCTGGTCAGCTCGATTGCAAGATATGGTCTCCATTAGCAGAGCAAATCAAAGAAATTTCCACAGGTTCTTTTGCCTCCATAGAAGCAAAAGCACAAGTATATAGAGATAATGTTCAGCTCACAATACAAGAATTTAGAATACTTGAAGAAGAAGAAGTAGAAAATCTTGATTTGAGTAATTACGTCGCCGCAAGCCCATATCCACGTGAAGATATGCTCGATGAATTAAATAAAATCATCAAAAAACATATCGTCTATCCAGCTTGGAAAAAATTTATCAAAATGCTTATGGCTGATCCATTAGTAGAACCTTATTTTGCCTCCGCACCAGGTGCTAAAAGTGTGCATCACGCATACCTCAATGGCCTACTCGAACACACTCTCTTTGTGTGTAAGAATTGTGTCGCAATTTGTACAAATTATCCACAAATTGACAAACAAGTCTTGCTTGTGGCTGCATTGTTCCATGACGTTGGTAAAATTCAAGAACTTTCTGGAGCTTTAGCCACAGAATACACAAATAAAGGTAAACTTATCGGCCATATAAATATAGGTATGGAACTTTTTGAAAAATACCTTGAAAAAGCAAAGATAGAAGATCATCTAGCCCTGCACTTTAAGCATTTAATCCTATCGCATCACGGCGAATTAGAATTTGGTTCGCCAAAAACTCCAGCCACAGCAGAAGCTTTCATCTTGCATTATGCAGACAATATAGATGCTAAAATAGCACAGATTTTCTCAGCACTACCGTATGCAGAAAATGAGAAAAAAGAAGAAAAAATCGTGTGGAGCGGATGGAATAACTATTTGAATAGGCAATTGTGTCGCATAGAGCCAACACCAAACAAAAAAGATGCAAATGAAAGTTCAATAGAAAATAACGAAGAAAATAAGCCAAAACTTGAACAATGTTCATTAGTATAAAAACTTAGGAAAAAAAATGTTTATTGTTATTGAAGGTATAGAAGGATCAGGGAAAAGTTCGCTGATTAAATTTCTTAAAGAAAAACTAAGTGAGAAAAAGAAACAATGGTTCATCACTAGAGAACCAGGTGGGTCAAAGCTTGGCGAAAAAATCCGCCCACTACTGCTCTCACTCAAAGAAGAAAAATTGTCTCCAAAAGCAGAATTATTACTTTTCTTGGCAGATAGAGCAGAGCATGTAGAAAAAATCATAAAACCAGCATTAAAAAGAAATGAAATAGTGCTTTGCGATAGGTATATTTATTCCACAATGGCCTATCAAGGTTATGCCAGAGGATTAGATCTAAACTTTCTCGCCACATGTAACGCATTTGCAACTTCAAATCTCATACCTGATTTAACAATACTCCTAGATCTAGACGTTGAAATAGGCCTAGAGAGAGCAAAAGGTAGAAATATTGCTCAAAAAAATGACGAAGGAAAATTCGAAGCCGAAGAAAAAGACTTTCACGAAAAAGTAAGGCAAGGATTTCTCTCCATGTTGGCAGAAAAAAAAGAAAAAGTCCTCATAGTAGACGCAAGCCAAAGTATAGAAAGTATACAGCAAAAAGTTTGGGCATATCTAGAAGAAAAAATATAGATTTTTTTTGCCAACGGCACTTTCTTTTTTCTCTCCTATGCCTCCGGCGGCCAAAGGACTTGAAGCCCTTTGGAAACCCCTATTTGCAAGGTGAATGCGTAGGGTTATGGCTAAAGAAGAATAGTTATTTTTTTATTTGCGGAAAAGTTTTAAGCTAAAGCTTAAATACTTTTCCGCTTTAAAATTTTAAGAAAAGACTAAAGATGAAAAACAAATAGCCATTTGTCACTACGTTCCAAATGTGTGTTCTTTTTTTAAAAGCATGGATTGCCACGTCGTTACACTCCTCGCAATGACGAGTTGCTTAGGCTATTTTAATGGGATAAATAGTTTTGAAATGAAATAAAATTTAAAATAAAATCGTCAGCCTTAAATGCAATACACGAGCCTCGTCATTGCGAGTGAGCATTTTCCTAAAATGCGAATGTGGCAATCCATGTCTTTAACTTCTTTCTTTCACGTCTTTATTTCTTGTCAAATTCCCTTCACTTGCCTTTCTTTTTCTTTTCTTTTATACTTCAAATTGAATAATTTTGATTAAACAAGGTAGTATATATATGAAGATGTCAATAATAAGAGGCATGATATTAGGTGGATCTATAGGCATTTTTGCTTATCTTTTTGGTTTTTCTGATGTTATGTCAAGAACAGCACTCACAGGATCTATAGCAGGTGCTTTTGCTGGTTATTCAACTTATAAATTACGTGAAAGAAAGAAAAACAAAAGCACATCAAATGATGATAATTCAATAAATGGCTAGTATATGCAGCAATTGAGTGAAAAAAGTATTTTAGAAAGAATACATTATTATTTTCCAAATAAGGCAAAAAATCTTTTACTTGGACGTGGAGATGATTGTGCTGTGCTTTCTTTAGACGAAATGCACAAAAAAAATCTTGTCGTCACAACAGATATTTTTGCACAAGACATACATTTTCGTTCTTCTTATTTCACAGCTCAAGCTATAGGTTATAAAGCATTAGCTGTTAATATTTCAGATATTTATTCCATGGGTGCAAAGGTTGAATCCGCTCAACTTGCACTTTGTCTTCCAAAAGATATTGAAAAAGACTATCTTGATACTTTGCTTTCATCTTTAGCAAAATTAGCAAGCGAGCATGGCTTTACATTTAGTGGCGGCGATATTTCTCGAGCAGAGAAATTGACTTTGAGCATCACCTTATTAGGACTTGTTGACAAGGAAGTTCAGCTCTATAGAAATAATGCACAAAAAAATGACAGCATCTTCCTTGTGGGCGACATAGGCCTTTCTAAACTTGCCTTGACTCTTTTAGAAAATGAAGTTGATGATGATATCAATAATTATCCAAAGGCTTTAGAACAGCATTTATATCCTAAAATGCATAAAGTAGCAGCAGCAGAAATTGCTTTATTTGCAAAGAAATACAAAGATGAAAAATTTTCACTAATGGATGTTTCAGACGGTTTAGCACAAGATATACCTAGATTATTAGAAGATTTTGCCTATACTTTGACATTGAATGAAGATAATCTTGATTCTGAAATAAAAACATTTTGTGAGAAACATGGCTATAGCCTTGAAAAAACATTAGAATTTGCGATAAAAGGCGGCGAAGATTACGCTCTTTTGGGTACTTGTCCTGAAAAACTTTTTGATGAATTTCAAAAAGCCTGCCCATCGGCCAAGAAGATTGGTTTTGTAGGAAACAGAGGCGAAAAGCAGAGAATACTTTCTAATAAAAATACATCTTTTTGTTTGTCTGCTATGCAAGGTTTTGATCATTTTAATTAACAGAGTGAAACATGAATTTATTAAAGAGTAAAAAAGTATTTAGAATGTCGTGGTTAGGCTTAGGTTTTGGCCTTATTCTTTTTGCTGTCATTAGTTTTTTTACATGGTCTACGCTGAAAAGAACAGAAAATTCTGTTACTATGCTTTTAGTTGAGCGTGGTGCGGCAATTTTAAATATAGCTGAAAAAATTATTTATTCACGCAGAAGTTCAAGAGAGGCATTTCAGCTACAGATTCTTTCAGAAGATATCATACAAACACCTGGCATGGCTTTTTTTCTTGTGACAGATGGTAATGGAAGAATCCTTATTCACAGTGATCCAAGAAAAATTGGCAAGAAAATCAAGCTAAACAGAGATAAAGATGTCAAACACTCATTAGAAGAATTAAGAATTTCTAATGTGCCAAAATGGGAATTATTAGAAGTAGACAATCAATTTGTTTTTGCTGTTTATAAAGAATTAAACGCACCTATTCCTAAGGAATTTGGTTCAAACAGATTTACGCGAGAAGGAAGCCGTTTTCCAAAAGAACATGATTTGCACGAGGATCATAGTAAAGATCAAGTGCTTTACGGTTTTATAGGGCAAGAGGCAAGTTTATATATTAAAGGTATGGGCGATTCTCGCTTTATCATTATTTCTATTTCTATAGCTATTTTCTTAGGTGCCGCTCTCATGTTGATTATTTTACAATTCACTTCAAGAAATAAAGAATTGCAACAAAGACAAGAAGAAGCAGAACGCATAGCCCTAGAAATGATAGACAAGGTTAAAGATTTAGAAAAAGATTTGAGGCAAAAAGAAAAACTTGCTGTCATTGGCGATTTGACAGCTGGTGTTGCACATGAAATTAGAAATCCTCTTTCGTCTATTAAAGGTTATGCCACATATTTTAAACAGATATTTAAAGAAAATTCTTCTGAAGAAAAAGCTGCAAAAATTATGATTGAAGAAGTGGATCGCTTGAATAGAGCCATAGACGAACTTATTGGCGTAAGCAGGGCTGGTAATATCAAATTACAAGAAGTTGACGTAGTTGAATTATGTAAGAAAATTTGTTTCTTACTTGAGCCAGAAGCCTTGCAAAAGGATGTCCAGCTTTCTTGTGCTTCTCAAATTAAAAGTCCAATAATAGCACAACTTGATCCAGACAGATTAAGGCAAGCACTTTTAAACATTACTCTCAATGCAATGGAAGCCTTTGAAGCGAAAAAAAGCGAAGAGGAAGTCAGAAAAGTTTTAGTTGAGATAACAGAAGAGAATGAAGAAATCTGTATTTCTATTGAAGATAGTGCCTCTGGCATATCAGAAGAAATACTTTCACGCATCTTTGATCCATATTTTACCACAAAGTCAAAGGGTACTGGCTTAGGTTTAGTTGTGGCTAAGAATATTGTCGAAGCCCATAAGGGCAGGCTTGAGGTGAGTTCAAATTCAAGAGGAACTCTTTTCAAAATTTATTTACCAATATAAAAAGAAAGGCTGAAAATGTACATACAAATTCAGCCTTTCTTTTTCTTTTTTTTTGCTTATTTATTCAAACTATTTCTTAATAATTCTCTGAATTGGCAGAAGAAAGAGCGTGAATCTGTTGGACCAGGGGCAGCTTCTGGGTGATGCTGCACAGCTATGATTGGCTTTGTTTTATGTTTAAAGCCTTCAATTGTTTGGTCGTTTAAGTTGATATGCGTTGTTTCAACTTGATCATTGATAACAACAAAGCCGTGGTTTTGTGAAGAAATTTCCACATGTCCTGTTTGCAAATCTTTTACAGGATGGTTACAGCCGTGGTGGCCGAACTTAAGCTTCATTGTTGTGCCGCCTAATGCGTGGCCAAGAAGCTGATGTCCAAGGCAAATACCTGCAATCGGATATGTTTCAGCTAATTTCTTTACAATTTCGATTTCGCTTTTTAATGTAGCTGGATCGCCAGGGCCATTTGACAAGAAGATTGCTTCTGCACCAGTTTTTGCAATATCTTCAGCTGTAAATGTTGGTGGAACAATAAGCATATCAATGCCTTGCAATGCAAGATTGCGTAAGATATTCCATTTGATACCAAAGTCATACACAGCAACTTTCGGCATTGTATTGCCTTGCCATTTGTGTGAACCGTCTGCACTAAGCTCTATATCTACTGGTTTTGTACCATTCCAGATATATGGCTTTGTAGGGGCAACTTTTGGCACTAAGTTTTGGCCTTCCATTGATGGAATTGCCTTTGCTTTTGCTGTTAATTCTTCGATATTATCAGTCTTTGTAGAGAGGATGCCACGAAGAGCACCATTTTCTCTTAAATGCACAGTAAGGGCTCTTGTGTCTATGCCTTCAATACCAGGCACATTGTGTCTTTTGAGAAAGTCAGGAAGACTTTCTTTTGCTCTCCAATTTGATGGTTCTTTACAGCATTCTTTCACAATTAAAGCTGATGCGTGGATGCGAGCTGATTCCATATCTTCATCATTGATACCATAGTTACCAATGAGAGGATAAGTCATACAAACCATTTGGCCTGTGTAGGATGGATCAGTAAGGATTTCTTGATAGCCAGTCATACCGGTATTGAAGATAACTTCTCCGCCGTGTTCAAATTCACCTGTAAAGGATTGTCCTTCTAGGTAAAAACCGTCTTCAAGCACTAAATAGGCTTTCATATAATTAACCTCGATTTTCTGAGAATTGTACTATTAGATTAAGAATTACTTGCTTTGATAGTATTCTTGAATTGATTTTACGCGTATTTCAGTATTTTCTTTAGCAACAATAGCTCTTGCAATAGCTTTAGCGCCAGGAAGAGTTGTTGTATAAGGAACGCTGTAATGCAAGGTTGCCTGACGAATAGATTTTGAGTCAGTCACAGTTCTCTTGCCTTCAGCTGTGTTTACAACTAAAGCAATTTCGCCGTTCTTGATCATATCTACGATATTTGGTCTGCCTTCGTACACTTTTAATACTGGTGTAGATTTGATACCGTATGAGGATAAGAATTCGCTTGTACCCTTTGTTGCAACAATTTCAAAACCTGCACTGATAAGCAGATTTGCTAATTCTGTGAGTTCGCTTTTATCTCTGTCGTTTACAGAAATAAATACTTTACCAGATTTTGGTAACACTTGCCCACCTGCGATCTGTCCTTTCATGAAAGCTTCTTCAAAGGTAGGGGCAATGCCCATAACTTCACCAGTAGAACGCATTTCAGGGCCAAGAATAATGTCAACACCAGGGAATTTCTTGAATGGGAAGACAGATTCTTTTACAGAAACATAACCACCACGACGCATAGACCATGGATCTAATTCTTTCAAAGTTTTGCCAAGCATAACTTGAGTTGCTAAACGTGGAAGTGGAACGCCTGTTGCTTTAGAAACAAATGGAGCTGTTCTTGAAGCTCTTGGATTTACTTCTAAAATATAAACAGTGTCATCTTTTACTGCAAATTGAATATTCATTAAGCCAACAACACGTAATTCTTTTGCAAGTGAAATTGTTTGCTTTTCGATTTCATTGACAATATTTTCTGATAAAGAATAAGGAGGAAGTGCACAAGCAGAGTCGCCTGAATGTATGCCAGCTTCTTCAATGTGTTCCATGACACCTGCAACATAAACATCATTGCCGTCTGAAAGTGCATCCACGTCAACTTCGATTGCATTTTCTAAGAATTTATCAATAAGGATAGGGTGTTCGAGTTTTTTCTTGCCTACATGAATATTGAAGTATTCTTCTAATTCTGCATCAGCATAGCAAACTTGCATAGCTCGGCCACCTAAAACATAAGAAGGACGCACAACTATTGGATAGTTGATTTCATTTGCAACTTTAAGAGCTTCTTCACAGGAAAGAGCTGTGCCGTTTTCTGGTTGTTTTAAGCCTAATTTCATCAAGAGAGCTTGGAAACGTTCTCTATCTTCTGCTCTATCAATAGCATCTGGGCTTGTGCCAAGAATTGGAACACCCGCTCTTTGAAGTGGAACAGCTAAGTTTAATGGTGTTTGTCCACCAAATTGAACGATAACACCCTTTGGTTGTTCTCTTTCAATGATGTGCATAACATCTTCAAAAGTGAGCGGTTCAAAATAAAGTTTGTCAGAAGTGTCGTAGTCAGTAGAAACAGTTTCTGGATTTGAATTCACCATAATTGAAGTGACATTCATATCTTGCAAAGCAAAGGAAGCGTGACAACAGCAATAGTCAAATTCAATACCTTGACCAATTCTGTTAGGCCCACCGCCTAAGATAATAACTTTGTCTGTTTCGTCTGGCACGTAAGCTTCTGGAGTTGAATTTTCGTAAGTTGAATAATAATATGGAGTATAAGCTTCAAATTCAGCTGCACATGTATCAACAAGATAGTAAGACGGAATAAGGCCGATTTTTTTGCGAAGATCGCGTATGTCTTGTTCTGGTCTTTTCCACATATCTGCTAATTGCTTATCTGAGAAGCCTAAATGTTTTGCTTTTTTGAGTGTTGCAACCATTTCTGGATTATCAACAGTCATGCTATTTGCAAGTGCAAAGTCGCAAATTTCATTTTCAGCATCTACAAGTTCTTTCATTTGACGTAAGAACCATGGATCTATTGCACTGTATTCATATATTTCTTCTAATGTCATGCCAGCAAGCATAGCTTGGCGAACAGCAAATAGACGACGTGAAAATGGTTTTTTTAGAAGAGGAATAAGTTCTTCTTTTGAAAGAGTTTTTGCTCTGAAATTATTTCCAAAGCCAAAAGCACCAATTTCAAGCGAACGTAAACCTTTTTGTAAAGCTTCTTTGAAAGTTCTACCTATGCTCATCGCTTCGCCAACACTTTTCATAGCTGTTGTGAGTTCGTCAACTGCACCAGGAAATTTTTCAAAGGTAAAGCGAGGAAGTTTCACTACGCAATAGTCAATGGTTGGTTCAAAAGAAGCAGAAGTTTCTCTTGTGATATCGTTGCGAAGTTCGTCTAAGGTATAGCCAATAGCGAGCTTTGCAGCAATTTTTGCGATTGGAAAGCCTGTTGCTTTTGAAGCAAGAGCAGAAGAACGAGAAACACGCGGGTTCATTTCAATAATAATCATATCGCCATTTTCAGGATTGATACCAAATTGAACGTTAGATCCGCCAGTTTCAACACCAATTTCACGCATGATAGCTAAAGAAGCATCACGCATCATTTGGTATTCACGATCTGTTAAAGTTTGTGCAGGAGCTACAGTGACGGAGTCACCAGTATGAACACCCATAGCGTCGACATTTTCAATGGAACACACGATAACGCAATTGTCTGCTGTGTCACGCATAACTTCCATTTCAAATTCTTTCCAGCCTAAAACTGATTGTTCAACTAAAACTTCATTTGTCATAGAAGCGGCTAAGCCGTCAGCAACAATTTGTTCTAAATCTTCTTGGTTGTAAGCAATACCACCACCAGCTCCGCCAAGCGTAAAAGCAGGACGAACAATAAGTGGAAATGCTGTTGTTTTTATAATTTCACGGACATCGTCCATTGTTCTTGCAATATGTGAAGCAGGAACTTTAAGGCCGATTTTGTCCATAGCTTGTCTGAAAAGTTCACGGGATTCCGCTTTTTCAATGACTTCGGCTTTTGCGCCGATTAATTCAACATTAAGCTCTTCTAATATGCCTGATTTTGCTAGTGCAAGGGCTGTGTTTAAGCCTGTTTGGCCGCCAAGTGTAGGCAAAAGGGCACAAGGGCGTTCTTTGCGTAATATAGCAGCAACTGTGTTTGGCTCTATAGGTTCGATATAAGTTCTGTCCGCTAATTGCGGGTCTGTCATGATAGTTGCTGGATTTGAATTCACCAAAACAACTTCATAGCCTTCTTCTTTAAGTGCTTTAATACCTTGTGTGCCTGAGTAGTCAAACTCACAAGCTTGGCCGATAACTATTGGGCCAGAACCGATTACCATTATTTTTTTCAGATCACTACGCTTTGGCATTTTCTCCCCTCATGCGTTAAAAATCGTTCAGTGCAAAAACTTATTTTTTTTACTACAAAAGCTTATAAATCGCAAGTTTTTTTTTGGGCAAAATTAAGGCAAGAATTTCTTTATTTTATTGCAAATAGCGACTAATCCAGAGAAAATATTTTTCTTATATGTGTCATTGCTGTGGTTAAAGAATGGTGTTTTTTTAAATAGGTGAGTGGATCGTGGTTGAGTTTTCTTGCCATATTTTTTAACATTCTTTCTAGATTTGCTTTGTCTTCTTCTGATAAGTTGTTGAGTTTTTTAGAAGTTTTTTCAAATTCTTGCAAAAGTATATTTTCTGTTCTTTCGTTTAAAGCAATAATTGTTGGTTGAATTTCTAAAGAGTCTAGCCAATGATTAAATTCAGCAGTTTCTTCATAAACTATATCCCAAGCTTTTTGGGCTTCTAGTTTTCTTTGTGCCATATTTTCTTCAACAACTTCTTTTAAATCGTCGATATCATAGAGATAGACATTGTCTAAGGTATTGACATCAGGGTCGATATCTCTAGGCATGGCTATATCAATAAAGAACATGGCCTTATGTCTACGCATCTTCATAATAGGTTTTATATCTTCAGCATTCAATATAGTATGCGAAGCACCTGTAGAGGAAATAATGATATCTACTTTTTCAAGATACTCTTTAATGTCATCAAAAGCAATAGGAATGCCATCAAATTTATCTGCTAATTCTTTGGCATTTTCAAAAGTTCTATTTGCTACATAGATATGTTTTAGTCCTACTTGTTGAAGATGCAGGGCAGCGAGCTCTGCCATCTCGCCAGCTCCGATAATAAGAGCAGAATGTTCTTGCATATTATCAAAAATTCTTTTTGCAAGTTCAACGGCGGCATAGGAAATAGAAACAGCAGAAGAAGCAAGTGCCGTTTCAGTACGCACTCTTTTTGCAACGGAAAAAGCTCTGTGTAATAAACGAGTTGTGATACTGCCGACATTTTTTGCATCTACGCATTGTTTATAGGATTTTTTTAATTGTCCTAATATTTGTGGTTCGCCAAGCACAAGAGAATCTAAAGAAGAAGCAACAGCAAAAAGATGTTCTACTGCTTTTTCATTGGTATGCACAAAGACATGTGAGAGAAGTTCTTCATGGTCTTGGCCTTTAATTTGTGCCCATCTTTGAATGAGTCTGTCTTTGTCGTCAAGGCTTGGAGTTAAGGCAAGAAGTTCAACTCTATTGCAAGTTGAAATGATGAAAAGTTCTGTACAAATATCGGAAAAATGCTCTTCACGAATGCAAAGAGTAGGCACGCAAAAAGGAGCAAGAGAATAGCGTTCTCTTATCTCTACATGTGCTGTATTGTGGTTCATTCCAATAAGGATTAAATGTTTTCTTAATGACATATACTTACTTTAAAATTTATGATGAGTTTCAAAAAAGATATTTATGCCAAAAAGAGAGAAAAGGCTAAGCAAAAATATCAATAATAAGAGTAGGGCTGGTTTTTTTCCTCTATAACCTAGCACTAGACGTGCGTGGAATAAAAAGGCGAGTAAAAGCCATATAATAATTGAAATAATTTCTTTAATATCAGCTGAAAAGAAAGATCCCCAAGCAGAAGAAGCCCAAATAAAACCAAAGACAAGTCCTATTGTATAGAAAGGAAAGATCAAAAGAGTAGAGAAATAGTTCACTCTATCAAGAGCTTCAAGCGAAGGGCAATGTTTTAAGAATAGAAGTTTTTGCTTCTTCATCTTCATAGATTTTTCTTGTAATAAAAATAAAAGTGCTGCGACAGCGGCTATTGTCAATAGAGTCAAAGAAAGGAAGAAAGAAAAAACATGTATAAAGAGTAAGGAAGATTGAAGCGGAGCCATCATCAAAATTTCTGTCTTTCTTGAAAGCATGGCTGTATGCACAAGTAAAAAAAGCAGAGGAGAGGTGAGTAAAAAAACAAGCGAGTTCTTTAGTTTATACCAAGAAATTAAAGCAACAGCACTCACAGCCCATGCAAAAGTAAATAAATACACTTCTCTTGTAATAAGCAAGTCTTGTGAGAAAAAAGACGGCACAAAGCGAATTGTTATTAAGGTTAAAACTGCAAAGGCAATTATACATGAAACTTTAGAAGAAATAACAAAAAGATTCTTTCTGCCTAAAAGCCAAAGTAAAAGCGATACGCAGGTTATGGCATAGCAAAGAAGAGCAATGATAAGTAGTATAAGCATAACTATCCTTTTGACTTTAGAGAGTTTGTAGAATGATGGCTAAAACTTGAGCATTAAATGATTTTTTCAATTCTTGTTCGAGTTTATTCTTTGTTTTTTCGTTTTTATCTGTGAAATAAGCTTGGAAATTTTCTTTATGAGGCGAATGTACTAAGCTTCTGAATATTTCTGTATTTTCCTTTGTGTCTAGTCCTAAATCTAGAATTAAAGGCCTTAATCTGCCTAGAAAAACACATAATTCTTCGTGGCATTCATTGTCAATAAATCTTTCTAAATCTGCTTTTAATGCTCTTGTTAGGGCTGGGCTTGAAGCATTTGTTGAAAGAGTTATGAGTATGTCTCCTTTTTGTATTAAGGCCGGCAAGGCAAAGGAGGCTTCTTGTGGTTTTGTTGCCACATTACACAGAATTTTTCTTTTTTGGCATTCATTGGTATAGAATGAATTTATTTGCTTGTTATTTGTTGCTATAAAGACAAGATTAAAATTGCCAAGTTCCTTTACGTCAAATTCAGCACAATAATAATGTATTGAATTTTCATCCTTATACTTGAAATCTTCAAAAGCTAAAGCATTGTCATAGACAGTTATATTGCCTACATCTTGCTTCAGTAGGCTTTCTATCTTTCTTAAACCTACTTCCCCTGCCCCTATAACAAGGGCATTGATTTGCTTTGAATCTATAAGTACAGGATAATAAGACATCTATATATCAACTTTTACCATAGTATTTTTTTCAAAATACACATAGGAAGTATAGCCAAATTTCTTAATATAAAATTCTAATTCATCAAAATATGCACAGATAGTATTTACGCAATGCCCATCAGAAGCCAAAGTTATTGGCAATTCAAGCTCTGAGGCTATTTGCATTATTTCTGTGCAAGGGTAGATTTCCTTACAAGGCTTTCTTAACCCTGCTGTTGAAACCTCCATAGCTATATTATGTTCTTTTGCTAATTCAAGGGTTTGTCGGATTAATTGTAGATTCTTTTCTTCACTACGCCATTTTTTGAAATCGTCTATAGCAAAGATTTTAATTAAATCTGGATGTGCAATAGTGTTAAAAAATCTAGTCTTTATCATTTCTTGCATAGTTTTGTAATAGGCTTCAAAGAAAGTTGCTTTTTGTGTGTAGGAAAGTATTTCCCAATCTTTTGCTTCTGCGTCAAAACCCCAAGTTCCAAGAAAGTGAATACCACCAATAATATAGTCAAAATCATAGGATTTAACTACATTCTCAACAAATTCTCTTTGACTTTCTATCCAGTCGATTTCCATACCAAAAAGAACTTTTACATCATTTTGATTTGCTTGAAGCTCTTTTATTTCAGAAACATAAGTAGGAAGATTTTTTTTAAGCTTTTCGCGGTATTCGCTTGGATAGTCATAACCATAGGGTCTAGGCGAATGTTCTGAAAAACCATGCACTTTTAATCCAAGCTGCTTGCCTTTTTCAAACATTTCTTTGACAGTGCTTTGTCCGTGTGCATAGAGTGTATGTGTGTGTATATCGGTTGTTAACATTAATTAAGCCTTATTTTTTTCAATAAATTCTTTAAGTTTTTCAAAGCTTTCTTGGCTGATAATATGCTCAATCTTACAAGCATCTTCTTGTGCTGTTTCTAGTGAAACACCAAGCAGGGTAAGCGATTGCACTAAGACAGTATGCCTTTCATAAATATAATTTGCTTCTTTTCGGCCAAGTTCTGTGAGGCATATATAACCATTATCTGTGATTTCAATATAGCCAGAAGCTTTTAATTTCTTCATAGCAATACTAATACTTGGTTTTGAAAAACCAGTTTCTTTAACAATGTCTATAGCTCGCACATTTTCCATCTTTTGCTCAAGAAGAAAAATTGTTTCTAAATAATTTTCAGATGATTCTTTCATGTTTACCCCGCATAGAAATTTTAACAAAAAGAAATGAAGTATGCAAGACAAAAATATCTCGTTAAAAAGGATGCCCTTTTGATAAATTTTATAGATATTCTTCTATTATTTAAAGAAAAAATTAATGTATATAATAAAGTTTGTTAGCTAAAGAAATTGATAAAAAAATAAGGTAAATCAAAATTACTGATAGAGTATAGATATAATTTTTGCGTTAAAAACAGCAAAAAGCTATTGCTTCTTTAGTCATTGTATAGTACAAAATTTGGAAACTGTATACTCTTTCGTGTGGAAAGATTTTGTAGGAGAATATAATGTCTAATATTAGAATAGCTTTTGTGCCAGTATGTCGCACAAACTACCATATGGAAACAGCAGAAAAATATTTTGCTGATTCTGTAAAGTTCATGAAAGAACTTTCACCATCAATAATATGCCCTAAAAATTTACTTTCAGAGCCAAGCCATGTTGCTGAATTTTTGAAAGAAGAGCAAAAAAATGGTAATTTTGACTTAGTTATTTTTCAAAATAATACTTTTGCTGACAATAAATTTGCTTTAGAAGTTGTACAAAACACTCATGCACCAATTGTTTTATGGTGTGTAAGAGAGCCAAAAGCAGACGGTGGCCGTTTGAAATTAAACTCAATGACAGGTGTTTATTCAGCTGCAAATGCTTTTTGTGCTAATGATCGTTCATTTGAACTTCTTTATGGAGCTCCATTTGAAGACACTTTAAAAGATGACTTACTTGTGCACATTAAAGCAGCAAGCCTTGTTTCAGCTCTTAAAAACCTCACACTTGGTATGATTGGTGTTATCCCTCCAGGCTTTACTATTGCTGATGTGGACATTGTTTCACTTAAGCGTGATATTGGTGTTTCAATTGTTGCATCTGAATTGCATCAATTAATTAACGAAGCACGTAAGGTTTCAGACGAAGACGCAAAACAAAGCCTTGAAAAACTCAAAAGCCATCTTGTTGCCTTTAATATGGACGACGAAGAAGCTTTAAAATTTGCTAAATTTAATGCTGCCTTTGAACAATATGCAGCTAGAGAAAAAGTTGGTGCTATTGCAGCTCGTTGTTGGCCAGATGTTTTTGTTGAACTTGGTATTGCTCCATGTTTAGCATATTCAGTCATGGCTGAAAAATTACCTGTTGCATGTGAAGTAGACGCACATGGTGCTATCACAATGTTTATGCTTTCACACCTTGCTGGAACTCCAGCTTATTTTGGTGATCCAGTTGCTTTAGACGAAGACAATGGCACATTAGCTTTCTGGCATTGTGGACACGGTGCTCCAAGCCTTGCAGACACACCAAATATGGGTGTTCATCCAAACCGTAGGCTTGCACCTGTAATGCAATACACAGCTAAAGCTGGCCGTGTGACTGTTGCTCGTCTTGGTGTTCATCCGCAACATAAAGACTATCGCTTGCTTGTTGCAAATGGCGATGCTCTTTCATTACCTCAATTGTACGAAGGCACTTCACTTGCTGTTCGCATGGATATTGGTTCTGATAATTTTGTGAAAGAAACATGTGAATCTGGTTGGGAATACCATTTTGCAGTTGTCTATGGCGATGTCAGTGCTGAATTAGTTCGTGCAGGTATTATGCTTGGTATAGAAGTTGTAGAAATGTAGAGGTATACATGTCAGAAGCTAAAACACTTGTCGTAGCTCAATCTGGTGGGCCAACTCCTGTTTTCAATGCCTCATTAGCTGGCATTATAGTAGAAGCTCAAACACAAGGTTTCACAAGAATTCTTGGACTTATTCACGGTTTAGAGGGTGCTATCAATAATGAATATGTTGACTTGACACATCTCAATTCTAAAGAACTTGAAATATTGGAAAAAACACCTTCGGCTGCCCTTGGTGGCTCACGTTTTCCTTTTTGGAAAGACGAAGATTATCTTCCTGTTTTAGAGTTTTTTGCAAGAGAAAAAGTCGATGTCTTTTTATTCTTGGGTGGCAATGGTTCTATGGGAACATGTCATACAATGTTACGTCTACGCCAAATGTCTAAAGAATTGAAGCAAGATTTTATTATTAATGGTGTTCCAAAAACTGTAGATAACGATCTTTACGGTATGGAATATGCTCCTGGCTATCTTTCAGCTTCAAGATATGTAGCACTTGCAACTAAGGCTCAATCTTACGACTTAAAGTCTATGAGAAGATTTGAGCAAGTTCGCGTGCTTGAAACAATGGGTAGGGCTGTTGGTTGGCTTGCTGCTGCTTCTATTTTAGCAAAGCAAGAAGAAAGTGATGGGCCACATTTAGTCTATATTCCAGAGATTCAAGTTGATTTAGACGATTTTCTTCAAAGAGTGAAGAAATGCCACGAAAAATACGGCTATTGTGTAGTCGTTGTTGGAGAAGGCATGAAAGATATTCATGGTAATCCAATTGGTTATGAGCAATTTAAAAAATCTGACGACACAAGTAAAGCACATAGGCCTATCTTTATAGATGCGGCAAAATTTATGGCAGACTTAGTGAAAGAAAAGCTCAACTTAACTTCTCGTTCACAAAATCTTGGCATGGTGCAAAGAGCTTTTGCTGAAACTGCTTCAAGCTTGGATAGAGAATTGGCAGTTAAGGCTGGCAGGGCAGCTGTTGAAGCTTCTGTGAAAGGAATTTCAGGCCGCATGCTTTGGGCTGATGGTTCGCTTCCGTTAGAAGTTGTTGCTTCTGGTGAACAGCATCTACCTACTGCTTATTACGACACAGAAAATTGCTTGCCGTCGCAAGCTTTTATCGACTGGCTTTTACCTTTAGTTGGTGAAATTCCAGAATATAAATCATTATTTTAACAAAAAGCTTCATAGCTCTAGATTTTTCTATGGCTGTGGAGCTTAATTACTATTTATGAGGTCTACACAATGACAAATCCATTTATTCCAGAACGTTTGGCACACATTAGAGGTTTAGCTCTCGTACAAAGCAATGCAAATAATGCAGTTTTTGCTTGTTCTGAAGGTGAAATAACAGTAACAGCTTTTGCTCCATCTATCTTCCGTGTGACAATGGGGGATCGTTCCTTACCAGAATACCCAATAATGATTGCTAAAGAACAAAATATAGCAATGAAAGTGGAAGAAAAAGAAGATTGCTTTGTTTGTAAGGCTTTTGACTGTGAATTTATTCTTGGAAAAGAAGACATCACAATGTCAATGAAACAAAATAAAAAAGAAATCCTTCCTGTCACAGAAGATCAGCATTTTGTTCGTCGTCATCGTTTGCCAGCTTTAGCAAAAACTGAACAGGGTTGGTTTGTTTCGCTTGCATTACCTTTTGATGTTTCTGTGTATGGCGGCGGCGAACGCTATGGCACATTAAACCGCCGTGGCGATCTCTTTAAAATGTGGAATGAAGATGCCTTAGGCGTGAACTCTGACTGGTGTTATAAAAACGTTCCATTCTTCTGGACAAGTGCAAATTGGGGTGTTTTTGTGAACACACCTAGCCTTGTACAATTTGGCGTTGGTTATAGCCAATGGTCTAACCAAAATTTCTGTATTGACTTACACGAACAAAGAATGGATCTTTTCTTTATTTGTGCTGAAAATCCAACACATATGCTTGAAAGATATACTTTCTTAACAGGTAAAGCACCAAAAGTTCCTTTATGGTCACTTGGTTGCTGGCTTTCAAAAGCTTATTATAAAACACCAGAAGAAACTATGGCAGCAGCAAAGATTATGCGTGAAAAGCAAGTTCCTTGTGATGTAATCACTCTTGATGGCAGAGCTTGGCAAGACACAGACACACGTTATCTTTTTGAATGGTGTCCAAAACGTTACGACGATCCAAAAGCTTTTTGCGATGAATTAAAAGCATTAGACTATAAAATATGTGTATGGGAATATCCAATAGTTTCTATTCACAATCCACGTTTTAAAGAGCTTTCAGACAAAGGCTATTTCATGCGTGATGCAAATAACGAAACCTATATCTTTAAATTTGATCCAACTCCATTTGGCGAAGTTTTAACTTTATTACCAGATTCAGGCCTTATCGACTTTACAAATCCAGAAGCTTATCAATTCTGGAAAGATATGCACAAGGGCTTATTTGAAGTGGGTGTTGATTCTATGAAGGTAGACTTTGGCGAACAAATCCTCCCTGATATGTACACAAAAGATGGCGACACAGGCACAAGAGTGCACAATGTCACATCACTACTCTATAATCTTTGTGCTTACGAAGCTGCACAAGAATATTTTGGCGATCAAGCTTGTAACTGGGCTCGTTCTGGTTGGGCTGGTTCACAACGTGCACCAATACATTGGGCTGGTGACACAGGCACTTCATGGGGCGGATTAACTGCTTCAATTCTTGGCGGACTTTCATATGGTATGTCAGGCTATCCATATTATTCACACGACATAGGTGGCTTCTATGGCGAACAGCCAGATGCAGAACTTTTTGTTCGTTGGACACAAGTTGCAGCATTCTTCTCACACATGCGTTTCCACGGCATAGGACCTCGTGAACCTTGGGCTTATGGTACTAAGGCAGAAGAAATTGTGACAAATTTTGTAAAATTACGTTACCGTTTACTTCCTTATATTGAAGATGCATGTACAATTGCTTCACAAACAGGCTTACCTGTACAAAGAGCAATGGTGCTTGCTTTCCCTGAAGATAAAACTGTGCATCATTTTGAACAGCAATTTATGCTTGGCGATTCTTTACTCGTTTGCCCTGTGCTTGCTAAAGATGGTAAAGTCAGCTATAGATTACCGCAAGGTTTATGGTATGACTTCTGGACAGGTCAAGCTGTTGAAGGCGGCATGACAATAAATACTCTATGTCCGCTTGATCGTATTCCTCTATTTGTCAAAGCTGGTTCAGTATTAAAGCTTGGGCCAATGGTTCAGCATACTGGCGAAATCAAAGAAAGAGTTAATCAAGTTGTTGTATATGGACAAATAGACTATTCATCTGCAAAATGGGATGATTATGTTCAATACGAAAATTCTTGGATTAAATTAGCACAAAATGTAGAACGTATTTCACCAGAAAATCTACATAAAGTAATATTTGGATAAACTTTTGTTGATCTTGCTAGAGTAGCAGACTAATAAAAGTAAAAACTTTATAAAAGTTTAATGTTTATTAATCTTCAATAGAGGGGGAGATTTAGTGAAAACAATCATTGCACCGCTTGAAAAAATCCTGTCAGTGCTCAATAAAGTAGCCTTACATATAAGCACATGGATGCTTATTGGTATGCTTGCTATTGTCACACTCAACGTTATCTTACGTTACTTTTTTTCATACAGTATCACTTGGTCAGAAGAAGCATCACGTTATCTTATGGTTTGGGTAACATTCTTGCTTTTTCCATACGCACACGCAAAAGGTTCATTAGTAGCGGTGGATTTTTTAGTAGCTAGATTTAGATATTCAAGAATAGGCGTCATACACGCAATTTTCCTTGAATTACTATGCCTTATTGTTTTAGTTATTGCCTGTGAACAAGCTTACAACTTTGTTGTACGTTCTATGGCAACAGTAACATTGGCTCTACGCTTGCCTATGTGGTGGGTGACTTCTGTTATGCCTTATTCTTTTGCTTTGACTGCAATAGCTTCGTTTGTCTGGCTTATAAAGCTTATTTCTTGCTTAGGTAATCCAGAAAAATTGATAGCTGAAGATGAATATCGCAGATCTGGCTTAGAACAAGGACATTAGGAGTTATAAATATGTTAAAAACATTATTCGCACCACTTATTAAAGTTAAAATGGTATACCTGCTTTTCTTCTTTTCTTTGATAGGCTTAGGTTTACCTATTGTATATGTATTATTATTAGCACCTGGCATAGATTTAGCTATTTCAGGACAATTCAACTTCTTCCCTCTTCTTACACAAAGATTATGGAATGGTGTTGATAGTTTTGCTCTTATGGCTCTTCCATTCTTCGTGCTTGCAGGCGAACTTATGGCTGCTGGTGGCGTTACTGTGCGTATGGTTCGCTTTGCTGAAAGCCTTATTGGCCATCTACGTGGCGGACTTGCTCACGTTTGTGTGCTTGCTTCTGTTATGCTTTCAGGCGGTTCTGGCTCTGCGGTTGCAGATGCTTCTGCCTTAGGTTCAATGCTTATCCCTGCTATGAATGATTTGAAATATCCACGTGGAATTTCAGCTGCTGTTATTGCCTCTGCTGGTATCTTAGCCCCTATCATTCCGCCATCAGGCCTTATGATTATGTATGCATTTGTACAAAACACTTCTATTGCAGCTATGTTTGCTGGTGGTATTGTTCCTGGACTTATGCTTGCTGGTGGCTTTATGCTTATTATTTGGCTTAAAGCAAGAAAAGGTGCTTTCCCACCACCAAAACCGCGTGCTACAGTTTCAGAAAAACTCACATCAGCAAGAGAAGCACTTCTTCCACTTGGAACTCCTGTTATCTTGATGGGTGGTATCTTACTTGGTATTATGACACCAACCGAAGCCGCTGGTATTGCAGCTTTTTATGCTCTTCTACTCGGCGTATTCTATACAAGAGAAATTAAATCTGGCGACTTACTTAGAATATTTAGACATTCAGCTATTTCCTCAGCTTCTATTCTTGTTTTAGTTGGTGCAGCAGTTGCTTTTGCTTCTTTAGTGAGCTTGCGTCAAACACCTATTATGTTAGGTAATTGGCTCACAACAATCACTTCAGATCCTGTCTTACTCTTCTTCTTGATCAACGTCACTTTATTAGTTGTAGGTTGTATCATGGATGCTGGCCCAACTATTCTTATTCTTGGCCCAATTCTCGCTCCAACAATGGTAAAGCTTGGTATTGATCCTGTACACTTTGGCGTAGTTATGGTTGTAAACCTTACCATAGGACTTATGACACCGCCAATGGGACTTGTGCTCTTTGTGACGCAGGGGATATCGGGACTGAAAATGAATGAATTAGTCAAAGAAATCGTACCTTTCTTTGCCGCAGCTATAACAGTTTTGATGTTAATAACATTTTTCCCAAGCCTTGTTTTATTCTTGCCAAGAGCATGGGGTTTAATGTAGTATTATAAATGCCTTTTGGCAGACAACTTTTAAGGAGAAATATTTATGTTTAAACGTTTTTTACTCGCTGCTCTTAGCCTTTGCGTCTTCGCAACTTCAGCACAAGCAACAACCCTTAACTTAGTTTTCCTTTCACAAGAAGGAACAGCTGAACACGAAGCTGTTAAGTACTTAAAACACTATGTTGAAGCTCGTACAAACAACGAACTCACAATTGAAGTTTTCCAAGGTGCACAACTTTGTGGTAATGCGCCAGAATGTTTCCAAGCTTTAATGTCTGACACAGTAAATATCTACACAGCAACTGCTGGTGGACTTTCTGTTGTTTATCCTGAAGTAGCAGCATTAAACCTACCATACATGATTCCTAGCGAAGTTATGGCTCAAGAAATGCTTGCAGGTACTTTTGAAAACGATCTTCGTAAATTCGTTTTAGAAGGTACAAACAACCAATTCTTAATGATGTCATTAAGCCAATCTGCTGGCTGGCGTTCATACGCAAACACAAAGAAAGAAGTTAAATCACCAGCTGATCTTAAAGGTATGAAATTACGTACTGTTGAAGATCAAGTGCAAATGGAACAAGTTCGTTTACACGGTGCTTCACCAACTCCAATCCCATTCATGGAAGTTTATGACTCACTTTCAAAAGGTGTTGTTGACGGTTCATTAAACTCAATCACAGATATCGTTGCTGTAAAATTACACGAAAAAGCAAAATTCATCACATTAGACGGACATAACTTCATGTTCGCAGCATGGTTCATGAATGCTAACTTCTTCAAAGGCTTAAGCCGTGATTTCCAATTAGCTCTTATCGACGGTTTCAAATTAATGGGTACATTAGAAAATGGCGTGCAAATGTCAAAAGAACTTCCTGCTTACGCTCAATTTGCTGAAGTAGGCGGAAAACTCTATGTTCCAAATCCAACTGAAAAACAACAATTCATCGATTCTGTAGCTCCATTACGTAAATGGTATACAGATACTTTCGGTGCTAAAGGTCAAGCTTTCTTAGATATGATCGATAAAAATATCACAGCATCACAAAAATTAGTTGATGCTCGTTACGCATCATTTGGTGCTACTCTTAATCAATAGTCTAAAAAAATAGCTAAAGCCCTTACTTGTGAAAGTAAGGGCTTTTTTTTTGTTATGTAATAACTTATTAAAACATAAATTTAGATTGAATAGAAACATTATGCATTTGCTGTTCTGAGCCGTATTCGCCATTATAATTTAGGTTTAGGCTGAAATTATTTTTGCTCCATTCTAGGCCGAAGTCAGTAAGGAAAGTAGTGTCGTCTGCATTCGAACGTGTACTGTATTCTGTGCCAAAGGTTCTGAAATCGCTGTCGACATCGCTACCCGATAGGTTTTGACGAATACCAGCACTAAGTAAAAGAGCAAGAGCATTATTGTTTTCAAATTGCCATGTACTATGCCAATTTAAAGTGAGATCAGCATAGAAAGCAGAATAGGAAGTGCTGTCGTATTCCATATTATACATGGAATAGCTTGAACCCCAGTCTATATCGTAAGAATCTGCATTCATATTGAGGTAAGAAAAGCCTATTTGCGGTGTAAAAGTGTGTCCATTTGCGATTTCAAAAAGGTATCCACTATTGAGTGAAAGATATATTGCTTGACTATCGTAATCTGCTTTACTGCTTGCTACTACATCAGGAAGGCTATAGTCATTCTCAATTTGGCTTATAGCGGTAGTTGCTTGTGCAGATACATACCATTGTGGCAAAATATTATAATTTGCGTGTAGACCAAAGGCAAAAGAGGTGGAATCAGAGTTCATGTCCATAATATCTGCGTCAATCTGTGCATAATTGAAATCAAAATGCGCACCTAGAGAGAATTTTGGGCTTAAAGTATAGCTTGCTCCAGCTGTCACACCACTTTGCGAACCGTCAAAATTGTATTCACTATTATTTATGTAAGAACTATAAGGTGTTGCAAATACAGTCCATTTATTTTGTTCCATATCAGAGCCTGCGGCAATACCACTATTTCCATTGGCTGAAACTAGGCTTTTATAGAGTTCAAGATACTTTGTTTGTAGTAATTTTCTTGTTATATTACTCATCTGCCCTCGAACTTGTGTTAAATTGGACTGAGCAGAGATAGAACCAGGAACAGTTTCAGTATTGATATTTGCATCAAGGCGAACGCTTGTTGTAGGGCTGGTTATATTTCCACCTGTAATAACAGCTTTAATGAAAGGAACTTCTGTTGTAATTTTGCCAAGTTGAGTAGGAGTTGCCGTGTTATCAATGCTTACTAAATTTTCTAAAGAATACTCTTTTCCCAAATAAAAACCTTCTGCTTTTGTTCCAGGACGTAAGATAAGTGTTGAATTTGCTAAATTTACAGAAGTTTCTGCTTCACCGCCAAAAACAGTATCGGTAAGAGTCCAATCTCTTAAAGTAGTTGCCCAAGTGCCTATTTGTAGCTTAGTAGTAGTGTTATCGATAAAATCTACAGCATAGGCTTCATACATTTTTGCACTTGCACCACTTTGCTGTGTGCTTGCATTAAGATTAATAATACCAGTATTTGAAAGAAAAATATTATCGCCGCTGCCCTTTATTAACATACCATATGCAGTTGCATCGGCAGTAGCACTACCGAAAGTAGCTGTGCCCGCTGTAGCTGTAACATCAATAATTCCACTATTATTTAGCTTTAGTGTATAAGTACCGTCGCTTGTAGACCATATGCCGGAAGCAGTAGCGTCCGCAGAATTAGCACCAATAGTAGTTATAGCTTCAACATTAATAGTACCGCTATTATTAATTCCTGCATATGAAGAAAAGTAAAAATTATCTCCTTTAGTAGAAACATAAATACCGGTAACATCAGCTGTAGCTAGTGAGCTATCAGTTGTTGATGTAGTAGATATGGCTGTGCCTGCTTTACCATACACATTTATCGTTCCGCTATTATTTGTTGTGCTGTTATAAACAGGAAAGTAATAACTGCTACTACCATCTGCATTACCAACATGTATACCATAGAGCTCAATGTCTGTTTTTACTGTTTTATTTTCCTGTCCTTTTACGTTTCCAGATTGAGCATCTATTATAATAGCCCCTTTATTTTCAATATTTACAAAATTGCTAGTGCCTTCAATATCTGCAAATATGCCATAAATATCTCTAATGTGAGCGTATGCTCCTTCTGCAGCCTCAGTTATATCACCAGTTTTAGCTATGATTTTTATCTCTGCGTCTGAACCATTAGTAATTTTAGTAAGTCCCCCATATGTGTATACGCCATGAACCTCATTAATATAGTTGTACAACTCCCCTGTGGTATTAGTATTTTCAGTTTGTAGATTTATTAAAATACTGCCATTGTTGTTGACTTCATTATTCTTAGTGCCAGAAGTTTGCACTGTTTTTGAAAATATTCCCACAACCTTTTTATTAATAGAATATTGATCACCTGAAACACTTTGAGATGTTTTTAGATCGATACTTATTAACGCACCAGCATTGTTAGTAAATATATTAGAACCTTTTGAACTTATATGCACACCACGTATTGGCGGTCTTTCAACTGCAGGGATTTCGTGCATTAAAATAGAACCATTATTAGTAAAAGAAAAATCCACTCCTACATCTTCACTATAACCATACATAGCAATTATGGGATTTGGTAGAACAAAGCCCAATCCTGTAGAATCAAAATTGAATTCCCAATAATAGCCCGCACCCCCACTAATAGTACCATTATTGACTAGAACAGAGTCATTGTAAACATGCTTAATTTCTTGAAAAGGTATGTCATTATTGTCTTTTTGTCGCTCACCATCGCCTGCGTCCATTGTTGAAATAGTGCTACCTGCAGGGTTTATACCTACAGCAAAAGCTTCATCTATAAAAACAGGGCTTACAAGCATGCTTGCTACTGCAAGCGTGCCAAAAACATTTATTAAATTGCACTTTTTCAGTACTGCCTTATAACGATTAACTAAATTCCCTGTTGCATTGCGTGTTTGCATAAAAGCTCCTCGTTTTTAACTGTATTTATAAAAGAAAATGTGCATACAAAAAGTGAGTACAAAAAAATGTATGCTTATTAATTATGCATTATTTTTCTTATAATGTCAAACAATATACAGTTTTTTTAGATGTTTGGGAGTTATTATTGGCATAAGCAATTTAAGAAAATTTTATCTTATAAAAGCATGGATTGTCACGGCCTTTGCCTTGTTTCACTTCTCGCAATCCCTGTCTTTAAAGATTAAGCCTATTCTCACACATTTGGAACGCAGTGACAAATGGCAACTTATTCTCTGATAAATTTAATTCTCGCCCATTTTAAAGCGAAACAGTATTTAATGTTTTGGTGCGGAGCAACAAAACTTTAAAACTTTTTCGCAAATAAAAAAATAAATAAACTTCTTTAGGCAAACCCCCTCGCATTCACCTTGCAAATTGGGGTTTCCAAAGGGATTCAATCCCTTTGGCCGTCGGAGACATTAAAATAATATAAGTAAAAAAACTATTCTTCAACAACAGCCATACATCTTGCTTTGAGTTCTTCAAGCGAAGTAGAGTTTTCTATAAGGATATCTGCTTGTGCTTTTTTTTCTTCTACAGAAAGCTGTAGTGAATCAAGGAAGTAGATAAGTTCGTCATTCCAATGCCTTGCACGCAATCTTTCTAGCCTGATTTCTTCTTTTGCCCATACGGTGATGACTTTATATTTCTTTCTATCCTGCTTTATGGAACTTTCGCCACCTTCTAGATAGAGTGGAATTTCTGCAAAGGCGTATTGTTCGACTTTTTCTTCACATTCTGCAAAAAAGGCATTCATTGCATTGTCTACGAGAGGGTGTATGATATTTTCTAATTTTATTCTTGCTTGCTCATTTTTCATAAGCTCGAGCAGGTATTTTTTATTGACGGAGCCATCTTCAGCTAATGCTTCGTCTCCGAAAACTCTTTGTAAGAGAAATGCACCTGCATTCCCTTTTTTATAAAGTTCTTGAACGCAAGCGTCGGCTGAAAAGGTTGGGTAGCCAAGTTCTTTATATATAGTTAAAACAGAAGACTTTCCTGTTCCCATATTTCCTGTAATAATAAATTTCTTTGTCTTTGTTTTTAACTTCTTTAAACAATATTCCATATCTTCTGGAATTGGGCAGACAATATCTATGTTTTCATTTGTAAGAGGTTGTATAAATTGTAATTTGTAGGCGTGCAACATTTGCCTTTGAGCTAATTTTTCTAAGGCTTTTGGCAAAGGTTTTGATAATTTACCTGTATATACTTTATCGCCCCATAGTGGATAGCCTACGTGCGAGAGATGCACTCTTATTTGATGTGTTCTACCTGTATGGATTCGCACGGCAAGGAGTGCGTAATTTCTTTCTGTGTCGGAATGTACAAGTTGAAATTCTGTCAAAGCGTATTTTCCATTTTTTTTGACAGCCATCTTAGTTTTATTACTTTCGTGCCTGCCTATATTTAACTCTATTACTTGTTCATTGAGTGGAACATTGTGCACAAGCGCGAGATATTCTTTATGTATTTGTCTGTCAGAAAAAAGTTTTGCAAGTGCAAGCCTCGCTTTTTCGTGTAGGGCAATAGCCAGTATACCAGAGGTATCTTTATCGATTCTGTGTACTATTCCTGGTCTTTCGCCTTCCATTTGAGCAAGAGAGGGAAAATGCTTGAGTAGGATATGCACGAGGGTGCCTTTTTCTTGACTTGCGGCTGGATGCACTGTGAGATTTGGCGGTTTATTTATTATGACATAGTCATTATCTTGGTATAAAATATCGAGTTCGCCATCTTCTGCTTCTAGATGTGTGCTTTCTATAATAGGCATATAGCTTACAATATCATCTCTTTTGAGCTTGTAGTCGGCACTTGCCTTTGCATTATTCACAAGGCATTGTTCAGCTTCTATGCATTTCTTTGCTTTAACGCGTGAAATTTCGGCTTTTTCAGCTAAGAAAGCATCAAGCCTTTGTTTTGGCTTTTCTACTGTATATTCAAGCTTTTCTGGAGTTTCTAGAGACATTTTTCAACCTTATTTTTTTACTTTATAGACAAAAAAGGAAAGAACTTTTGCTCTTTCCTTTTGTATTGGTTCTAATTTTAGAGCATTGTAAGAAGCTCTAATCTTGATATGGCGACATATTTCTTAAATTTTGCACAATACCTGGCAAAACATCTAAAACTTTTTTCACATCTGCATATGTACTATAGCGTGAGAAAGAAAAACGAAGTGAACCATGTGCGTAATTGTATGGAACACCCATGGCTCTTAAGACATGTGATGGTTCGAGCGAACCAGAAGTACATGCAGAACCAGAACTTGCACAAATGCCATGCATATTGAGCATAAGTAAAAGTGCTTCACCTTCAACGTTTTTAATGGAAATATTTGATGTATTTGGCAAACGGTTATTCTTATCACCATTTATCTTGATATTTGGAATTGTTTCAAGTAGGCCTTTTTCAAGCATATCTCTTAATCTTGCCATTTCGCCTTTATCGCTTTCTAAAGCTTCTTGAGCCATTTCACAAGCTTTACCTAAACCAATGATATATGGAACATTTTCAGTGCCAGCTCTTTTACCAAATTCTTGATGACCGCCTACAAGATAAGGTCTGAATGGGATACCTTTTCTTACATAGAGAATACCTACACCTTTTGGTGCGTGGAGTTTATGGCCAGATAGGGCAAGAAAATCTATTTGTGTTTCTTGCATATCTAATTTAATTTTTCCAGCAACTTGCACGGCATCAACATGAAACATAACTTTATTTTCTTTAAGGATTTCTGCAACTTTCGGAATAGGGAAGATAGTTCCAGTTTCGTTATTTGCATACATCATAGAAACTAAGGCAATATCTTGTGCATTTTTTTTGATGATATCTTCAAATTCTTCTAAATCTAATTGGCCATCTTCGTTGACATTGAGCCAAATAACTTGCTTTCCTTTTTGCTCTATTTCTTGAGCAGCGTGCAAGACGGCTGAATGTTCAACTCTTGTAGTCACATAGATATGCTTATTTGGTTGAGTGATAAAAGCCGAATGAAACGCAGTATTATCGCTTTCAGTTCCGCAAGAAGTGAAGATGATTTCTTCAGGACTTGCATTAATAAAGGAAGCTACTTGCTCTCTTGCTTTATCAATATGTTTTTTCATCTGCCCACCAAAAGTATGCATAGAAGAAGCATTACCATACAAATCTGTGAATGCTGGTAACATCACTTCTAAAACTTCTGGTGCAACCTTTGTAGTTGCATTATTATCCAAATAAATAATAGGTGCGCTGTGCATCTTACTACGCCTCCACTACTTCTATAGTGTCTTCAACTTGTTCTTTTAATGTTTTTTCAACGAAGTTTTTCAAAGTGAGGTGAGAAGCACGACAAGAAGAACATTTTCCACGTAATGCAACAACAACCTTAGAACCATCTAAATCAATAAGTTCAATATCTCCGCCGTCTTGTATAAGGCGAGGACGTATGCTTGTTTCAATAACTTGAGTTACTTTTTGCATACGCTGTATATTTGTCATTCTTGTTTTTTGTAATGGCTTGAGTTCAAATTGTACGCTACCGTCATTATTTTCACTCATGATGATTTCTTCAATCTTTGACTTACATTGTCCGCAAGCTCCGCCTGCTTTGGTGTAATTTGTGACTTCAGCAACTGTTTTTAATTCATTTTCACGCACAGCTTTACGAATCTGCTCTTCTGTTATGCCGTAGCATTTACAAACTAAAGGCGAATGATCTTCAACATGCACTAATGGCGGAAGGCCTTTATAATCACGTATAGCAGCTGCTAAAGCTTCTTCACCCATGACAGAACAATGCATTTTTTCAGGAGGTAAACCGCCTAATTGTTCTGCAATTTGCTGATTTGTGATCTGTGAAGCGTCTTCGACTGAAAGACCTTTGATCATTTCTGTCAAGACAGAAGAAGATGCAATAGCTGACGCACAGCCAAAAGTTTGAAACTTTGCATCTGTGATAATATCGTCTTCTATTTTTAAATAAAGTTTGAGAGCATCGCCACAAGCAAGGCTTCCAACTTCGCCTACTGCCGATGGATTTTCCATTTGTCCTACATTTCTTGGATTAAGAAAGTAGTCGTGTACTTTTTCTGTGTATTCCCACATAAGAGTCTACCTTATCAATATTCTGTATAAAACTATTTATAAGCAAGAAAATTTCTTGCCCAATTTATTTATCTGTATTGAGCCATTTCTTCTTGGTATTGTGCAGGCACATCATAGCCAAGTGATAAAGCTTTGTCCATTGCTTTTAAAGCTTCTTCAGTTTTGCCTAATTCCATTTGTGCTAAAGAAACGTTTTGCCATGCTGGTGCAAAAGTTGGTTGTAAACGTAATGCTTCATTAGCAATTTTTAATGAAGTTTCAGCATCTTCTGCCATCAAATGAGCAGAAGAAAGAGTTGTTAAAGCTTGCACTAGATTTGGATCCCATTTCAAAGCTTTATTTAAAGCTTGGATAGCCTGATCTATTTCGCCCATTTGCAAGTAAGCAAAGCCCATATTAGCTTGAGCTATAGCAAATTTAGGGCGACAATTCTTTGCTTCTTCGTTGTAGCGAAGGCAACCTTCATAATCATTTCTGTGTAAGCAAATACCGCCAAGCTGAACATATGCTTCAGCTAAACGAGTGGATTGTCTTACAGCTTCTAAAAAAGAAGCTTCTGCTGCGTCTATATCGCCAAGTGAAAGCATGGCTACACCAAGATTGTAGTGGTGGTTTGCACATATAGGTGTTGCTTCTATTTCTGCTTGAAGGTCTGCAATATATTCGTGTATATCTTCGTATCTTTCTTTCATTTTTATTTCCCCATTTGCTCCAAAGTGTTGTTTTTTACTTTCAAAAAAAAATATAAGACTTTATTCTTTTTCGTCAATATGTCCAGATTTTAATAATAAATTATAGTACCAAATCGCGAATTCAAACATTCCAAGATGTTTTTCATCTCTATTTATAAGGTGCAATGCCATCTCTAATGCACCTGATTCAAAAGCTTGTCCTGTTTCGTATCCAGGAATAACTTTCTTGTGCTTCATTGCTTTAGAAAATTCAAATATAAGCTGCTGTGTTGAACGCCCTGTAACGTCTACACGTAATTCCATTGGTTCGTTTGGCTTTGGAAATGGATCCCAATTTTCATAGCCGATTCTATCAATAAATTTACGTCTGCGTGGCGACATGTCGTCATAAAGCTGTTTTTTATTTTTTTCTTGTTCGTCTGTCAGCTCTTGCGGTGTTCCATCACGGTAGACAGAAGCTGGTATATGTAAAGCCATAAGGTCTCCTCTAATACAATAAATTCATCCCCAAATAAAATCTATTGTCTAGCTATAAATTAGAAATACATTTATTTCACAACTATTTTACACCTAGCCAAGCTTTATCAATATTATGCAATATCACAGAAGAAAGAGGAAGATAAACTCTATGAAGTTCATTATAAGAAGATCCTAATTCTTGTTGTAATTGTAAGGATAATTTTGCCAACTTGTCTTGAAAAGCAGAAAGATGAACGGTTGGATAAGATTTCTTCACTTCAAAAGCAGACTCCGCACATACATGCACCTTGCCTTGAATAGCAGTTGGTATACCGTAAATTCTGCAAGTGATTGGCCTATCATCGTAGAGTAAACACGAATCTTCAACGCCAAGCAATGGACAACGCACTTGCAATTTTGCAGCTTCTGCTAAAATACTTGCTTGTGAATGCCCTTCTTGATGTAATCTATTGTATTTCTTCTTTTCTTTAATAAGAACACGTTCTGCATAAGATGCTTGTGTTGCAATAGCTGAACGTAAGCCGCCGTATGGAATTTTTTTCTTAAAAGCAGTTTGCACGGCTATAGCTTCTATTAAACTCAAATCAAAAGGAGAGTGACAACAAGCAATACAGCCATCATGACATTTTACTTCTTTTGGAAATTGATCTTGCACCCTCGCATAGGTGCTGTCGGCAAGTTTGACTATTTCATAGTATTCTTGCAGAGCCTTGTCTATTGTTTCTTGCATAGTTTCCCAATCTTACATGTAACCATTGTTAAAATCTTTGATCTGCATCAAATTTTTGCCAATTGGTTTAATTTTTTCTATTGCATAGGCTTTATCATTATCTTTACATGCAATGATAAGACTATCCTTTTCTGCTACTAAAACTGTGCCTGCCTTTATAGCTGGATCTTTTTCAAAATCCACAACTTTTCCTTGCAAAACTTGTATCACAATTTTCCCCTTTCTTGTGTCAAGTTCTGTGCGAGGAGTAAGTAAGGCTCTCACCTTTCTATCGATTTCTATGGCGGAGTTTTCCCAATCAAAAATATACTCTTGCTTTGAAATTTTTGTAGCATAGGTTGCAAGTTCGTTATTTTGTTTGATAAAGGCTGCTCTATTTTCAAAAATCTGCTTCAATGCAGAAAGCATGAGCTTTGCACCAATATCTGCAAGTGCTTCAAACAATGTGGCACTTGTATCGTTTTTTTCTATTTTTACGGCTTGTTGTATGAGCATATCGCCTGTGTCTAAGCCTTTTTCCATACGCATAATTGTTATGCCAGTATTGAGATCTCCAGCTAAAACACCACGTTGAATAGGTGCTGCCCCTCTCCACTTTGGAAGCAAGGAAGCATGCACATTATAAGCATTATGTGTTGGAATAGACAAAACTTCTTCTGGCAATATCAAACCATAAGCCGCAACAACTAATATATCTGGCTTCAAAGCACGTAATTGATCAAGTGCTTCTTGTGATTTGAAATTTATTGGTTGAAAAACTTCAATACCTAATTCTTCAGCTTTTTGCTTCACAGGCGGAGCTTGAAGCTTGTTGCCTCTACCTGATTCTTTGTCTGGTTGACAATAAGCCGCAACAACTTGAGCTTGAACTTCAAGACTATTCTTGTGCAAATATTCGAGAATAACACTTGAAAATTCAGGTGTTCCCATAAAGACTATTCTTTTCATTTTTCTTAACTCAACCTTAGGCATTAAAATCAGACAAATTCGTCCTCTTTTACTATCAAAAGCCTATTTCTTTGTCAAGAAATTCATTTCTTCATAATTTTATTAAATTAAGTGTTTTTAAGAAGATTTTTTATGTTTTTCTATGGCATTTTCTAATAATATTTCAATAAGCTCGCCAAATGAGATGCCAATAGCCGCTGCCGCACGTGGCACAAGACTTGTTTGCGTCATTCCAGGTATGGTGTTTGTTTCAAGTATATACAATTGCCCCTCTTCTGAATAAATAAAATCAGATCTGCTATAGGAAGTAAGGCCTAATGCTTTATGTGCTAACAGGGCTGTTTCTTGGATTTCTTCAAGCAATTTTGCATCAAGAGGAGCAGGGCAAATTTCTTCTGCACCGTCTTTTGCGTATTTATTATTATAGTCAAAAAATGTTTCATTCTTTGGTTTTATCAAAATAGGCGGTAAAGCTTGCAATTTTCCCTTTATTTCAAGCACGCCACAAGTGACTTCTATACCCTTTATCATAGGTTCAACTAAAACTTCTAAACCTTTATCAAAAAGAATCTTTAATTCTTTATGTAGATCTTCTTCTTTTTCTATTTTTGCAAGATCAAGACTAGAACCACCAATATTAGACTTTACAAATAATGGATAGTCAAAAGAAGGCCGCCAATTTTCATAAGGTTTTACAGGCAGAAAATGCCAATCTGCGGTTTTTATGCCAGCATCTCTAAAAATTTGCTTTGAAGCAGATTTATGTAAGGATAAAATAGAATAAGCAGCACAAGTTCCCTGATAGGCACAGCCAGCTCTTTCAAGCATAGCCTGAATAATTCCATCTTCGCCAGGAGAACCATGTAAATTGAGAAAAGTAACATCATGCTCTTTGGCAAGAGCAATAAGTATGTCAAAGGAATATAAAGGATCACAAAGAGTTACGGCGTGCCCTCTGTTTTCTAAGGCATCTTTAATGCCTTTTGCTCCATTCAAAGAAACCTTAGCTTCAGGCGACCAAGCTCCCGCCAACAAGAGTACACGCATTTAATTCCAACTCCATTTTTTTGCTCAAGGCTTGCTCCATAAGCAAGGCTTGCTCGTAGTTAATCTGAATATTTTTACGAATTTCTTCAGTTTTCCCATAACGTTCAAAAAGATCTTCAAACCTTTGTGCCAATGAAACAAAAGTGTTATGTTTCACTCTTTTGTCAGCATAGGCAATAATTAATGGCGGATGCAATATTTTATTTTCTAAAGATAAAACACCTTCTTCTTCCCATGGCCAAATAACATGATGTAAAATACACGATGCAAGCAAACAATCATTTGTTTCCATGCGTATAATACTTGCTCCTAATTGTTGATGACTTCCGCCATTTCTCACTGTCCATGTCTTTGCAATATCGTGCAACATGCCAGCAGAAAATAAGAAATCTTCGTTAAGAGTATTTGGATGTATTTGGTTGATTCTTCTTGCTATTGCTCTTGCAAATTCTGCTACCATCAAAGAATGTTCTCTGATATTTTGTAGCATTCCGTATTTGTCCCATAAATTAACACATTGTTCCATATTTAAAACATTCTGAATATTCCATTCCATATCAAGTTGCGGGTAAGAATTTTCTAATATGCTCATATAAAACTCCTGTAAGCCTCTTTAGAGGCAAGGCACAAAAGGGTAAATGCAAAATAAATTATCTTTTTTTACAAAAATTTTCTTCAATAACATTGAGTGTTTTTTTCAATAAAGTCAAGTCAGCTTGAGTGCCCATATGGCCAATACGGAAGATTTTATTATGCAATTGTCCAAAACTTCCGCCCAGAAAAACACCATTTTCTTTAGCTGTGTTTTGCATTTGATCAAAAGACATTAATAAATGTTCAGGTATGTATACTGCTGTAACTGTAGGCGAAGAAATAGCTTCTTTTTTAGGAAAGAGCTTTAAGCCCATCTTTGTGATTTCTTCTTGGCAGTATTTTGAAACTTCAACATGCCTTTTAAAAACATTGTCAAAACCTTCAATTTGCATTGCTTTTATCGAAGCTTCAAGAGCAAAAACGCCACTTGAATTTGGTGTGTATGGATATTTTGTAGCGTCGTAGCCAATATTCATAAATGGTTTTAAAGCTTCATAACCAATGTAATTTACTTTATCAATATATTCCCAAGCAGTTGGGCTTATCGTAAGTATTGACATGTCTGGCGGACAAGAGAAACATTTTTGCGAGCCACCAAGTAAAATATCGATATTACAGTCATCTGCATTGATTGGAACTCCGCCCAAACTCGCAACAGCATCAACAACAAAAAGAGGAACATTTTTCTTCTTTTTTAATTGTCCTATTTCTTCTAATGGATTTAATGTGCCAGAAGGTGTTTCGCAATGCACTAATGTTATCATAGTAGGCTTGAATTCATCAATTGCCTTTTCTATTTCTTTAAGATGTGATGTGTTTATTGTTTCGTCGTATCCAAAAGACAAAAGACGGGATTTTGCACCTATAGCATCTGCCATATCAGCAAAGCCATCGCCAAAAATTCCCGTTCCTATAGCTAAAACTCTATCGTCTTTTTGTAAACATGATTTTAATGCAGCCCAAAGTGCAAGCATCCCTTCACCCGTAGCAAGAACAACATCATTCTTTGTTCCAGCCAACTCTTGGACAGATGAACATACATATTCATAAGCAAGTGAAAAGTTTTTATCGTAGCGAGCAGGGTAATAATCCCTTGAAAGAGCTTTTAATGCTTCTCTATGAATACTCACTGGGCCAGGATACATTGGTGCACAAATATACATTTTTTCTCCATAAATTTATGGAGGCATCATTAGGCATTCAAGCTCATTGTGCTACCATAAAATATAAATTGAAATAGACATGGTAATAAGCATAAGACTAATACAAAATTGTACTATCGTTGCAAGTGAAAGAAATACATCATTTTTTTTCATTTGAAAAGCCTTTATAGTTTTCTATTTTTTAATGTTTTCTTAAAAAACGTGACGAAGAATAGATTTTCTGCCAAAAAAAAGACGCAGAAAAAGACTATTTATAAAAAATTTTATTTTTTTAGAAAATCAAATTTAAATTATGGCATAAACAAAAGCGAGCTTAGAGATTTAAGCTCGCAAGTCAGTTAAAGCATAGACACTGAGTATGGACATAATGACTATAGTTTTTCTCATAAGTATTCCGACACCGAATGCCAGCTGCAGAGTCGGAATACTTTGGAGGGTAACTTTGCCAGCAGTAATGCCGACAAAACTATAGAGATACTCTTTCGAGTCTATCTATCTACTGAATGTGCTCTAAAAGCTCACGAGCTTGTTCGTGTGAAGGATCAGCAATTAATGCCTTCTTCAAATGCTCGCTAGCTTCAGCGTTTCTGTCTAATGAAATAAGACAGCCTGCAAGTGTTATGCGGCTATTTTGGTTTTCATCAACTTCAACAGCACTTTCTAAAATAGGAAGTAATGCTTCAACTTTATTCAACATATAACCCAAACGCACTATACATGATAAGGAAACCATGTTGCTAGGATTTATTGAAAGCGCTTCCTCAAATTTTGCAAAAGCTTGTTCATTTTTATTTTGCTCCATCAAAACAAGACCTACGCCTGTCAATGGTTTGTCACCATATTCAAGTTCAGTCGCTTTTTCATAATGTTGTAATGCCACATCAAGATTGTTTTGCTGTATAGCAATTGTTGCCAAACCTAGATAAGGTGCAGAAAATTCTGGCTTAGACTCTGCAGCTTTAATATAATAGCTTTGCGCCTTTTCTAGTTCACCCATGAATAAATAACATTCACCAAGTTCTTTGTTGATTTCATAATCAAAATGATTGCTCATGATTTTCCCTCCAGAAAAAAGTTTTGAGAATTTTCAAAATAATGCTTTTATTTCGAATGTATCGATCAGCTAGTCTCGATGTTTTCTATTAAGCAATCATCGTGCCAAATGTGTTTTATTCCATAATTACAGCGTGTTGGACTTGATATGTCAATATTCACACGCTTAAAGAGGAAAATTAAGCCATCTCTATTTTCAATTTCTCAATGGATTAAGGTAAATTTTTCCACAGAAACTTTCTAGACTTTTTCTCAATAGTTAAGGGCTGTTATGGCTTTATTTTGTGCCTCCGGCGGGCAAAGGGAATAATTCCCTTTGCAAAGCCTAGCATGCAAGGTGAGTGCCTAGGGATTTGGCTAAAGTAGTTGTTTTTTATTTTTTTATTTGCGAAAAAGTTTTAAAATAGAGAGAAATTGTTTATTGCATAGAGTAAGTGAGCATTTGTCACTACGTTCCAAATGTGAGTGAAGTATTATTTTTAATGATGCAGAACTATTTATCCTATTAAAAACGAAGCTCAGACATTTCATTCTCTGCTAACGACTTAATTCTTTGCACAAAATCAACTTACACACATTTGGAACGCAGTGACAAATGTCTACTTGTTTTTTGTCTTTAGCCTATTCTTAAAATTTTAAAGCGGAACAGTATTTAATGTTTTGTTGCAGAGCAACAAAACTTTAAAACTTTTCCGCAAATAAAAATAAAAAAGATATTCCAACCACCTCTTCTCGTACTCACCTTGCACATCAAGGTTTCCAAAGGAAATTATTTCCTTTGGCCGCCGGAGGCATAGGAAAAGCATAGGCATCAAAAAAACTTAGCTTTCGCTTCTCATGATCTTACCTATGAGTTGCATTTGCCTACGTTTTGCTTCCTTGGATTTGATTTTATGGTATTCTGCGATTGCTTCGATGAGATTGTCGGAATAGCCTTCTTCTCGCAGGCTTTTTTCTGAAAGTTTGAGTAATTTTACAGCTTCTTCTTGAGCCATTGTGCTTTCTCTTTTGAGTTGCGAACGGCTTTTGTATTCGAGTTCTTCTTGCGAACCTTCGACGTATTGGTAATTTTTTTTCTTCATATTTCTACACTTTAAAGTTTTTACAGCACAAGATTTTTCTATTGCCTATGCTTTGTAGTGGTGGTGGTGCGTCACATTCTTGATCTGCGTATGGGCATCTATTTTTGAATCTGCATCCTGAAATGATTTCGCTTGGATGCGGAACAGTACCTTTTATTGTGGGTAGTCTATCGAGATTTTTTTTCTTTTTTGTTGGTATTGAAGCTAATAAACCGCGAGAATAGGGGTGGTAGGCTTTAGCAAAGAACTCATCTTTTGGTGCAATTTCCACTATTTTTCCAGCATACATGACGGCGATAGTGTCGGCTAATTCATTTGCAACTTTCATATCGTGTGTGATGAACAAAAGTCCCATTTCACGCAATTGCATAAGTTCTTTGAGTAATTTTATAATTTGTTTTTGTGTACCTATGTCGAGTGCTGTTGTTGGTTCGTCTGCGATGAGCAGCGATGGCCTACAAGCGAGCATCATTGCTATCATCACTCTTTGGAGCATGCCGCCTGAAAATTGGTGTGCGTATTCTTTTAATCTTGCTTCAGCGTCTGGGATGCCGACTTGTGTGAGTAGCATTTGTGCTTCAAAAAGTGCTTTTCTTTTGGTGTAATTTTTATGTCTTATGAGTGGTTCTGCTATTTGATCGCCAAGTGGCAGCACGGGATTGAGAGCTGACATTGGATCTTGAAAAATCATAGCCAATGTGTTTCCGCGAATATTTGCAATTTGTTTTGGCGAAAATTTGAGAAGATATTGCCCTTCAAAAACGATATTCTTTGCTTGCATTTGTGCTTGTGGAGGGAGTAGTTGCATGATAGCAAGTGAAGTCATACTTTTACCACAGCCAGACTCGCCAACTAAACAAAGACACTCTTTTTTGTGCAAGTAAAAAGATATATCATTAACAACTGGATAGTTGTTGAAAGATATTGAAAGATTTTCTACTTCTAAAAGGATATTTGCACTTTCTTTATTCATTGCTTAAAAATAGTCGTGCAGTGCCTTCTTGTCAAGAAAAATAAAGAAGACGTGGGAACAGAAGCACGTGATTCTAATTTGTTTCGTCACGCTGTGCACGAAACCTTGCTTACAAGAGGTGTGGCTCTTGTTTCGCTCGCTAAAGTCTTTGTTCGCTACGCTCGCTTTTATACTATAATTTCATATAGATGAAGTGCAAATTAGAAGACGTGGGAACAGACGCTTCTTGTTGGAATTGACTTGTGGCTAAGTTCATAGAGAATACAAGCTTTTATACGTTTAATTGAATATCTTCAACAAGATGAATTTGTGAATAAAATCACAAAATAGATATTGAAAAAAAATTATGCTATCTTTGTAAACGCTGGTACAAATTAGAGGTGATTCTTACTATATACACCTAATTTTTTTGTAGAAAATCAATTTATTTACGAAAAATATTTTGTACTAAATTATAAAATATGAGGGTATAGTATGAAAAAAACAAACAAAATTTTAGCTCTTCTTTGCTTGTGCTTAATGTTTCCTATAAGCGCATTTGCATCAGACTGGCCAAGAAAACCTATTCAAATCGTTGTACCTTATCCTCCGGGGAATGATCCAACAACAGCTGTGATGAATGTGATGGCGCCTTTGTTATCAGAAAAACTTGGACAACCTGTGAAGATTGTAAATAAAGCTGGTGGCGGCGGTGTTTTAGGTTCTAAGCAAGTTGCAGACGCTCGTCCTGATGGCTATACCTTTGGTGTTATGGCTGTTGGTCCTATGATGTCACAGATTGTTATGGGCAAAACTCCTTATACTGTTGATAGTTTTATGCCATTGGGTATGACATGGTCTAGCCCATTCACACTTGCTGTGCGTGGCGATGCTCCTTATAAAAATCTTAAAGAATTAGCTGAATATGCTAAGAAATCTCCTGAAAAATTACGTCTTGCACACTGGGGAGTTGGTTCTGTTCCTGGTACTATAGGCATGAGCATTGGTGTTGCTGGCGGTTTTGAATGGCAAGACACAGCTTATCAAGAAGTGACAGCTCTCTTGCTCACACAAAAAACAGCAGACGCGGCAACTCTTTCAAGTCTTCCACTTATGGACTATATTAAAAGCGGCGAATTGCGTGCTATAGCTGTACTTTTACCAGTGCGTATTCCAAGTTTACCAGATGTTCCTACTGTTGCTGAACAAGGTTTTGGACATGCTTATTCTGTTTGGTTCGGACTTTTTGGCCAAGCGAAACTCAATCCTGAAATTGCAGAAAAATTCCGTACAGCTTTCTTTGAAGTAATGGATAGCCCAAAAGTGCAAGAAGCAATCAAGACTATTGGTATTGTACCTCATCCAAGCTCGCCGCAAGAAGCAAAAGAGCAGATAGCAAGAGAATTGGTAGAATTTAAAGAAATTATGAAAAATGTTGGTTGGTTGAAATAGTTTTCTTTTAGAAAATAGAAGGGGAAGTTCTAGCTTCCCCTCCTTTGCTATAAGATATAAAATGAGAGCGAAGCGAACAAGGACTTTGGGGATTATCCCCACGCGAGTGAAACAAGAGCCACGTCTCTTGTAAGGGATTATCCCTACACGAGCTTTCGTCCACAGCGTGGCGAAACGAATCATAAAATCATATGATATAAGATAGAAAATGAGAGCGAAGCGAACAAGGACTTTGGGGATTATCCCCACGCGAGTGAAACAAGAGCCACGTCTCTTGTAAGGGATTATCCCTACACGAGCTTTCGTCCACAGCGTGGCGAAACGAATCATAAAATCATATGATATAAGATAGAAAATGAGAGCGAAGCGAACAAGGACTTTAGCGAGTGAAACAAGAGCCACGTCTCTTGTGAACGAGGTTTCGTCCACAGCGTGGCGAAACGAATCATAAGAGAGGGTATAAATGCAAAAAGATGCGTTAAAACATGAAGATAATGCAAATCAGCAAGAATCAAGATCACAAGATCTTCTTCAAGTGATACTTGGAATATTTTGCTTTTTTATGCTCTGTGTATCGCCTTGGCAAATAGATTTAGATGTTCCCTATCCTTTTTATAAGGGGCCATTACTTGTGCCTTTGATAATCTTATCTATTGGCACTTTAGCCTCTTTACCAGCATGTTTTAGACTTATAAAACCAAGAAAAAACTCAAGTTGGGAATTAGATGGCAAGGGCTTT
Organism: uncultured Desulfovibrionaceae bacterium; assembly: GCA_964368455.1. Classification (GTDB taxonomy): domain Bacteria; phylum Desulfobacterota; class Desulfovibrionia; order Desulfovibrionales; family Desulfovibrionaceae; genus CAYJAZ01. Next base: position 94,364 of record CAYJAZ010000002.1, read on the forward strand.
CCTAAAACACCGAGCATCTTGTGTCTGCTTGGGCTTTTGTTTGTAATAAGTATTTATTATTGCGGTTTAGAAGCATCTACTTTAGTTTTTCTTTGTATTATGTTACGTGTTCTTAATGTGACAAATGTGTATATTCTTATCGGTATACCAGTATTTTTCAGTATTTTATTTTGGTTTGTATTTAAATTTTTGCTTGATTTGTACTTTCCAACTCCAGAAATCCTTTACTTATTGGGTATATATTAATAAGAGCGAGTTATGATAGATTTTAATAATTTACTTATAGGCGCACAAAACGCAGTGGAATTTCATAACTTAATCGCTTTGGTTTTAGGTTCTTTCATGGGTGTTGTTGTGGGCATATTGCCAGGTCTTGGGCCAATGGTGGGTATGGTTGTACTTTTACCTTTTTCTTATGCACTCGAACCTGGGACAGCTCTTTCGCTCTTGCTTGGTGTTTTTTGTGGTGGCTATTTTGGTGGCGGTATACCAGCTGTGCTTATGCGTACGCCAGGTGTTCCATCCTCATTGGTGACAAGTTTTGACGGTTTTGTTCTCACGCAAAAAGGGCAGTCGCAACGTGCTTTATCTGGTGTTCTTGTTGCTTCTTTTTGTGGCGGAATTATCAGTGTGCTCTTTCTTGTTTTTCTTGCTCCAATGCTCGCACAAGTTGCACAGCAATTTGCACCTGAAGAATATTTCATGGCTTCCTTATTTGGCATTGTTCTTGTGGTTATGGCAAATAGAAAACAGCTTGCTAAATCACTCATTTTATTGTCTATAGGATTATGGACTTCAACTGTTGGCCTTGATGGGTTTACGCTTTCTGCACGTTATAATTTTGGCTTTTTCTCAATGCAAAATGGCTTACAATTAGCACCTATATGTCTTGGTTTATTTGGTATTGGGCAAGCTTTTTTACTGTCTGAAAAAGCAATTTTACAAAATACAAATTTACAAATTTCAAAAAATACTGTTGATTTTGCTCAAATCGCACAGATGTTTAAAAAGGTAAAAACCATTGTCACAAGTGCTACTATAGGAACTTTTGTCGGTTTATTGCCTGGAACTGGCACTATCTTAGCTTCCTTTTTATCCTATGAAACAGCAAAGAAACTTTCAAAAAATCCTGAAAATTTTGGAAAAGGCGAAGTTGAAGGTTGTATTGCTTCAGAGGCGGCAAATAATGCTGTGCCTGCTGGTGCGATGATTCCTTTGCTCACACTTGGTATTCCAGGCGATGCTATTTCAGCAGTATTGTTGGGAGTTTTTACTATAAATGGTATTTATCCTGGCCCTTTACTGCTTACAAGCGAACCTGTTTTGATAAATGAAATCTATGTTTCTTTATTTATCATAAATATTTTTTGCTTTCTTTTGCTTCTGTTTTGTTTACGCCCTTTTTCGATGATTGTGCGTATTTCAAATAAGATACTTGCTCCAAGCATTCTTGTTCTTGCACTTATTGGTACATACAGTATAAATACAAGCTTTTTTGATGTTGGTGTGGCCTTAGTTTTTGGAGTTTTTGGCTATATTTTATTACGTTTTGACTGGCCAACAGTGAATCTTGTGATAGGCGTTGTACTTGGTGTGCTTGTTGAACAGAGATTACGTGAAGCTCTTTCAGCATCAGACGGCAATTTTCTTGTGTTTTTTGAAAGGCCGATTTCTCTTTGCATATTTATAATTACTCTTCTGACAATTATTGTTCCCTTTATTATGGATAGAAAAAAGAGAAGTAATTAAGCAATAGTAATATGCTGTAATTAAATACTAATTTTATGGGAACAAGCAGCTATTCGTGATGGTAGCCAGTTTTCTTTAGAATTGCACACATTCTGAACACTTGTTCGCTGAGCAGAACAAAGGCTAATTCGTGTGGTAAGGTTTGTTTTCCAAAAGAAAGAAGCATATCAGCTCTTTGCAAAACTTCTTTGGAAAGGCCGTAAGCACCGCCAATGATGAAACAGATATTTTTTTCTAAAGCCTTAGTGTTGCAGAAATTTGCAAATTCAACTGAGGGCAAAGTTTTTCCGTGTTCATCAAGACAAATCACAAAATCATTTGTTTGTATATGCTTTTGTATGCCTAAAGCTTCTTTTTGCATACGTGCTTCTTTTGGAAGAGAAGAATCTGCGTCTTTCACACTAATTTCTTGCAAATCACAAAAGTTTTTAACTCTTGCTAGATAATGGCTTGAAGCTTCTTTCCAAAAAGAAGTTTTAACCTTGCCTACATTGATAATCTTTATTGTTTTGATATTCATGCTATTTTTGTGTTTGCCTATATTTTTTCACATTATTATTATGCTCTCTAAGGTTCTTAGAAAAATAATGTGAACCATCGGTGCCTTTAGCTACAAAATAATAAAATTTATGCACTTCTGGATTTATAGCTGCTTGTATGGAAGCGAGCGAAGGCGAACAGATTGGCCCAGGAGGTAAACCTGCTTTTCTATAGGTATTGTATGGATTTTTATCATTTTCTAAATGACGAATCAATAAAGGCGGTTTGAAGTTTTCACCCTCGCCGTAGGCAACAGTTGGATCTGCTTGCAAACGCATATTTGCTTTAATTCTATTTGTATAAACGCCTGCAACCTTTGCTCTTTCGTCACTTTTGCCTGTTTCTTTTTCAACTATGGATGCAAGTGAAAGATATTTTGTAAGATTTTCTTTGCTTGGTCTTTTTTTATTTTCTAATTTTTGCCAAGTTTCTTCTGTTTTTCGCCAAAAAGTGTCTACCAATCTACCTGCAACAGCTTGAGCTGCTTGAAGATTCAATTCTTTTGGCTTAGGTAGGAAATAGGTGTCTGGATAGAGAAAACCTTCGGCATTTTTATAAGGAATGCCCCAATGTGCGAGAAATTGCTTGTCGTGAATAATTGTTTTAAAATCTTCATACTTTGCATAGCCTTCTTCTTCGAGAAGTTTTGCTACTTCCCACCAAGCAAGGCCCTCGCGTATGGTGAGCTTATAGTAAATAGCCTCGCCAAGCATGAGATGATCAAGCACTTCTTGCGGTTTCCAGCCAGTATTAAATTCAAATTTACCTGCTTGAATATTTTTATCTGCTTCTAAATAGAGAGCAAGCATTTTGAATGAAAGAACATTTGTAATGACATTATTTTCTTTAAGCAATTCTGCAACTTTATTAAAGCCCATTCCTGGCTTGATTTCAACAATAACATTATGTGCATTTGCTGGAATGTCTGGGGAAGTTCTTAAGAATTTATGTGCTTTAATATAGATGAATGTGCCAGCACCAATTGAACCAATCCAAAGAATAAGTAATGTGTAGAGTATAAATTTTTTCATAGATTTTATTGTAAGAGCGAATTTTTATTGTTAAAGTTTAAAAAAGATAAAAGAATATGCCTTGCAGCTTCTTGATCAAGTATCTTTTTTCTTTGATCATAACTAAGATGCGAAAGAGCTTCTTCAGCTTCAAAAGAAGAAAGAGCTTCGTTAATTAAGTATATAGGTAGACTTGTACGTCTTTTCATGGAATTTGTAAAGTTTTTCACTTGAGCTGTCGTTTGCGTTTCGCTTCCGTCTAAAGAAAGGGGTAAACCAATGACTAGAGCTTCGATTTTTTCTTTTTCTAATAAATCAAGAATAAATTCAAAAAGTGCGTCTCTTGTGGTTCTGTGGTAGGTGCAAAGCGCAAAAGCATGCTTTTCATCTGGCGAAGAAACAGCAAAACCCATACGTTTTAATCCAAAATCTATAGCTAAATACTTCATAAAATATAATGCCTTATAAGTAAAAGAAGCACAAGGGCGTAGACGCCAGCCATAACATCGTCAAGCATAATGCCAAGACCGCCTGAAAAAGCATGCTCAAGTTTTTTTATAGGAAATATCTTTGTGATATCAAAAAATCTAAAAAGTACGAAAGCTAAGAAAAGTTGTAGCAGAATGTTTGTGTCTTTTAAATCTGCAAATTTTAACGCTTGTATAGGCAGTAAAACTATCCAAAGGCCTACTAATTCGTCTATAACGATAGAGGAGGGATCTTTTGCATTTAAGATTTTTTCTGCATGTGTGCAGGCAAAGACGCCAAAAAAGAAAAGTGCTATTAAAGAAATAATTCTCGCGAAAAATGGCAAGGGTAAGAAGCAAAAATAAGCAAGAAAAAGTGAGAATAATGATCCCCATGTTCCTGGTGCAAAGGAAGCGAGGCCAGAGGGTTCAAGACGAGCAATTGCAAGTATGAGGCGAGAAGTAAGAGGCATAATATATCCTTATAAATGTCTAGCGATAGAAATCAGCAATACTAGTTGCAACTGAAGAAGGAGTGGAATTTCTATCAACTTCAACAATAAAATCGGCATATTTTGTATACAATGCCTTTCTTTCTTCATAAAGATCTTCAATAGTTTGATTAGGGCCTATTGCAAGTCCTCTGTCTGGATTGAGAGCTATTCTTTCAAGGATTAAATCTAAAGGGGCAGACAAGAAAACACATGGTCCCATTGATTTCAAATGCTGCATGGCATTATCCCTATAAACAACAGAACCACCTGTTGCGATAACAGTTCTATTCACTCTTATCTTGCTCACAACTTCAGCTTCTAGATCGAGAAATTGTTCCTTAGTGAGCCTGTCAGCAACTTCTTGCAAATTTACGCCATATAAAGCTTCGATAAGATAATCGCTGTCAAGAGGAGCAAAGGCTATCAATTTCGCAAGAGCATTGCCAATAGTGCTTTTGCCAACTCCAGGCATGCCTATAAGAGTGATGTTTGCATTTGTATCGAGTTTTGATAAAAAAGAATCTTTTTGCATATATTCCCTTTCAGTAAGAAAGTTATTAATTAGAGATGTCAGAGTGTTAACTATATTTTTGCTAGTCAAAATCAGCAAGCAAAGCTTTGAAGTCTATTTTTTCTGGATCTGGATTTGGTATAGTTTGACGCATACGAACTAAGGCTGTGACCAATTGATCTGATGAAATACCTAGTCTTATAGAAGTGTGTGCTTCCATGAATGCGGCTAAGATATCACAAGATTTAAGAAGTTCGCCGTCTTTTGCCTTATATTCAGATGAATTATGTATTGCAAGTTCGCTATAGTCACATCTAATTATCTTGCCATTTTCTGTATAGCAATTTTTAAATTCACCGCCAATTTTAAGGCCAAGCACATAAGATAATTCATCAACAATGTTTGCATAGCCAGCATTCTTCATCGGTTTCAAAATGCGTTCTTCAAGTTCGTTTTGTTCGTATTGATGTATAAAGGCTGGTAAACCTTCTGATGAATTTTTAACAGGGCTTATAATGTCTCTTGTGAGAAGTTCTGGTAAATCATGGAAAAGGCCACAAAAGAAATTATTTGAAATACGTGATTTACATGCATCTATATTATAACTGACAAAAAAAGCTAAAGCAGCAACAAAGAACATATGCCCAAGAACAGAAGTTGTTGGCAGTCTTTGTTCTTGCGACCAGCGAATTTGAAAACGTAATTGCCCACAAAAATGAGCAAATGCACCTAAGGCATCTTCTTTATTGAGGATTTTTTTTAATCCTTGCATGCCATCTTTTGAAGCAACTCTGTCTAGACGTATAATAAAATCATTGCTTATATTAGAAATTTCTGTGTCAAAAGTATTGTAGGGAGCTATGAGATTGAATTCCCATTGAGAGGCAAAAAGATGAGCTGCATTGAGAATATCCCCAGTAAGAGGATGAGCAAAAACTCTCTTTCCTCTGTGGTATTCTTTGAAATCGTCGAAAAATTTCTTATTGAAAGGAGCAAGAATAGGCGTAAGATTTCTTTCAACATAGGAAGTTAATTCATTATAATGCTCTCTATTTTTCTTGATTTTATAGAAGAGAGGAGGTTTTAAATCAGTAATTACAAGTCTATAGAAATAATCAAAAAGCGAAGCTTCTACAATATCGTAGAAAAGAGCTTCTTTTTGTTCTTCATTTTCGCATTCTACAATGTGTGCGAGCAAGAAAGCTACAATCATTTTATGTGCTTGCTTGTCTACTTCGTATAATTCCGCCGGACGTAATTTATCGTTCCAGCGACGCATATTAAATCCGCTGAAAAGAGAATGGAGAAGACTTTTTCTAATTGTACTCATAATAAATTTGCTATGATTTGTTTAATGTTTTGTTGATAAGACTTTCATAACACAGCTTTTTGCATGTCGCAACTTTTTCTCGTATAAGCAAGTTTGACCTTTAAGGGGAAATAGTATACTTCTACTCATAATAAAGAAATATATTATAGAGGTTGTTATGGATCATAAAGAAAAAATGGAAAACCAAGCTCCACAAGACTTTTTAAGACAAAGAGTTGCGAACGATATTGCACAAGGCAATTTTGATTCTCGCGTGCATACACGTTTTCCACCTGAACCAAACGGCTATTTACATATAGGGCATGCGAAAAGTATATGCGTGAACTTTGGTATTGCAAATGATTTTAAAGGCAAGTGTAATCTGCGTTTTGACGATACAAATCCGGTGAAAGAAGATACTGAATATGTTGATTCTATTCAAGAAGATGTGAAATGGCTTGGCTTTGAATGGGATAAAGAACCACACTATGCTTCTGATTATTTCGAACAATTATTTAATTATGCCATAGAGCTTATCAAGATGGATAAGGCCTATGTTGACGAACTTTCAGCAGACGAAATTCGCCAAATGCGTGGAACTTTGAAAGAACCAGGACAAGAAAGTCCATTTAGAAATAGACCTATTGAAGAATCTCTTGATCTTTTTAATCGTATGCGTGCAGGCGAATTTGAAGACGGAAAATACGTCTTGCGTGCTAAGATAGATATGGCATCGCCTAATGTCATTATGCGAGATCCAACCATTTATCGCATTCGTCACGCTCATCATCACAAAACTGGCGATGCTTGGTGTATCTATCCTATGTATGATTTCACGCATTGTCTTTCTGATTCAATTGAAGGAATCACACATTCTATTTGTACGCTTGAATTTGAAAATAATAGAGAAGTCTATGATTGGATATTAGCGACTTTAAAAGTTTATCAACCACAGCAAATAGAATTTGCCCGTTTACAACTTTCTTATACTGTTTTATCAAAGCGTAAACTTATTCAACTTGTACAAGAGGGGCATGTTTCTTCATGGGACGATCCACGTATGCCAACTATAAGCGGGCTTCGTCGTCGTGGTTTCACTCCTGAAGCAATACGTGAATTTTGTTCACGTATAGGCATTGCACGTGCGGCTGATTCTGTTGTTGACTATGGAATGCTTGAATTTTGCGTGCGAAATCACTTAAACGAAATCACACCTAGACTTATGGCTGTGCTTGATCCAATTAAGCTTACAATTACAAATTATCCTGAAGATCAAGTTGAATACTTTGATGCTCCTCTTCATCCAGAAGACGCTTCCTATGGCACAAGAAAAGTTCCTTTTTCAAAACATCTTTATATTGAAAGAGACGACTTTATGCTTGAAGCACCAAAGAAATATTTTAGATTAACACTTGGGCAAGAAGTTCGTTTTCGTTATGCTTATTACCTTACTTGCACAGATATTGTAAAAAATGAAGCAGGTGAAATAGTTGAAATTCTTTGCACATACGATCCTGAAACAAGAGGCGGAAAAAGCGAAGACAATAGAAAGATAAAGGGTACTATTCATTGGGTAAGTGCGCAACATGCAAAAGAAGTAGAAGTAAGACTATTTGAACAGCTTTTCAGTGTTGAAAATCCAAATTCAACACCAGAAGGCAAAGATTTTCTTGACTATCTCAACCCAAATTCAGTAAAAACGCTCACAGCATTAGCTGAACCACATCTACTTACATATAAAGTGGGCGATAAAGTGCAATTTGAAAGATTGGCTTATTTTTGTGTAGATAAGGATAGTAAGGACGAAAAACTTGTCTTTAATAGAATTGTCACTCTTAAAGACTCTTGGGCTAAAATGAATAAATAAGCCTAAAAAACGTAATAAAAAACAAAGCCCTAGACAGAATTAACTACATTCTTCTAGGGCTTTGTTGCAAAAAATATCCATTTCATCTGAATGATCATAGCCTAATAAATGTGCAAAGCCATGAATAAGTAATTGCTTTGCATAATCTTTTTCTTCTTGGCCATATAAAAAAGCCTCTCGTTCAAGTGTTTCAAAACTTAAAGCAAGAGAGCCTATAAAATTAATAGTGTCTACAATATCACTCTTATTTTGCATGAGAGAAGCCTCTTCAGCAACAAAAGAAAGGACATTTGTAGGGGAATTAGAATTGAGAAATTCGTGATTGAGTTTTCTACTTTCTTTATCATCACAAATTAAAATTTCAAAGAAAATATCTTCAATTGCATTTAAAGTGCATACTTCATCAAAAAAAAGCTGACATTCTTCTTTTGTGATAGGCATTTTTTGCCACAAGCCTTTAAATTCGATTTTTGGCATACAAAAGATGGATTAATATTCTTTGATATATGCGTCTAAATCATCTGCTGAAACAGAACGGCTCACCCAAAATGCAGAAGCCCAAATCATAAGTGCTGTGACTTGAGTGTCGTCTAATTTCTTGAGTTTTGCTTCTAAGGAAGATCGAGAGCAAGAATACTTTTCGTGTAGATTATTTAATTCGCAAGCATCTGCAACTCTTAATAAAAGATAGGAAAGACGAGTTTGTTCTGGTGCAAGGCGTAAATCCTTATGCACTGCAACAATTGTCTTAAGTTCTGCTGAAGAAAAATTTTGCTTAATTGAGCCAATTGCCCTAAAAAAAATGTCAACAGCCCATGGCAAAATAAATTCAGCACCAGCACTCTTTGTGCGGAAATAATCCTTTAACCATTTTTCTTGTTCACTATTGATTCGTGCAGCTACTTGTGGCATAATAGTTCCTTTTTTTTAGGAATTTTTGTTGAAAAAATTGCCAAATGAAAATAAAAAAATGGCAAATTTAATCAATAACAACTCCTTGTTAGCATAGGTAGAGAAAAAAGACAAGAGTTTTTCTAGACTTTTTTTAAAAAATGTTGTGAAAAATACTTTCTTCTTATTTTTTTCTTTTATAAAATTCCTTTTAACTTTTAAATTTTCAATAAAATCAAAATATTATCAATTATTGAATTGGGCATAATGTTCTTTTGTTTTTTAAAAATTCTTTAAAATCTTCAATCATCTTACCATGATCAAAGCAGAGTTTTTCAGGCAGATTATCAAGAGCATAAAAATTTGCTTTTTTTGCATCATCGCCTGCCATAAGTGAATTGCTGTCTATTGCTTTTGCCACAAAACAAACAGTCATTGTATGAAAGCGTGGATCTCTTTCAGGTTTTGAATAGACGCCAAGTATGCCGAGAAGCTCAATATCGAGATTTGTTTCTTCTTTCATTTCTCTTATTGCTGCTTCTTCAACGCTTTCGCCCACATCAACAAAGCCGCCAGGCAAAGCGAAACCTAGAGGAATATTCGCTCTTTCGATAAGCACTATTCCTTTATCCTCGTCATAAATGATAGCATCTGCTGTTGGCGATGGATTGTCATGTTTTCTGACTTGTGTCGAACATTTTGGACAAAGAAGCGGTTTTTGCATATTCCAACCTTTCATCGTTTATTAAATTTAATAAAGTCTTTTTGTGTAAGCTCCTAAAAACTATTAACTTAAAACTCTTAAGACTTTTTTACAAGAAATATATGTTTTTGTCAAAAGAAAGTGTATATTTTTTCTTGGCTTTGTTTAGAAGTGTTTTTCAAGCTTTGGAATTGCCTGTTTTTTCAATGAATATTTGTTAGTTAAGCTTTGTGAGCTGTGATAATTGTAAAAGAGCTAGAATGAATAGTGAGAACGCAATCGTCAAAGCAAATATAATAATTTTTTCCTTGTATATAGCCAATAAAATTTTCTTCTTTGATTTTCTGTAGACAATAGGGAAGAGCTTCATCAATTGCTATTTGCAAATTTTTTGCTATGCGTTCTTTGCCTAATTCAGTTGTTTTTAAGCGATGAACTTGCGTGAGAAAGTAGCTTATGCTTTTTTTGTTTTCTTCCATTGTTTTCCTTTTTTTGCAGAAAGAAATTTAAAAAAAAAGAGCAAGCTTAGAGCTTGCCCTTAAAAATCGCATGTTAACGACTATACACAACCAGTTGGTTTAGGAAGGCCAGCCATTTTACAAGCTCCCTTACCTGGGCCAGATGGGAATAGTTCATACACTTCTTTCAATTTGAAACCTGTATTTTTAGAAAGAATACGTACCATAGGAGCGATACCATTCTTTTTGTAGTAGTCTTGTAAGAAGTCAAGAATAATTTGGTGGCCTTCAGTAATGTCAGAAATGCCTTCAGATTCTTTAACATATTCTAACCATTCTGGGCACCAGTCTTCAAACTTGAGTAAGAAACCGTCTTCATCAACATCAAAATTTTTACCTTTAAATGAAACTTCAGCCATGAGCGTCCTCCTTGGACAAAAAACTAGTTTTTATTTATGTTTATCTTATTTTAAAAATAAGATATTCCCAAACAACGTCTTACTATTGCATAGTATGAAAAAAATTGCAAGTGAATTTTAGTACGCTTTGTTCTAAAAAATTTAGACTTCGTAAACTTTTTCTCTAACCCAATACAATAATTGAAATTCTTTTTTTATAGCCTCAACTAACTTATTTTCATCACTTCTATTCATTGGCTGTAAGTGTACGTAAACTCTGCGTTTATCCTCTTCATTTCTACATCTTGCAGTTAAAATAGTAATGATATTTGCTCCATGCTTATGCAGAAGATCCATAAGAGGCATAGCTGTACCTGGTTCATCGCCAAGCAAGAGAGCTAGTTGCATTCCGCCGTATTTTGAGCCTGTGAGTTCAATATAGATTTTAAAGATGTCTTTATCTGTGATAAAGCCTTCTAAAATACCCTCTTCATTAACAACAGGCAAAGAGCCAAAGCCTTTTTCATCCATAAGTAGGGCAGCTTTTTCTACCGTTTCAATAGGAGAAACTACAATAGGATCATGCACCATAATATCTTTTACTTTTATTTCAGATAAAAGATAGTGTAATTCGTGCATGTCTAAGGTAGTAGCTTTTGATGGAGAAGCGTCTTTTATATCTCTGTCAGAAAGAATACCTACTACTTTATTATTCGCATCTACAACAGGTAAACGCTTAAAGCCATTATCTTTCAAAAGCTTAGAAGCTTTTAACATAGAAGATTCTGGCATTACTGTAAGCACATCTTTAACCATCCATTCACGTACAAGCATAAAAACTCCTTAGAATTTTTTAAAAAGTGTGAGAACAAAATAAGCGTGGTTCTTGTATCGCTCGCTAAAGCCTTAAGCCATACAACATTTTTTATATTTTTTGCCACTACCGCAAGTACAAGGCTCGTTACGGCCAATTTTTGGGCTTTCACGACTTATTCAGATTT
>CAYJAZ010000002.1:105861-165316 GCA_964368455.1 uncultured Desulfovibrionaceae bacterium
TATTCCTCGTTCACGCGTGAAAGCCTTAAGCCATACAACATTTTTTATATTTTTTACCACTACCACAAGTACAAGGCTCGTTACGGCCAATTTTTGGGCTTTCACGACTTATTCAGATTTGTTTCGCCACTTTGTGGACGAAACCTCGCTCACAAGAATCGTGGTTCTTGTCTCGCTCGCTAAAGGCTTTGTTCACGAGGAATATTCCTCGTTCACGCGTGAAAGCCTTAAGCCATACAACATTTTTTATATTTTTTGCCACTACCACAAGTACAAGGTTCATTACGGCCAATTTTTGGGCTTTCACGGCGTATTGGCTCACTTCCGTGTATAACACCTTCAACATAATACCATTTTCCATCTTCTTTACGGAAAAAAGCATCTTCTGTGAGATCTTGTGGAATATTATTTACTGAATATCTCGCACAAAAAGAAACAGTGCCGTCTTCGTCTTCTGGGCCGCCTTTGCCAGTTTCTAAAATTTCAAGCCCTTCCCAATCAAGAGAGCTAGACCATTTTTCAATATCTTTAACATCAACTTCATCTCTAAATTCAGGATGAGTGCTTTCATTTAAATAGTCGTATGAACGAGTTGCGTGTGCTGTATAGCGGGCACGCATGAGCTCTTCGGCTGTTAGGGCTTCTTTTGAGCCGTTAATAATAGCCTGACAACAGCTTTCTAGTTCGTTTTGAGATCCACAAGGACATAAAGACATAATTTTTCCTCTTTATACATTATATTATTCATTGAAATTATACTTTTCTTGGCTAAAAGTCAAATGCTGTCTAGCTAAGCTCTGAATAAAGAAGTGGAGAAAATCTATCTAAAAATACGAGAGATGAGGGCTTTTGATATTGACAATAATACATCATTGCAATTCATGTTTTATCTATTTGAAATTATAGTATAAAAGTGGGAGTAGCGAACAAAGGCTTTCACGAGCGAAACAAGAGCCACACCTCTTGTAAGCATGGTTTCGAGCACAGCGTGCCGAAACAAATTAGAATCACGTATTGACAACAAAAACAGTCGAACTTATTTTAAACTAGAGTATATACTCAATAAAGGAGTATTAAATGTCCGTAACATATAAAGATTATTACGAAGTGCTTAACGTTACTCGCACTTCAACAAAAGATGAAATTGCAAAGGCCTATAAAAAACTTGCAAGAAAATACCATCCTGATCTCAATCAAAACAATGCAGAAGCAGAAGAAAAATTCAAAGAAATCAATGAAGCTTACGAAGTTTTGAAAGACGATGAAAAAAGAAAGATGTATGATCAATTAGGCCACAACTGGCAGCATGGCCAACAATTTCAAGGCGCACATGGTTTTGACTTTTCTCAATTTGGAAATGGGCAATTCCAAGGAGGCTCTGGCGACTTTTCTGACTTCTTTGAAATCCTTTTTGGACAAGGCAGAAGACAGTCTGGTGGCTTTGGTGCTGATCCTTTTGGCGGTTTTCAAGGAAGACAAAGCAGACCAAGAAGAGGCCGAGATATTGAAGCAGAGCTTTCAATTACTTTAGAAGAAGCCGTTCAAGGCGGTGAAAAACAATTCACTTTAAATAATGGAAAAAACCTAAAAGTTAATCTGCCAAAAGGTGTGAAGAATGGCGGAAAATTACGCTTGAAAGGGCAAGGTGGGCAAGGAAATCCTGCTGGCGATCTTTATGTGCATTTGCATTATGCAAAACATGCATATTTTGAAGTAGAGAATGATACTATCACATACACTTTAGAGCTCAATCCTATTCAAGCAATGTTTGGAACAAAGGCTCAAGTACCTACGCTTGAAGGCAGTGTTGAATTAAATATACCTGCAAATTCAAACACTGGTAGAAAATTACGCCTTAGAGAAAAAGGACTTGGCACGCCTACGAAAAGAGGCGATTTGATGGTGAAAATTGCTATTGTTTTACCAAAGTTAGAAGAATTAAGCCAAAAAGAACAAGACTTATGGAAAGAATTACAAGCTGAATACCAAAAAAATCTTTCAGGAGAGGAAAATAACTAATGCCAAATGAAAATAACCAATTAAACATTTCAAAGAAGGATTTTCCTTCAAAATCTCCATTTATTCCTTTTGATGAATTTTTACAACAAGCTGGAATAACACAAGAAAGATATAATGAATTAACAGAAATTGGCTGGCTTAAGCCTTCACAACAAACATCAAATGCACCCCTTTTTCTACCAAACGATATATATAAAGTAAGAAAATTAGAAAAAATCTCCAAAGATTTTGAAATACAAGCACTTCCCTCTGCTATCATTGTTGACTTGCTTGAAAGAGTTGAAAATTTAGAAAAGCAGATTGAGGAATTAAACTCAAGAATAAAATAAAGATTACACGAATAAATAACTCTTGAGAAAAGAGGACAGAATATGAACATGAATAAATTAACAATAAAAGCACAAGAGGCTTTGGCACAAGCCCAAGCATTAGCATTTAAATTAGAAAATCAAGAAGTTGATGTAGAACATATAGCCCATGCTTTAGTTGAGCAAGAAGATGGCTTAGTTGCAAAAATATTAAAGAAATTAAATATCGAAGCCTACGCATTTAATATGGAATTAGACAAAGTTCTTGCCAAAAAAACAAAGGTGCGTGGAACTACAGATATGAACCAAATTCATGTCTCAAGTAGATTAGCAAAGGCTTTAAGCCATGCACAAGATTATGCAAAAAAATTAAAAGACGAATTTGTAAGCGTAGAACATGTTTTTGCAGAACTTTTAACACCTGAAATCGCTACAGCTCCAATTGCAAGCTTAAATGAAGTATTGCAAGAGTTTAGACTCACAAAAGAATCTTTTCTGCAAGCAACAGCACAGATTCGTGGTTCGCATAGAGTGAGTTCACAAACGCCTGAAACTTCCTTTGACGCACTCAATCAATACGCAAGAGATTTAGTAGAAGCCGCTTCAAAAGGTAAGCTAGATCCAGTTATAGGCAGAGAAAATGAAATAAGAAGAACAATCCGTATTCTTTCGCGTAGAACAAAGAATAATCCTGTCTTGATTGGTGAAGCTGGCGTTGGTAAAACAGCTATTGTTGAAGGCCTTGCTTTTCGTATTTTGAAAGGCGATGTGCCAGAAGGTTTAAAAAATAAGAAAATTTTCTCATTGGATATGGGTTCACTCATTGCAGGAGCTAAGTTCCGTGGCGAATTTGAAGAAAGATTGAAAGCAGTTTTAAAAGAAGTGGAAGATTCGCAAGGGCAAATCATTCTCTTTATTGACGAACTTCATCTTATAGTAGGAGCGGGCAAGACAGAAGGCAGCATGGACGCAAGCAATTTGCTCAAGCCAATGCTTGCACGTGGAGAATTGCATTGTATAGGAGCAACTACTTTAGATGAATACAGAAAATATATTGAAAAAGATCCAGCTCTTGAAAGACGTTTTCAGCCTGTTTTAGTGGAAGAACCCCAAATTGAAGATGCTATTTCTATTCTACGTGGCTTGAAAGAAAGATTTGAAGTGCATCACGGTGTACGAATTTCTGATTCTGCTATAGTTGAAGCTGTTGTCTTGTCTGACAGATATATTTCAGACAGACAATTACCTGATAAAGCTATTGATTTAATTGATGAAGCAGCAGCACTTATACGCACAGAAATTGATTCTCTTCCAGCTGAACTTGATGAAGTTAATAGAAAGGTGATGCAATTAGAGATAGAAAGAGAAGCTTTAAAAAGAGAAAAAGACACTGCTTCTGCCGAAAGATTAGGTAGGCTTGAAAATGAACTTTCAGATTTGAGGGTTTCTCAAGCAGAATTTAAAGCACAATGGGAGAGTGAAAAATCTTCTATTGATTCTGTACGCACTATCAAGACTAAGATAGAGCAAGTGAAATTAGACATTGAAAAAGCAGAAAGAGAATACGATCTCAATAAGGCTTCACGTTTAAAATACGAAACACTTTTCACTCTCGAACAAGAGTTGAAAAATGCTGAAGAAAACAGCAAAGAAGAAAATAAATTACTCAAAGAGGAAGTTCGCCCAGATGATGTTGCAGGTATTGTTGCTCGCTGGACAGGCATTCCTGTGACAAGATTGATAGAATCTGAAAAAGAAAAATTACTCGCACTTCCAAACGAATTACACAAAAGAGTCATTGGGCAAGAAGAAGCTGTGCAAGCTATTTCACAAGCCGTATTACGTTCAAGAGCGGGGCTTTCAGATCCAAATAGGCCTGTAGGATCTTTTCTCTTTTTAGGGCCAACTGGAGTTGGTAAAACTGAATTATGTAAAGCACTTGCAGAAGCTCTTTTTGATTCAGAAGACAATATGGTTCGTCTTGACATGAGTGAATATATGGAAAAGCATTCTGTTTCAAGGCTTATTGGTGCCCCTCCTGGCTATATTGGCTATGACGAGGGCGGCCAGCTTACAGAGGCTGTACGCAGAAAGCCGTATTCAGTAATACTTTTTGACGAAATCGAAAAAGCACATGCTGATGTTTTCAACACCTTGCTTCAATTGCTTGACGATGGAAGATTGACGGATTCACAAGGTAGAACAGTAGATTTTAGAAATACTATTATCATACTCACTTCAAATATTGGTTCGCCAATACTTTTAGACGGTATTGATGAAAGAGGTAATTTCTATGAAAATGTACGTGCAGACATTATGGCTGAACTTCGTCAATATTTTAGACCTGAATTTCTTAACCGTATTGACGACACAGTGCTTTTCAAGCCATTGCAAGAAAATCAAATTGAAAAAATTATTGATATCCAGCTCAATGCATTGAGAAAAAGACTAGCAAGCAGGCATATAAGCTTAGATCTTACTTCTAAAGCAAAGGCTTATATTGCAAGTGCTGCTTATGATCCTATTTTTGGTGCAAGACCGCTTAAGCGTTATTTACAGCACGAATTAGAAACTCCGCTTGCTTCTTATATTATTCAAGGAAGAATCAAGGAAAATCAAAGAATAGCTGTGGAAATGTCTTTAGTGGATAATCCTGATACTGACGCACCGCTACGTTTTGGTATTGTCAAAGATAAAAGCGTTACTTGGATAACTGATTAATAGAAAAATTAGCTAGAAAAGCTTAAAAAATAAGACTGTTTTTCCATAAGGAAAATCAGTCTTATGACTACTGACAAAGTCAGTAGTCCCGAAAATCAAGAATAGCCAAAATTTATTTTTGGCGTTAAATGATTGTTTTTCGTGCCTTTCCGCCAAACTTGCTTTGCAAGTTTGAGCGGCACAAAGAGCATATTATAAAATAGGCACTTTGTTATTAAACTAAAGACTGTTTTTCCATAAGGAAAATCAGTCTTTTTTGATTTAATAATGCTAAAAAGAATAGACTACATAAGTAAGCTTGCTTCTTCTCTTAAAAGGTTGAAAGCCAATTGTTTTGTGTCGATTTTATAAGTGCCAGAAGCTATTTTATCTTTTATTTCATTGATCTTGATTTGGCGTGTATCAGGTGATGTTTGTGCAGTTTTATAGGCTTCTGTGCGTAGTATTCCTTCAGTAGAAACATGAATAGTGTCGGTTTTTGCAGTGGCCTGAGTTTCGTTTACAGGCGAAGAGCCAGAGACTTGATTTGTTGCATAAGCCTTTGAGAGTTGAGATGATTTTGCTCCGCCAACTTGAGCAAATGGGCTTGAACTAAAGGAGGTTTTTTTAATATTCATAATAGTATCCTTGCGTTGCGCTGAAACACTTTGTACAATATCTTCGATTTTTTGAAGAGTGATATTCCAAAGACAAGAGAAAATTTCTTCCTTATCTTCATTGATAAGTTCAAGATATTCTCCCTCGATTTCTTCTAAAATACAAACTTCGCTTTCGCCAAGTTTGAATCTGAAAAGAAAGTTTTTTTGTAATTGTGCTGAAAGTTCTGCCTTTATATCATTGACAAGTTCACTACTTTGGCTAAATAAAAGATTGTCATAAACATCCTTTGCTAAAGTGTAAACATGGCTTGAATAGCGTTTTTGAGCTTGGTGTTCACGCAAGTTTTGTAAGGCATTGTGCGTGGTTTTTTTAAGCCCTTGCAGATCTTGAAGCACAAGAAGATTTTGTTCATGCACGTCTTGAGAAAAATGCTTTTGAGCATTAACAGACAAAAGAGTATGCTCTGTGGCATCAAAACTTTGGGCACTCTCTTTATTTATTTTTTCATGCATAAAATTAAACCTTTTAAAGTTTCACTTATTTTCTTTTTCGGCTAGAAGATAATTAACTTTAGAATAAAATAGCATTTATTTCATAAAAAATAAAGCTCTGAGAAGCGATAAATATAAAATATTGAAATAATACTTTAAATTTAAGTTGTACTCTTTTTTTCTCTCTATTTTGAACAAGGGATAAAACTTGCATTTATGAGAAAAACAGTCTATAAGAAGTGTTTGGAATTAAACACGCTAATTATTTATAATAAAGGTATAATATGAAAAATATTTCTCATCTAGAGTCTGTTGGAGATAAATGGGCTCCTTTTTTATCTAATGTAGAAAAAGAACTTCCAGCTGTTATTGCAAGAGTTGTTAAAGACGGTGGAACACGTGAAGCTTGGCAAATAAAAGACGAAAAAGAAGAAACAATTCTTATGGCTTATCCGCAAGACTCTTCTTTTAGAGCTTGTGCTACATTTAGAGGTGCACCAGAAGACAAGCTCAATCCAATGACAGCTGTTCCTCTTATGGAAGGCCTTCAACAAGAAATGATAGTGCTTGACACTTATGAATGGAAATCTGGCGTTTCTGGCGAAGTTTTGGCCTTGCACGAAGCAACAAAAAGACCTTTTTGGTTTTACGATCCATTATTTTTTAGAGATAAAAAAGAAGATTTAAACAAAGAACAACCACAAAATTTTAACTTTGCTGGCCTAGCTTACTTAATTCGTAAAGCCTTGCTTGACGAAATGACAATCACTCAAGGCGAGAATTACGAAAAACATGCAATGGAATGGCTTGCAGCAAATCCTGACAAATCTCGTTTAGATGTTCCGCCATTAAAAGTTTCCCTTAAAAATGCACAAATAGTTTCTCTTGGACAAAGAGCTTGCGAATATCAAGCAAGAGCAGTTGTGAGAGATTTAAAAAGCTTCACTTTTGGCCCAAAAGAAGCAGAAAAGAAAATGTATTCTTTTGTGATTAATGCTGGACTTGGCGATGATATTTTTCCTTTAGTTATCTATGTTTGTCAAAGCATTTGCGATAAGCTTGAATTAGAAGAAGGTATGGAAGTCGATCTTTATTTTTGGCTTCAAGGCAGAGTTGTAGACTAGAGGCTTTTTAAGATAATTTAGCCTTAGAGCAGCTTCGACTATTATTAAAACTGCTCTAATAGAGAAAAATATATGGATTTACAACTTGCTTTACAAAGATTGCTTGTTTCAATCATTCCGCTCATGCTTGGTATTATTGTGCATGAAGTTGCTCATGCTGTTGCGGCAAACTATTGCGGCGACGACACGGCAAAAAAAATGGGCAGAATCACATTAAATCCTGTTCCGCATATAGATCCAATGGGAACATTATTTTTTGTGCTCACAGCAATCACTAGCCCCTTTGTTTTTGGTTGGGCAAAACCTGTGCCTGTTAATCCAAGAAGGTTCACTCGTTACGACGATCCTAAAAGTGGCATGTTTCTCGTTTCAATAGCAGGTCCATTGTCCAATGTTTTATTAGCAATAGTCTTTTTATTGCTTTTCAAACTCTATGTGAACTTTGGCTTGCATGCTCTTGCAGACACAACTTTAGGCGATTTCATGGAGCAAATGCTTTTTTCTGGAATAATTATTAATTCCGTGCTTGCCTTTATCAACCTTATCCCTCTTCCACCTTTAGACGGCAGTCATTTATTGGCAAAATTTTTACCTTATCCCTTGGACGCTCGTTTTATGAGTTTTTCAAAATACGGTATGATGATTTTATTATTACTTATCGTGACTGATGTCTTGGGTTATTTTATCAATAAGTATCTAACTGTTATAGTAAATCTTGTTGTAAGTTTTATTAATTAATGTGCTTATAAAAGAAAGCACATCCTCAATAGAAAGGAGTTTATTTTGAAAGTTTCTACCATTTCGGGTATGCGCCCAACCGGTTCTTTACACTTAGGGCATTATTATGGAGCGTTAAAAAATTGGGTTCCAATGCAATACGAGCATTCTTCTCTCTTCTTTGTCGCTGATTGGCACGCCCTTACAAGTGATTTTGCTGCAACAGAAAATATCAAAGCTTTTTCCAAAGAATTAGTTCTTGATTGGCTTTCTGTTGGCCTTGATCCAGAAGCTTGCGGAATATTCTTACAGTCAGACATAAAAGAAACTGCCGAACTTCATTTGCTTTTTTCTATGATAACTCCTCTTGGTTGGCTTGAACGTTGCCCTACTTACAAAGAACAGCAAGAACAAATCACAAATAAAGATTTAGGCAATTATGGCTTCTTGGGTTATCCTGTGCTTATGTCTTCAGATATCCTACTTTATAGAGCAAGCTTTGTTCCAGTTGGGCAAGATCAGGTTCCACATCTCGAACTTACAAGAGAAATTGCAAGACGTTTCAACCATATATACAAAGAAAATGTCTTCCCAGAACCTCAAGCAAAACTCACTCCTACAGCAAAATGCCCTGGCCTAGATGGCAGAAAAATGTCAAAATCTTATGGAAATGGTATTTATCTGAAAGATACTATGGAAGAAATAGCACCAAAAGTGCGTGGTATGCTTACAGATACAAATAGAGTGCGTAAAACAGATAAGGGCGATCCTGCTGTTTGCAATCTTTATCCATACCATGAATTAATGACTTCAAAAGAACAATGTGCTGAAATTCAAGAAGCTTGTAAAAATGCAACTATGGGTTGTGCTGATTGTAAAAAGATTTTCTTAGCAAGTATTGAAAAGTTTTTAGCACCAATTCACGAAAAACGTGCACAAATTCTTGCAAGACCCTATTATATTGACGAAGTCTTGTCTCAAGGTGCTATCAAAGCTCGTGCCGCAGCTCAAGAAACAATGCATCTTGTGAGAGATGCAATGAAAATATAAGACAAGTTTAGAAAAAAGAGAAAGACATGCTACAACATAAAAAGATGCTTGAATTACCTCATTTGCTTGAACAAATTAAGAAGTTAAAGGCAGAAAATAAGAAAATTGTTTTCACAAATGGTTGTTACGATATCTTGCACGTTGGGCATGTTGATCTGCTTGCAAGGGCAAGAGCCTTAGGAGATATTCTTATACTTGGCCTTAATACAGACGATTCAGTCAAAAGGCAAAACAAAGCTCCAAATCGCCCAATAAATACTTATGAAGCAAGGGCTTATGTTCTTAGTCATCTAGAATCTATTGATTTTGTAGTGAGTTTTGATAGCGATACGCCTTATGATTTAATAGCTGAAATTAAACCTGATATTCTTGTGAAAGGCGGCGATTGGCCTGTTGAAAAAATAGTTGGGCATGATATTGTTTTAGCTGCTGGTGGGCAAGTGCATTCTCTTGATTTGATTCAAGGTTATTCTACAACAAATACAATTTCTCGGATTTCTCATTCATGATATCTGTCTTTAAGTAAGTATTAAGGATACGAAATGGAAACAGGCCTTAAAAAAGATTGTCATACAAGAAAAAAAATTGATGAAGTGGATTCTTCTTTAAAGAAGCCTTCTCTCTTGTTTGAAATCAAAGGAGCTGTTTTGTATATTGATTTTATTGGAAAATGGGATGAAAAGCATCTTGTGTATGTGAGAAAGAAGAAAGATGTTTTGTCTCAATATCTTTTGTCAAATAAACAATACACAAAGGTTTGCATTGAATGTAAGAATTTGACATCATGGGATATGACTTTTCTTTGTTTTATCACAACTGTTTCTCATACTCTTATTGAAAAAAATAAAGAATATTCAATAGATAATTTGCCAGAAAAAGCAGAAAAACTTTTAAAATTGGCTCTTGTTGTACCTAAAGCATGTAAACAAGAAGTCAAGGAAAAGCATGAAGCTTTTTTTGAAAAAATTGGCGAGCTTGCATTGAAAGTACCAGGATGTACTTTCAGAGCTTTTGCTTTTTTTAAAGAAATGTATTTTTCATTTTTGCGTCTATTAGTTGGAAAGAATAGAATGTATTCCAAAGACTTATGGGACGCTCTTTTTGAATGTAGTGTGAATGCTTTAGGCATTATTTCACTCACAAGCCTTTTGCTTGGACTTATTCTTGCCTTTGTTGCAACCGTGCAATTGAGTCTTTTTGGTGCTGAGGTGTATGTTGCTTCATTTGTGGGTTTGAGCATGGTTCGAATTATGGGAGCATTGCTGACAGGCATCATTCTTTCAGGTCGAACTGGTGCGAGTTTTGCTGCTATCATTGGCACTATGCAAGTGAATGAAGAAGTGGACGCTTTGCAAACTTTTGGAATTTCTCCCTACGACTTCTTAGTTATGCCTAGAGTTATTGCTCTTGTTGTTATGGTTCCCTTACTCACTCTTTATGCAAATATTATGGGCATTATAGGCGGACTTTTAGTTGCTCTTGTAATAGGTTTAACCCCTCAAATGTATATGCAAAATCTTTTAGAATATATGCATTTGCGTTATTTATGGATAGGTTTATTCCATGCCTTTACCTTTGGTATTGTGATTTCTTTTGCTGGCTGCTATCAAGGTATGCGTTGCGGAAGATCAGCTGAGGCAGTAGGACAGGCAACAACTTCGGCAGTTGTGATTTCATTAGTTGGTATTATTGTGGTTACTTCTATTATTACAATTATTCTTTCCATCCTTGGTTGGTAGTGGGGATAGATTTTATGCAAGAATATAAAGAAGATAGAATAATCGCAAAAAACTTAAGTATTGGTTATGGAAAAAAAATAATACAAAATTCATTAAATTTTTCTATAAATAAAGAAGAAATTTTTATAGTCATGGGTGGTTCTGGCTGCGGTAAAAGTACATTATTACGCACGCTTATAGGATTAAATCCACCAATAAAGGGTCAAGTTCTTTATTCTGATAAAGATTTTTGGGCTTTGAATGAAGAAGATAAAAACAATTTATTAGTAAAAATTGGTGTATTATTTCAACAAGGTGCATTATGGACTTCGCGTACATTGGCAGAAAATATCATCATGCCTCTAGAAATTCATAGGCCAAAACAATACAGCAGAAAAGAAATGTTTCAAATAGCTTCAATGAAACTTGCCTTAGTTGGTTTAGCAGGTTTTGAACATTATTTTCCAGCAGAAATCAGCGGTGGAATGAGAAAAAGAGCTGGTCTTGCCAGAGCTTTGGCACTAGATCCTGAAATAGTTTTTTTTGACGAACCATCGGCTGGCCTTGATCCTCTTTCAGCAGCAAGATTAGATGAATTGATACTAGAATTGCGTGACAGCCTTGGAGTTACGGTTGTTGTTGTAACGCATGAATTAGCAAGCATCTTTGCCATAGGCGATAATTCTATCTTTTTAGACGCAGAAACAAAGACGCAACTTGCCTTAGGCAATCCAAATGAATTATTAAAACATGGTCCAAAAGAAGTACAAAATTTCTTAAGTCGTGGAAATATAGGTGGTATAGTATGTTAGATAAAGCCAAGAAATCTCTAATAGGAATGTTTGTTTCAGGGGCTATTGTGCTTTTGGTTGGAGCACTCTTTATACTCAGCCCAAATCTTTTTTCTAAAGATAAATTCACATTTGTGTGTTATTTTTCAGATTCGCTTAAAGGCTTGAGCATTGGCTCTCCAGTTTATTTGCTTGGTGTGCCAGTTGGACGAGTAGAGGCTATTCGTATTGGCGATCCTTTAAATCGTACTAGTTATGTTGCTCCTGTATGGATAAGTCTTGATAGGCAAAATATCTTTGCTGAAACTGACAAAGCTTTCTTTGATCAAGAAGATGCTAATGCATTAGTTTCATCTTATATTGCTAAGGGTTTAGTTGCTCAAATTCAATCTCAATCTCTTCTTACAGGCCAGCTTTCTATTGAGCTTTCATTTAAAACGCCTAATGAGAATTCAAAGATAGCGTATAATAATGAAGATGTCCTCATTATCCCAACTACTTTAGAAAGACTTTCTGCTGTTTGGGAAAAAGTTTCTGAAGTGCCTTTTGCAGAAATTGCAAATGATTTAGAGGGTATTTTAACAAATATAGATACATTACTCTCTTCTGTTCAAAATATACTCGAGCAAAGCAATGTTCCACAATTAGCAAATCAAGTACAAGTCTTATTAGAGACACTTATGCAAACAGCACAAAATTTCAATACAATGATAGTTTCAAATGAGGGTAAAGTAGAAAATCTTCTTAGCTCTTTCAATACTTTATCACAAAATTCTAATGCATTAGTAAAAAATTTGAGTGTGACAACTTCTTCTGATTCCTATGTGCTTATTCAACTCACCGAAACATTAAAAGCTTTGGAAGAAGCAAGTAAGGCTATAGCAGAAATTGCAACACTCTTAGAAATAAAACCAGACGCACTTATATTTGGAAAATAATAAGTCTAATATCTTGCATAAAAATTTGCTTTAAGATATTCTCATATGAGTTTATTAAAGGTATTTGAGGAAGCATGGGCGAACTAAAGAAAACAGTTAGAAATAAATCTTATTCTTTTTATCAAAAAATAAAAAGATTTACCTTGCTTTTATACTATAAATTTCTACGCATTCAAGCAACGCCCGAAACCATTTCTAGAGGCTTAGCTTCCGGAGTTTTTGTTGGGATGTTGCCTGTTTTGCCCGTACAAACTCCTTGTGCAATCTTACTTGCAGTTGCTTGTAAAGGCAATAAAATAGCGGCAGCACTAGGCACTTGGGTTTCAAATCCACTCAATTGGGTGCCCTTGTATTTGACTTTTTACTATCTTGGTAAAAAGGTATTACATTTTATTTTTAAACTTCAAGGTAAAACCGTTCTACCTTTCACTACGCCAAGGCTTGATCTCGATCATATTTCTTTTATGGAACTTTTGGAAAAAGGTCCAGAAATGCTCTTTATTATGTTTGTAGGAGCACTTATTCTTGCTATTCCCTCTGCATTTATTTCTTATTATATTAGCCTTAAAAGTATAAAACTCTATCAACAAAGAAAGAAAATAAGACTACAAAAGAGAATACAAAAACTTGAAAGAGAAGCTATTGAGAAAAAAATCAAAGAGCAACAACAAGCATTAAATAAAGAAAATAATACACAAACAACAGAAATAAAAAGAAAATATAGTATTTTTAGCTTGAAAAAAGGACAAAAAAGTGAAACAAATAACGACGATAGCTCTAACAAAATCTTAGAAACTAAGAGAAAG
Organism: uncultured Desulfovibrionaceae bacterium; assembly: GCA_964368455.1. Classification (GTDB taxonomy): domain Bacteria; phylum Desulfobacterota; class Desulfovibrionia; order Desulfovibrionales; family Desulfovibrionaceae; genus CAYJAZ01. The sequence continues at coordinate 119,145 of CAYJAZ010000002.1, forward strand.
TTAAGTTTTTTCAAATTTAAAAAAGAAAAAAATAAAGCTCTGTCCTGTAAAAAGAAAAATACGAAACCAAAAGAAATAAGAAAAATATTGCAAATATTTAACTTTAAATCAAAGGAAGAAAAAATCTAGTTTATTTAAAACTTATTTTTCTAATAATTTTTCAAATAAAATGCCTTCTTTTGAAACAGTATTTGCATGATAAGTTATTTTTATAGCTTCTGTGACAAAGTTTACCGCATTTTGTAGGGCTAATTCAAAATTCTGTTTCTTCATCAAATAGCCTGTAAGAGCAGCAGCAAAAGTGTCTCCAGTGCCGGGATAAAAGGCAGGAATATAAGGGCGTGAAACAAAATAAAATTTATCTTCCGCCTTTACATAGGCTAGAACATAGACACTTTTTTGATCTTCTGTAGGTACGGAGGTTATTACAGCTATCTTTGTTCCTTTTTCAGTCAGTCTTTTTGCAAGAATTTTAACTTCATCCAGAGATCTTTGCTTCACTTCTTCATTCAAAAGCCAGCAAGTTTCAGAATAATTTGGGGTGATTATATCTGCTTTCTTTGTTAGAGCTTGCATAGCATGCACGATATCTTTAGTTATAGTAGGATCAAGCACGCCATTATCGCCCATAACAGGATCTACAACACTTAAACCATCTTTGACTAAGAAATCTGTAAAGGCTCTTTCCACAATTTCAACTTGTGTGTGATTTGCTAAAAAACCAGAATAAACACCATCAAATTTCAGGTTTAATTTTTGCCAATGATTGAGTATAAGCGGTAATTCATCTGTGAGATCACAAAAAGTAAAGTCAGTAAATTCAGTAGTATGAGTAGAAAGTACAGCTGTTGGCAATGGACAAACTTGAATTCCCATTGAAGAAATTAGTGGTAAAACAATTGTCAAAGAAGTTCTGCCAAAACAAGAAATATCGTGAATAGCCATAAGGCGTGGTGGAATGTTATTCATACTATAATCCGATTAAAGGTTTAAGCCATATAAAGGCAGTAATAAACAAAGTGCTTACAATAATCAAGGAAATAATTGTTGTAGAAAGATGTTTTTGTAGTTTTGCGCCAATATTCATGCCTATAAAGCCGCCAATTCCGAAAAGTGTGCCTAAAAAAATGTCTGGACTCAAATTGCTTTCTGGTGAAATAAAAGCAAAAATATAGTAGAGTAAAACTCCGACTATTGAAGAAAAAAGAGTGCAGGCCAAGGTTGCAGCAGAAATAATATAGATGGGTAATTTGAAAAAAGTGATAAGAAATGGAGCAAGCAAAGCTCCTCCTCCAATACCATAGATAGAACCAAAAAAAGAAACAATAGCAGAAAGATAGAGCAATTTTTTGCAATCGTAAAAATATTTTACATCTGCAAATTCAAAAATACAATGACTATAATTACATTCAATAATTCGAAAAGAATCTCTTTGTGTTTTGCTCAATTTCATATTCTTTTTCTTGCCTATTTGCCTCAACATTAAAAAAGCAATATAGAGCAAAAGACAGGCAGCAAATTTTTTAAATTGTACAATATCAGTGAGATAGTAAGAGCGGACTAAAGAGCCAAATAAAATACCAGGCAAGGCACCTATACAAAGAATTTTTGCTAAATGTTTATGCAGTCTTTTTTCTTTTGTAAAAATATAAAGGCCGCTGGGAATAGAAATTATATTGTAAAATTGGTTAGTTGCACTAACGGCAGGGGAAGTATAATTGAGAAATTCTATTTGAAAAGGCAACAAAAGAAAGGCACCAGAAAAACCACTCATACTTGTAAAAAAAGAAAGTATACAAGAAGCAAGTGGCGGAATATACCATGCTACTTCAATTTCAGAAATAGGAAAATACATAGTTTTTTCTTTTATGTAATAAAATTATGGAAATTAATCGTCTTTTTTAGTCAATATTTCAAATTCATCAAGATCAATTAAATTATCAACATCTTGATCCGCTGCTGAATTTGTATCTTCATTGCTAGAAAGCATTTCTTGTAGAGCATCAAAGTCTAAATCTGCAAGTGAATCATTTGAACTTTCTTCATTTGACTCAGACTGTTGAACAAAGTCTTCATCTGCATCTGTTTCAACTTGTACTTCTTGTACTTCTACTTCTTCTGGCTGTATTTCTACTGGCTCTGCTTCTACAGTTTCATCTTCAGCTGACTCATCTTCGTCAAAAGCTTGTGTTTCTGTTTCTGAAGTAGCTGGAATTTCTATGTCAAATTCATCAAGTAAATCAATGTCTTTTCTTGATTCTTGAGCATTGACTATTGTTTTTTCATCATTTTCTTCTTGAAAAAATTCAGAATCTTCAAGATTTTCTTCGCAATCTACTGAAACTTCATTTTCTGAAATAGAATCAAGGAGTGCAAAGTCTTCTTCCTTTATTTCTTGAGTTGCTAAAATTTCTGAATGTTCGTTTTCAAAAATTTCATCACTTTTGTTTTCTGTTTCAAAATTTTCTTCATCAACTAAATCTAGGTCAAAAGAAAGAGCGTCAAAATCGTCATTTTCGTCATGATTTTCGTCATGATTTTCGTCATGATTTTCATCAAGATCTTCATCAAAATCCTGATTAAAGTCTATAGTGTGCTCGTCTTCTAAGTCTTCTTCAATTTCTGTAGAAGCCTTTTGAGCAAAGTCTTGATTGTATACATCTTCTTTTGCATCTTCTTTTGCATCTTCTTTTGCTTCTTCGTTATTTTCTTCGGCAAAAAGTGCTATAAGTTCTTCCCTAATTATCTGAGCGGCAGCTTTGGCAATTTTTGCGTCTAAAGCTTTCATGTCTATAGAGTCTAAATCAAAAACAGGTGCAGGAACTTCTTCAACTTTTACAATCCTTTGTGCTTCGAAAGGATTTGCTAATTGATCAGCAAATAAATCGAATTTATCTACACAATCAGAAATGAAATTATTGATTTTTAATTGAATTGCTTCTTCTGTTCTTGCAAAATCATCTTGCAGTTTTCTGATATTTTCATGAGTGATTAATGTTTCAGATATTTTATTAAATTCGTCTTTTATTTCACAATATTTGTTATCAAGTTTTTCTGCAATCTGTTCTATAAGTAATTCTTGTGATGCGGCAATATCTTGACTTTGCTCTGTCTGCACAGATTGTACAGAAGCATTTGCCATTGTGATATTTTGAGCCGAAATTTTTTCTATTTCTTCTTTAATTTCAAGATATCTTGCATCATTCACTTCTGCTTCATGTGTAAGCGACTGAAATTGCTCTTGATTTTTTAGAATTTCTTGACTGATTGAAGAATAGTGCTCTTGGCTTTTTTCTAATTCTATCTTTAATGCTTTACTATTTTCTTCGTAGGCAAAAATAGAAGAAGAAATATTTTCAATTCTTTGTTTTACTTCTAGCACTTCTTTTCTAATGGCTTCAATTTCATTGTGATTTTGAGAAAGAAGAGCAGAAGGTTCAGCTAAAGTTTTTTGCGGAATAGAAATGGTTTCAGCAAGTTCTTTAAGTTTTACGGCTTCGTTTTTAAGCTCGTTGATTTCTTTTTTGATATCTGACAAATCGTCTTTAATCACATTTTCAAATTCTGTATTGATAGCTTGAGCTTGTGTTTGAGACTCTTGCTGCGAAAGTTGAAGCTCATCTTTAGCGGTTTTTTCTCTCATTTCTCCAATTTCATCACTCAAGCTTTTAAAACTTGAGAAGAGCATATCAAATTGAGCTTGATAATGACTAAGATCGACGCTTTCCCTTTGTCTTTCTTCAAAGACTTCTTTCACTTCAAGATTTCTTGAAGCACTGTCTTCTTTATTTTGAGCGTAAACTTCTTTATGTTCTATTGTTGTTTGTTCTGTTTTATGAATTTTTTGTTCTGTTTTTTGAACAGGTGAAATGCTAAGATTGATTTTTCCAGAAATTGTTTGAGGTTTTTTATTGTCAACCTCTTGAATTTCTTTAATATCTTGAGAATTGTTTTCATTCTCGGTTAAAATTTCTTCATTCTCAACACTTTCTACAAGAGCATCATTATTTTCAGTAGTTGAAAGATTTTCTTCTTTGAAGATATCGGCTTCGTCTTGTTTATCGTCTAAGGAAGAAAGCAAATCATCGAGATCTATATCTTGGCTGTCTTTATCGCTTACTATTACATCTTCTACTATTGCTTCTTCTTCTACAGAATTTTCTATACTATTTGGGTTTTCAACAATTTCATCTATTTCATTTGATATTTCAAATTCTTCTGTAGTTTCGTCTGAAAGATCTTCTATAAATTCTTCGTTAGTATCTTCTGTTTTTTCTTGTATTTCTGTTTGAGTTTCTTCTTGTTGATCTTCTGGCGAATCTTCTTGAATTTTTAATGCTTTTTCTTGTTCAAGAGTTGCCGCATCAAGAGAATTAAGTAGATCAAGATAATTTTCTTCTTCTTCTTCTTCTGGACTTTTAATTTTTTCTATTTTAGTGCCTGCAAGTTCGGCTTCTTCTTCGGCTTTCTTTTCTTCTTCAGAAAGTTCGCTAAAAAGAGCATCAAATTCATCAAAATCATCATTATCTTGTTTTTTTGGTGCTGGAGTAATAGGGAAGTCTGTGAGAGGAATTTCAGTAGATGCATCACTAGAAGAGAGAAGGGCGTCTAAATCGTCTAAAGCGTCTAAATCGTCATTATTTTGTGAAGAAGCTAAAGCACTTTCTTGTGCTAAAGAAGCATCTAACAAAGCGTCTAGATCGTCTAATGCATCTAAACTTTCAAGTTCTTCTAAATCGCTCGCATCGACAGAATTATTTGGTTTTGAAGTTATGTTAGAGTCTTCAAGCAAGCTATCTAAATCATCGATAGTATTTTCTTGTTCTTGAGGAGCAACAGAAATTTTTGCACTTGCTTGCTTACTCGCAGGTTTTTCTTCGTCCTTATTGCTAAGCAAGGAATCAAGATCGTCTAGATCGATTTCATCGGTTTTTTCGTCTTTTTCGTCAAGATCATCGTCTAAATCAAGGAGAGCACTTAGCTCTGCGTCTAGATCAATTTCGTCTTTTTTATCATGAGAATTAGCAGTATTGCTCATGCTTACTGAGTCGTTTTTATCTGTGTCGTTGAGCAGAGCAAAAAGATCGTCATCGTCAATGGCGTCAGTAGACAAAGGTTTTGTTTTTTTATTGTCTTCTTCTTTTTCTTCTTTCTCATTTAGGGATGAATTAAATTCTGCACTTTTTTTTGCAATGGCGTCAGCAAAGTCGATTTCTCCGTCTTCATCACTTAATTCATTAAGTAAATCGTTAAGACTAAAATCGTCATCATCATCATTTTTTTGCGCAGAATTACTTTGAACTATATCAGTTAATTCAACTATATCATCAAGATTGATAATGTCATCATCTTTTTGTGAAGTCTGTGCAGTAGAAGCCATAGCTACCCCAAATTTATATTTTGCCCAAAATTACGGTATGTACACTTAAGCTATCCTAACTTTTTTTTTCTTTAACGTCAAATATAAAATACTGTACATTTGTCAATAAATTCTTATTTTATTTATATATTAATTTATAAATTTCAATTTTAAGGCTTAAATCGAAAAATTGACGTAAGTGCAGTAGCATGATAGCAATAGGAAGCAAAAAAATTGAAATTTTATTCAATTTGACTGAAAAATAAAAGGACGATAAAAAAATGGAAATTCGTTTTCAAAACAAAAATTCTTGGCAATGCGACATAGTATTATTTTTCGCTTTCGATGCTGATACTGCTGAAAGTTTAGAAAAATCACATACAGAGCTTTTTGAAAAAGCTTCTTGGATTTCAATTTCTCCAGCTTGGAGAGATTATAAGGCAAAAGCAAAAGAACTTTTACTTCTTTATGGACACAAAGACAACGAAATTTCAAGAGCATATGCTGTTGGATTAGGTAAAAGTGAAAAATGCACAATAGAAACAGTGAAAAATGCAGTTGCTACTGCGGTTAAAGCATGTAAAGGCTTAAACCTTGAGCATATTGCTTTAGATATTGCTTCATTAAAATATATACTTTCAAAGATGACAAAAAATACTCCTTCACTAGATTCTTTAGTAGAAGAAGTATGTGTTGCAGCTTTATTATCGCTCTATTCTTATGATGAATATAAGAGTTTGGAAGAAGAAGCTTTTAAAGTGAAAAGCTTAAATCTTCTTTGTGATGAAGCACAAATGCCTGAAAATATTCAGAAAGCAGCTCGTTTGGCTGAAGCAGCAGCTTCTGGTACAGCTCTTTCAAGAGATTTATCAAATATGCCTGCAAATGCTCTTACTCCAATAGCTTTTGCACAAAAAGCAGAAGAACTTGCAAAGAAATACAATTTTAAATGCACAACTTTTGATAAAGACAAAATTGAAGAACTTGGCATGAATGCCTTTATGGCAGTTGCTAAGGGTTCAAGACAAGATCCTCGCCTTGTTATTCTTGAATACACACCAAAAAATTGTAAACATTCAGATCCATATGTGATAGTTGGTAAAGGCCTTACCTTTGATAGCGGCGGTATAAGCTTAAAACCTTCAAGTGGAATGGGCGAAATGAAGACAGATATGTCTGGTGCAGCTGATGTGCTTGGTTTATTTGAAGCTTTAGGACAAGGACAATTTGTGTGCGAACCAGACAGACCTATTATTGGTATGCTTGGTTGTGCGGAAAATATGCCTGATGGTAATGCTGTGAAACCTGGTGATATTGTTCGTACATATAAGGGCAAGACAGTTGAAATTTCAAATACAGATGCTGAAGGCAGATTGGTTTTGATAGATGTTTTAGCTTATGCTCAAGAACAATATAAGCCTGCTGTTTTAATCGATATTGCAACATTAACAGGTGCCTGCGTGGTTGCACTTGGCGATGAAGCCGCTGGTTTATTTGCTAATGACGAAAATTTAGCAACAAATCTTCTTGCTTCCTCAGAGAAAGTTGGCGACAGATTGTGGAGATTGCCATTGTGGCCACATATGCTTGAAAAAATCAAAAGTGATGTTGCTGATTTAGACAATGCTGGCCCTAGATGGGGTGGTGCTTTGACAGCAGCTGTATTTATTGAATCCTTTATTGATGAAGATCAAGTATGGGCTCATATCGACATTGCTGGTCCAAACTTTGCTTCCGCTCCTTCTGCTTATTGCCCAAAAGGCGGCACAGGCTTTGGCACACGTATACTCATTGATTTTGTATTAAATAACTAATCATATTATAAAGCGAGAGATTCAAACTCTCTCGCTTTTTTTATTTAAAAGTAAATTTATATATCTACTTATACGAGCATAGAATGAAATATATTGAAACAAAATGTATAAAAGTTGCCGGTAAGGCAATGCATCAAACAAATATGGTGCAAGAAGGATCAAGGGTTGGCGTTGCTGTTTCTGGTGGTGTAGATTCTTTTTCACTTATTAAAATTCTTAAAGAAAGACAAAGAATTGTACCATTTAAATTTGATTTTATGGCAATACATGTCAATGCAGGCTTTGATAAAACAAATCATAAAGCTCTTGTCGAATGGCTTAAAAAAGAAGGTATTCCTGGACATATAGAGGTTACTGAACACGGCTTACGTGCTCATAGTGAAGAGAACCGTTCTAAATCTGCCTGTTTTTATTGTGCTATGCTGAGAAGAAAAAGACTTTTTGAAATTTGTGATGAATACAATCTGACACATCTTGCATTTGGACATAATGCCGACGATTTGATCACAAACTTTATGATGAATATTTTTCAAAATGGCAGAGTAGACGGTATGAGCATGAACGAATCCTTTTTTAAAGGCAAACTTCAAGTTATCAGACCGCTCTTGTTATTAGATAAAAAAGATATTGAAAAAGTTGCAAAAATTTGGGAATTGCCTATTTGGAAAAATCCATGCCCATCTTCTGGAATCACAAAAAGATCTGAAAGTATGGAACAATTTGAATATCTTTGCCAAGGCAATAGAACAAGAAGAAAAACTGCCTATAATGCACTTACAAGATGGCAATTAGATAAAAATTTGAGTGCTGAATATATTCTTGAAGAAGAAGAAAAAGCTAAAGCCAAAGCAATAAAAAAAGCTTTAAGAAAACAAGAAATTAATAGTTAAAAATAGAAATATATATAAAGCACGAAAGCAAGAATTATTCTATAATAGGCAAAAATTCTAAAGGTAAATTTAGAAACAAAATTGATAAAGAATTTAATTGCTAATAGGGCGAAAACAAAAGAAGAAATCGTTCCAACAAGAAGAAATTCTAAATCTTGCATGGTAAAATCTTTATAGGAAGATGCTAGGTCAAATAAAGAAGCGGCAACAATAATTGGAACAGCGGCAAGAAAAGAATATTCTGCAGCTGTTTTTCTTGTGAGTTTTAAGCAAAGCCCACCCATAATAGTAGAGGCAGATCGAGAAAAGCCTGGGCAAAGAGCAAGAATTTGAAAAAAACCTAAAGACAAAGCTGTTTTAGAATTCATTTTGTCTATACTATCAATTGCTTGTGCATCTGCTTCTTTTTTTTCTGTAGCAGAAAGGGCAGTCGTCTTTTTTTCGTGTATATATTCAATAATTAAAATAAAGAAAGCACCAACAACTAAAGAAAAAAGCACAGCTTTAACGCTAAATAATTGCTTTATTTGCGAATGAAAAATAAGACCGATTAAAGAAGCGGGTAAGGAAGTGAGAAAAAGAAGCCATAAGCCGTATATTCCAGAAAAAACAGGTGCTTTTCCTTGTGCGTCTTTTTGTGGAAATAATAATCCCCAAAAACGTGAAAAATAGAGCATGATGACGGCGAGCATAGCTCCAATTTGGATAATAACTTCAAATTTTCCAGCTTCTAAAGTGCCAGATAAGATAGTATTTGTTAAAATCAAATGGCCTGTAGATGAAACAGGTAAAAATTCTGTCAATCCCTCAACAAGGCCCATAATAAGTGCGAAAAAAAATGTATCCATTAAGAAATAGCTCTTTCAATAAAGCCAAGTGCTTCTTCGTAGAGGTTTTTGCCAGCATAAGGAGTGAGAACTTTAGTTCTATTTACACCAACAAGCATTGAAACAATGACTTGTTCCGTAGCCTGAATAGGTAGTTCACGAATTGAACCATCACGCATTCCACGTGTAAGGCCTTGCTCTAAAATCATGTGTACTTCAGTAAATTTATCAAAAATAATTTGTCTGTCGGCTGAAACTTTCATGTCAGAATAAGGTGAACAACGAACTAAAACAAGCCAATTTGAATCTGGATTGATAGTAAAATCAAGATAGGCTTTGCAATAAGAAAGTACGGCTTCTTTGCCAGTTTGAGTGTTTTCCACAGCTTTATGTAGGACATTAACAAAGTCTGTCAGCACATCCATTCCAGCAGCCATAAATAATCTTTCTTTATTACCATAATGATGTGTCAAAAGTCCGAGGGCAACATTTGCTTTTTCTGAAACTTTTTTAAAAGTTGTTTCTGTATAACCGTATTCTCCGAAAAGCTCTTTTGCCGCATAAAGAAGTGCTTCTTTCTTTGTCATAAAAATCTCCGTCAAGCAATGTAGAAATAAAAACTGTTTAACTAACCAATTTGTATCTTAATTCAAAAAAGAACTCAAGAATTAACTTCAAGCAATTAAAAAAATAAGGCATTTTAAATGCATCTAAACAAAAATAAACTGCTAAAAATAGAATTTTCAGCAGTTTATTTATAAAGATTAAATTCAATATAAGAAGAAATTACATCTTAAGATCTAATTGTTCTAATAAAGTTTTGACTAATTTATCCTTTTGCTTATCGACTTCTTTGTCTTCTAAGGTTTTTTCCTTAGATCTAAAGGTTAATCTAAAGGTAAGGTTGTGTTCGTCTTCTTTGTCTTTTGGCTGATAAAGATCGTGTAATTCGACTTTTTCAAGCAAAGAAGATTTTGTTGCATAAAGTGTATCGATAATTTCTTGTACAGCTAAGCTATGCTTTGCTCTCACAGTGATATCTCTACGCACAGGAGGATAAACAGGTAAGTCACTGAATTGAATTGTGTTTTGAGCAGAAAGTCCACGTAAAGCACAAAGATTGATTTCAGCGTACCATACATGCTCTCTTGCATTGTAATAGTCTGCAATTTCTGGTTTAATTCTGCCCATCACAGCAACAACATTATTTGCGTCTGCTAATGGCGAATCTGTAAGAACTAATTCAACTGCAGGGCTAAGATATGGATGTTGAGCTGCTTTTTGCATCTTTGGCATTGGAAGATTTAAAAAGTCTTCAAAGAAAGTTTCTACAATACCTTTTAAATCAACATATTCAAAAACGTCTTCAGTATAATTTGGATGCGGGAAATGGCAATAGCGTTCGCCTGTAAGCAAGATACCCATTCTTCTTGTTTCGTGAACAGAAGTTTCAGATTTTTTGTCTTGTACAAAAGTTTGTGCAATTTCAAAGAGTTTGAGTGAGGTGTTGCCATGTCCCATATTGACTTTTAATGCATTCAGTAAGCCTGGTGCTATATCAGTACGCAAAACATTTTGTTCTGCTGTAAGTGGGTTTGCAATACTTACACGTGGTTCTTTTGCAACATTTAATCTATCAAGATCTTCATGCCCAACAAAACTATAGCATACGCATTCATTAAGGCCTCTGCCTGCCATAAAATGACGAGCACGTACCAAGAATGGATGACGAGTTTCAGGCTTACCACACATGCCTAAATCACGTGCAATAGCAGGCAAGATTTCTGGCACTTCATCAACGCCATAAACTCTTACTACTTCTTCAATAAGATCAGCTTCTCTTGAAATATCAAGTCGCCATGATGGCGGAGTGATGCAATAAGTGTCTTCTCTTTTCACAACTTTACAACCTAAATCTTTAAGCGTTGAAGCACAAAATTCTTCAGCAACTTTAAAGCCTAAGAGATCTAAGCAGCGTTGGTAAGAAAATTCAATTTCTTGTGGTAGAGCGAAGTTTTTTTCAGATGCAACAACACCATTTTTGATTGTTGCTCCTGTAACTTCTTGTAAAAGATAGGCACAACGATCACGTGCAAAATCCACAATAAGAGGATCTACGCCACGTTCGAAACGGTAAGAAGCATCAGAAGAAATACCAAGTCTACGAGCTGTTTTTCTGATGAATGATGGATTGAAAATCGCAGCTTCAAGGAATATTTTTGTAGTTTTATCTGTGATTTCAGAGTTTAAACCACCCATAACACCACCAAGACCGATATTCTTTACAGTATCGGCTATCATGATATCATTTTCTTTTAAAGTGCGTTCTTGCCCGTCAAGAGTAGTGTATTTGTCATTTTCTTTAGCAGAAACAACACGTATAGTGTCGCCTTCAATGCAATCTCTATCAAAAGCATGTTGTGGTAAGCCTAATTCCATAAGAACATAGTTTGTCACATCAACAACATTTGAAATAGAACGTATGCCAATAGCATTTAGACGGTATTTAAGCCAAGCTGGAGATGGGCCAACTTTAGGATTTTCAAGTAATCTGCCTGTATAATAGTAAGACAAATTCTTGTCTATATCTAATTTTACATTGGTTTCATCTTTGCTATCATCTAGATTTAATTCGCATTTTGGTAATGTAAGTTCAAGATTGAAAGCCATTGCAACTTCTCTGGCAAAACCAAGAACAGAAAGGCAATCCATTCTATTTGGCGTAATGCCAATTTCTAGAACTTCTTTATCTAAGTTCAAAGCATCAACTAAAGAAGCACCACAGATGAGCTTTTCTTGTGGCAAAATATCGTTCAATACCATGATACCATTATGTTCATCAGAAAGTTTTAATTCTCTTTCAGAACAAATCATACCGCTAGATTCGACATTTCTTAATTTTGCTTTTTTAATCTTCATACCTTCTGGCATGACTGTGCCGACTTTTGCAACAGGAACATATTGTCCCTGTCCGACATTTGGAGCACCGCAAACAATTTGTACGTCTGCTTCTTCGCCAACGTCTACAGTACAAACAGAAAGCTTGTCTGCTTCTGGATGTTTTGCACATTCTTTGACAAAGCCAATGACAATAGGTTCAATTTCTTTATAAGGTTCAAGCACATTTTCAAGTTCTAAGCCGAGCATAGTCAGCTTATCGCCTAATTCTTGTGCACTTCCCTCATAGGGAACAAATTCTTTTAACCAAGCTAGTGAAAGGAGCATGTTGTATCCTTAAAATTCAATAGTATAAATATTAGGCATTGATGAGTTTTTGAGTTGTCAATGCGATTTCTAATTCTTCATTTGTTGGGAAGATAACGACAGGAATCTTTGAAGATGGCAATGAAATCACTCGTGGATCGCCACTTCTTTTGAGGTTTTCTTCTTTATTTAATTCAATACCAACAAAGGAGAGATTGTCTGTAACGCCTTCACGTACAAATTCATCATTTTCGCCAATACCGCCAGTAAAGACTAAAGCGTCGATACCGTCTAATTCAAGCATATATGCACCAACATACTTACGTATTCTTTGTACAAACATCTTGAAAGCAAGTTCAGCTTCTTTATTGCCTTCTTCTCTTGCAGCGTGTAAATCACGCATGTCATTCATGCCACAAACACCTTTGAGGCCAGATTTTTTATTGAGAAGATTGTCCATTTCTTCGGCAGTATAGCCTTCATTTTTCATCAAAAATGGAACAACAGCTGGATCGATATCACCAGAACGAGTGCCCATCATAAGGCCTTCTAATGGTGTTAATCCCATTGTTGTATCAATACAAATTCCATTTCTCACAGCTGTCATAGAACAACCATTGCCTAAATGGCAAACAATAAGCTTGCATTCTTCTGGTTTTTTACCCAAGAATTTTGCAGCTTCACGAGAAACATATTTATGTGAAGTGCCGTGAAAACCATAACGGCGGATATTGTATTTCTTTGAAATTTCTTTTGGTAATGGATAAGTATAGACATGTTCTTCAATATTTGCATGAAAAGCAGTATCAAAAACAGCAACGTTTGGAAGTGATGGGAATAATTCTTCCATAACTTCAATACCTGCCAAGTTTGCAGGAATGTGCAATGGGCCAAGTGGCTCATATTCGCGAACAATTTGCTTAACTTCATCAGTGACTAAGCATTCTTTTAAAGAGCCACCAAGCAATACTCTGTGTCCAGCAGCTGAAATTTCAGAAGCGTCTTTGATAACGCCTTTATCTGCTGAAGTGATCATTGCCATAACTTCAAGCATACCTTCTTTATGTGTAGCAAAAGGTTTTTCTGCTTTAATTTTTTCTTCTTTATCAGTGTCTGGGAAACGCTTATATACTAATGTTCCCATGTCTTCGCCTATTCTTTCAACTAAGCCAGAGCAAAGAGGCTGATTTGTTTGCATGTCGATTAATTGGTATTTAAAAGATGATGAGCCAGCGTTAATAACTATGATTTTCATACGAATATTCCTTTTTTGTTTTGCTATTTGTCTTAACTTGAGAAAAATCCCCGAAAGAAAATTTCTGAGAAAGGCAATATGTTTTATTGTTAGACTATATTAAAACTAAAGTGAGCTTTTATGCCCTTCTCCAAGAATCGCCTTGCGAAAATTGACTAAGGAAGCGGACGTCGTTTTCAAAATTCATTCTTAAATCGTTGATGCCGTATTTAAGCATTGCAATACGTTCAACACCTAAACCAAAGGCAAAACCTGTGATTTCTTTTGGATCGTAGCCAACGGCTTCAAAAACAGCAGGATCTACCATACCAGAACCAAGAATTTCAAGCCAACCTGTGGTTTTACATATTCTACAAGGTTCGTTATTCAATTCACCAACACCCTTACAACGCATACAACTTACGTCAACTTCCATACTAGGTTCTGTAAATGGGAAGAAAGATGGACGGAAACGTAATTTTGTTTCGTCGCCAAATAAACCTTTACAAAGAGCAGAAAGTATACCGCGAAGGTTGGCTAAAGAAATTTTTTCGCCAACTAAAAGGCCTTCTACCTGATGAAACATAGGTGTATGAGTGAGATCTGAATCTCTTCTATACACTTTACCTGGTGCAATAACAGCAAGAGGCGGTTTACGCTCTTTCATAGCACGCACTTGCATTGGCGAAGTGTGTGTTCTGAGTAAAATTTTATCTGCAATAAATAAAGTATCTTGCATGTCACGAGCTGGATGATCGTGTGGGAAATTGAGGGTTTCAAAATTGTAATAATCTGTTTCTACCTCTGGCCCAACAACAACATCAAAACCGCATTCTTGTAAGATGCGGCAAATATCTTCCATAACAAGATTTATTGGATGTATAGATCCTTGCCAAGATTTTCTTGCTTGCATGGTGTGATCAAAAGAATCAACAAATTCTTGTTCTTGCTTTTTGACAAGTTCTGCTTTCTTGCTTTCTATAGCAAGTGTGATTTTTTCTTTCACCACGTTAACAGCTTGCCCAAATGCAGGTCTTTCTTCTTTTGAAAGTTCCGCTAAGCGTGACATAAGAGCAGCTATTTCGCCCTTACGGCCTAAATATTCTACTCTTAGTTTTTCAAGACTATCCAAAGACAAAGCCTGACCAAGTTTTGCTTCTAGAGCTTGGGTCAGGCTATCTAATGTTTCATGAAGACTCATACTGGCCCTTTATGAAGTTATTAAGAAGTTAAAAAAAGTGGTAAAATAAAGATTTTACCACTTTTTAGATGCACAATTAAGCCTTTGCTTTTACAGCTTCAACAATTTGAGCAAAAGCGGCTTTATCTCTTACTGCTAGATCAGCAAGCACCTTACGGTTTAGCTCGATGCCAGCTTTTTGCATTGCATTCACAAAACGTGAATAGCTCATGCCGTGTTCACGAACCGCTGCGTTAATACGCATAATCCAAAGTTTACGGAACTCTCTTTTCTTAACTTTACGATCGCGGTAAGCGTATACTAATGAGCGTTCAACTGCTTCTCTTGCAGTACGGTACAATTTATGGCGTCCTGAACGGAAGCCTTTGGCCATGTCTAAATACTTTTTATGCCTACGGTGTGAGGCAAGCCCTCTCTTTACGCGCATGGACTTTCTCCTTACTCTTCTTCGACGAGGCGGAAGGTTATGCCAGCCGAAGATCTAAATGTTAAACTAAAATTTGTGTGAGCCAGATTGCTTAATTTAAGCGTATGGCATCATTCTTTTAACAGCTTTTTCATTTGTGCTGTCAACGATTGCAGATTGTCCTAGACGCATTTTTCTTTTCGCATTCTTCTTTGTAAGAATGTGGCGTAAGCCTTGTTTACGTCTACGGAACTTGCCGCTGCCTGTCACTTCAAAACGCTTTGCAGCGCAACGACGGGTTTTCATCTTTGGCATTTGAGAGCTCCTTTAATTATATTTGTTTTGCCACTCTGTGGACAAAACCTCGCTTGCAAGAAGCGTGGTTCTTGCTTCGCTCGCTAGGGGATTATCCCCTCAGCCTTTGTTCGCCATAATATGGACGAACGATTCCACTCACAAAGTGGAATGAGTTTTATTACATACTTTTAAATTAAAGACAAGCATTTTTTAAGCAAAATTAAATTTTAATAGTCTAAGAAAATTTTGCAAAGCCTTTTCATAAGTCGTGAAAGAACTATTCTCGACTCGTCATTGCGAGGAGTGCAACGACGTGGCAATCCATGTCTTTTTGTTCCTTATGTCTCCGAAGGGCAAAGGAAATAATTCCCTTTGCAAACCCTAATATGCAAGATGAGTGCGTAAAATATTGTTTGATATTATAATTTTATTTTTTATTTGCGAAAAAGTGTTAAAATAGTAAGAAATTAATGTTTACAATAATCAATTTACCATTTGTCACTGTGTTCCAAATGTGCCTTATTCTTTATTGCCTATAAAAGACATAGATTGCCACGTCCTTCGCTTTGCTCACTCCTCGCAATGACGAGTCTAGTGCATTTAATTTAAGGCTAAGGATTAAAGGTTTTAAATGATAATTTTATAATAGAACTATTTATTTCACACACATTTGGAACGCAGTAACAAATGGCAAATTAGTTTAAGTAAAAACTATTTTCTTACTATTTTAAAGCGAAACAGTATTTAAGCGAAGCTTAAAACTTTTTCGCAAATAAAAAATAAATTTTATTCTTTAGCTAAATTCTTACGCACTCGTCTTGCAGACTGGGGTTTCCAAAGGGGTTCAACTCCTTTGGCCGCCGGAGGCATAAAACTTAATTACTCAAACTGTAGCCTAGTTCTAAAATGCCTTTTAGATCAAAAGCTCCGTTTCTAAGTACTTTAATTTTTTTATCAGGCATTATTTCTATAATTGTAGAGGCCAAGCCACCGCTTGGTGTTTCGCCCATATCTAGGAGGGCATCTATTTCAAGTTCTTGGTTGAATTCTTCTGCTTTTTGAGCAGGAGCTTCTCCGCTTTTATTGGCAGAAGTAGAAATTAAGGGTGCATTGATAAGTTCTGTGAGTATTTGTGGGATAGTATGCGGGCTTTGTCGTACAACGATAGTGCCTGTATTAGCTGTGATAATAGGGCTGATATGTTTTTTTGCTTTTAACAATATACTTAAAGATTGCGGCCAAAAATTTGAAGTTATTTCCTCGACAGAAGATAATATCTTTTTGTTTATAGTGGCAATTTCAAGAACTTGTTCAAAATCACGAACAATTAAAGGCAGGGCAAAAGTGATATTTCTTTGCTTTATTTCAAAAATTCTTTTTACAGCTTCTTCGCTATAGGCGGAACAGCCGATACCGTAAAAGGTTTCGGTTGGATAGGCTATAACGGCATTTCTTTTAAGAAGTTTTACAGCTTCTTCTATGGAATGTATGGTTTTCATAAAAATTGTTAAAAAAGGGTAAAGAAGAATTTCTTTACCCTTAAAGTTTTAGATGCAAGTAAAATTACTTAAGTAAGATTCTTTTCGCAATTTCGTCTTGATAGTCAGTGATGAATGGAATACCTGTTTCTCTTTCGATTTCACGGTTGCCAGAATAGATGTCTGAACGTGTGATTTCTTGGAGGTTGAACTTACGAGCACCAGCCATGATTTGTTGTAAACCAGCACCTAAGCGGTCTAAGTTTGTCCACATAGCAATAGCACCGTAAGGTACATTTTTCATTTCAGCTTTACCTAATTTAGCTTCTACAGCGTGGTAGCCAGAGAAGATTTGTTCTGCTGTATTACCGCGATCTGAAACAGTTTTAGGAAGAGCATCCCAGTTTCCGTTCACAGCTGCACGACGTTCTGGACGTAATACACCTTCAATGTTTGCACCTAAGAAGCCAGGAATCATCATTCCACGTCCCATACAAATTAATTTTGTAAATGGAGCAGCTAAAGCCATACCTTTGAAGATTTGAGCTGACTTACCAAAGCCGCCAGCTAAAGAAATATCAGGAACACGTTTGCCGCTAGCAGCAAGGATTTGGCAGTATTCAGCAACTTTTGCGTGAAGCAATACTGAAGGAACACCCCAAGTTTCCATCATATCCCAAGGTGACATACCTGTACCGCCGCCTGAACCGTCGATTGTAAGGAGGTCTAATTTGCATTCGCCAGCAAGTTTGATTGCAAGAGCAAGAGCTTCCATGCCGTATGAACCAGTTTTGAGAGAAATTCTTTTGAAACCAAGTTTACGTAAATAAGCTACTTGTGAAACAAAGTTCTTTTCAACTTGATCAGCTGTATTAAGATTTGTATAGCCAAGACGTGAGTGACGTGCAAAGTGGTGAACAGCACCAGCTTTGTAAGCTGCTTGAGTTTCTGGTAATGTTGGATCTGGATCTACTAAGTATCCGCGACCGTGGAGGAATTTTGCGTATTCAATGTCATTTACTTGGATTTCGCCGCCGATATTTTTAGCGCCTTGACCCCATTTGAGTTCAAGAATGATTTTATCGCCATATTTTTCAGCTAAGTATTGAGCAACACCGTTACGAGTATCTTCTACGTTCATTTGAACTATGATAGCACCATAACCATCGTAGTAACGAAGGTATGTGTCAATACGACGCTCTAATTCAGGAGCTTTCACGATACGGCCGTTTTTAAGTTCTGCTTGCTTATCAACACCAACAACGTTTTCGCCAACAACAACTGGAACACCACAAATAGCACAACCAGCTGCAAATGATTCCCAGTATTTAGCTGCAATAAATGTTGAACCTAAAGCACCTGTCATAAAAGGATAGCGGCATGTTGTTTTGATTTTTGTACCAAAAGTTGTTTCAAGTGAAACATCTGTGAAAAGAACATCACCAGCTTTTGCAGTTTTTTTATCAGCACCTTTAGCACCGTAAAGGCCGCCATTGATACGTAAGGAATTATAAGAAAGTCCTTGTGTATTCATGTTATCAGAACCTGATGTTATGTTACCAAATTCACGTGGATAGAGTAATTCTCTGCCAGCCATTGAGCCTAGCCAAGTTTCACACTTACCAGTACAGTCGGCTTTACAAAGTGTACATAAACCTGATTCGCAAGGGTTACCACGATTTGTAGTAGCCAATACATCATTTGATTTTAACCATTGTGACATAGTATTTCCCCCAAAGAAATAAAAATAATAAAGTTACTTCTCTGATTTAGCATAGTAATTTTCATTAATCAAGAAAAAACTAGGCGTTAAAAAGCCTTTTAATGCAAAATAGCTCTTGTGTTTTTTAATACTTTAGCTTTTACTCTATCTTGCTATTGACAATTTATTAAAGATAGCACAATCTAGAAAAAACGCCGATAGGAAATGAGGTTTATATGTCTGAAAACATCTTAGAACAACCTGTAGAATTTGCAAAAAAACTTTTAGTAGCACTTTGTTTTGAGCAATATCTAAGATTTTTCTTTTTAGATATCGAAGACGATGCAGATTTTGATACTCCTGCGATTTTACATGTGCCACAGGATGTTGTGAAAGAAATTGAAACAACAAAACCACAGCTTATGCCCCTTTTGATGGCTTTACAAGATAAAGCAATCACTTTTGAACAATCACGCTCTGCTGTGATTGATCAAGCTGCGTATCTTATGGGACTTACTCCAAGCAATCAAGAATACAGAAGAGTTGTCGCTGAAATTTCTACAAGCGAATTCTTCCAAGACGAATTGCTTGAATTTCATTCATGGGTTCAAGAAATGGATGAAACTCAAGATTTCTTAGAAATCATACCTTTCACATTATGGTTAGAAAAATACCGTACATGGCGTGAAAATTTATAATTTCTTTTTTTAATTCATAGCCTACTTTAAACTATGGACTTTAAAAAAAGAATCTTTTATACTCTGCCGAACATGAAAGATTAATTAAATCGAAAAAAAGCGAGATAAACATGTTAAAAAAAATAACGTATGCCTTGTGTGCCCTTCTTTGCGTCTTTGCATTACAAGGTCAAGCACAAGCAAAAGGAGCATTTACCTTGATTAAATTTGAAACAAATATGGGCGAATTTGTCCTTTCTTTAAACGAAGAAAAAGCACCGATCACAACTGCAAACTTTATACAATATGTTAAAGATGGCTTCTATGATGGCTTGATTTTTCACCGTGTTATCGAAAACTTCATGATTCAAGGCGGTGGCTTCACTCCTGACATGAAACAAAAAGAAGGCCGTGCAAATATCGAAAATGAAGCAGACAATGGCTTACAAAACCACAAGTATACTATTGCTATGGCACGTACTCCTGATCCACATTCCGCTTCATCACAATTCTTTATCAATACAAAGAATAATGCTTTCCTAAACTACTCTTCACCAACTCAACAAGGTTGGGGCTATGCAGTATTTGGCGAAGTTATCGAAGGTAAAGAAGTTATCGACGCAATCGAAAAAGTTGCTACAACATCAAAAGGCTTCCACGGCGATGTTCCTGTAGAAGATGTTGTTATCATCAAAGCAAGCATTATGGAATAATTTGAAATAATATATTTCTTTAATAAAAAAAACTGTCAGAGTGTGAACTTTGACAGTTTTTTTTTGTGTTTTACTTTTATTCTCATCTAATAAAAGCTTTGTAAGCCTAAGTATATATTTTTATCAGTAAATGATAAGAGTATATTGTTTTTTAAGGAGAAGGGGAACATCATTTTATCATAAAAATGCGGTTCCCCCTCTCAACAAAGTTCTATATTATTCCCATTCAATTGTTGAAGGTGGTTTTGGAGATATGTCGTAGACAACTCTATTCACACCTTTAACTTCATTGATAATTCTTGTAGACATGCTTTCAAGTAGGGAGTCTGGTAATCTTGACCAGTCAGCAGTCATTGCGTCAACGGAGTCAACAGCTCTGATCGCGATAACGTGTTCATAAGTTCTACCGTCGCCCATAACACCAACGGTTTTTAATGGAAGAAGCACAGCAAAGCCTTGCCATATTTTGCGATAGTAGCCGCTTGCACGTAATTCTTCTTGTACAATAGTGTCTGCTTTACGCACGATTGCAAGTCTTTCTTCTGTGATTTCGCCAAGTATACGAATAGCTAAACCAGGTCCAGGGAAAGGATGACGCCATAAAATAGAATCAGGAATACCTATTTCTGCTCCAACCTTGCGAACTTCATCTTTGAAAAGTTCACGTAAAGGTTCGATAAGTTTCATATTCATTTTTTCTGGTAGGCCGCCAACATTGTGATGTGACTTGATTACAGCAGATGGGCCTTTGTGTGAAATAGATTCAATAACATCAGGATATAAAGTTCCTTGTGCTAAGAATTCAACTTTATGGCCAGCTTCTTTAAGTTTTTGTGCTTCAGCGTCAAATACTTCAATAAAGGTATAGCCGATAATCTTTCTTTTTTCTTCTGGATCATCAACGCCTTTAAGCTTATCCAAGAAAAGTTTGCTTGCATTGACAAAATTGAGATTGAGTTCGAAGCTATTTGTTAGTAAATCAACAACTTCTTGTCCTTCGCCTGTACGAAGAACGCCATTGTCGACATAGATACAATGTAATTGCTTACCTATTGCTTTGTGCAATAAAACAGCAACTACAGTAGAATCAACACCGCCAGAAAGAGCACAGATAACATGACTATCGCCAACTTTTTCTTTTGTTTCAGCGATAACTCTGTCTACAAAAGAATGCATTGTCCAATCTGCTTTGAATTTACAGATTTCAAAAAGAAAGTTTTGAATGATTTTTTCGCCTTCAACAGAGTGATGTACTTCTGGATGAAATTGAACAGCGTAGATATGTTTTTTATGATCAGCCATTGCAGCTATTGGTAGAGTTGCAGTTTTAGCTATGATTTCGAAACCTTGTGGCACAGCTTTTACAACATCGCCATGACTGTTCCAAACTCTTGTTGTTTTTTCTACATTTCTGAAAAGAGGAGATTCAGCACAAATCAAGAGATCAGCAGGGCCGTATTCACGTGTGCATGATTGTGCCAATTCGCCGCCAAGATTGGCAGCAAGAAGTTGCATACCGTAGCAAATAGCTAGAGTAGGGAGGCCTAATTCGAGTAAGCCTTTGTCTAATTGTGGAGCGTCTTCTTCGCCAACTGAAGCAGGGCCGCCTGAAAGAATTATTGCATCCGGCTTTAATTCTTTGACTTTTTCTGCACTTACATTACAAGGATGGATTTCAGAATAAACGCCAGCTTCACGCACTCTACGAGCGATAAGTTGTGTTACCTGTGAACCGTAGTCAATAATAATTACTTTTGTTGACATATTTTTCTTTTGCCTCTAGGCATGTTGAGATTTATAAAAATTAAATTTCTCTATAGTTTGGTGCTTCTTTTGTAATGATAACGTCATGTACATGGCTTTCTTTTAAGCCAGCAGACGAAATTTCTACAAATTGTGCTTTGTCAGTGAGTTCTTTTAGGTTTTTTGCACCGCAATAACCCATACCAGAACGTAAACCACCTATCATTTGGTAGATAGTTTCAGAAACAGGGCCTTTGTATGGAACACGTCCAACAATGCCTTCTGGAACAAGTTTCTTTGATTTTTCTTGGAAATAACGATCGGAAGAGCCGTCTTTCATAGCATCAATAGAGCCCATTCCGCGGTAAATTTTGTAGGTACGTCCTTGATAAAGCATTGTTTCACCAGGACTTTCTTCGGTTCCAGCAAAGAGTGAGCCTGCCATAACAGTGTTTGCACCAACAGCTAAAGCTTTCACCATATCGCCTGAATATTTCAATCCGCCATCGCCTATAATACAGCCGTTAAATTCTTTTGCAGCTCTTACAGCTTCTGTGATTGCGTGGATTTGTGGAACGCCAACACCTGAAACAACACGAGTTGTACAGATTGAACCAGGCCCAATACCAACTTTAACTGTGTCGGCACCTGCTTTGAAAAGAGCTTTTGCTCCTTCGTAAGTTGCAATATTACCGGCAATAATTTGAGCATTTGGGAAAGTTGTGCGAATCATTTCTACAGCTTTTAAAATATTGATAGAATGTCCATGTGCTGAATCAAGAACTAAACAATCTGCCCCAGCGGCGAGTAATTCGCTTGCTCTGGCTTCGCAATCTTTGCCAACTCCAAGAGCTCCGCCAACACGTAAACGGCCATTGCTGTCTTTACATGAATCTGGGTATTTTTGAACCTTATCAATGTCTTTCATTGTTATAAGGCCCTTGAGCTGACGATTTTCATCAACTACTAAAAGTTTTTCTATGCGATGTTGGTGTAGATGAGCTTTTGCTTCTTCTAATGTAGTGCCAACAGGTACGGTGACGAGATTTTCATGTGTCATCACTTCAGAAACTTTCACATCAGTAGCATTTTCTATGAAGCGAACATCACGGTTTGTGAGAATGCCCACAAGTTCGTTATTATCAACAACAGGCAAGCCAGAAACTCGAAAATCAGACATAAGGTCAAGAGCTTCTTGCACTGTATCACTTGCTTGAATAGTGACAGGATCGAGGATCATACCGCTTTCAGATTTTTTAACTTTTTCGATTTCGAGTCTTTGTTTTTCTATTGGCATATTCTTGTGAATAATACCAATACCGCCGTTTCTTGCCATTGAAATAGCCATGTTTGCTTCTGTTACGGTATCCATAGCAGCAGATAGAAGAGGGATTTTTAGTTCAATACTTGGTGTAAGGTATGCACTCACATCTATCATATCTGGTGTTACTTCTGAATACGCAGGAACGAGGAGGATGTCGTCAAAAGTAAGTGCTTTTCCGATAAAACTTGCCACAAAAAACTCCTTAAGTTTTAATATGTGATTTTGTTGAAAATAGTTGATTTTTTACAACCATTGTTCAAAAGAATGCACTAGTATAGCCACGATACAAATGATTGTCAAACAATTAAAGAAGAAATTAATTTTTTCTTTAGTGTAGAGTCGAATAGTATTTTTATAAAAATAAATAATTTCAAAATAAATTCTTAAATTAATTTAATGAATTTTTTAAATCTAAGTATTTAACTAAATTAAAAAAAACGCTTATAAATAATTAAAAAAAGACGAAAGTTCAAAATTTAACTTGCACTAATAGAAAAGAAATGATAGTATAAATTATAAGTGTAATTTTTTTTTGGTTTGTTATTTGAATGTTAATTAAAGAAGACTTTGAAAGGGGGTTTAAATGGCTAAAAACTCTACCTCATGGTTCAAATGGCTTCTTGTGGGGACTGTATTTGGAATAGTGTTAATAGGTATTGCCGATGCAGCAATGCGTTATACGGACGCAAGGCCTTTTTGTTCTTCCTGTCATATTATGTCAGAAGCAGCATTAACACATAAAGAATCTCCGCATGCTAATTTGGCCTGCAATGAATGCCATGCACCTTACGATCTGATTTCTAAACTGCCTTTTAAAGCAAAAGAAGGCATTAGAGATGTTGTATCGAATTTAAAGGGCAATGACGTTCCAGTAGACACAATGTTAGAAACAAAAAATGTGGTAAATGATAACTGTATTCGTTGTCATATCACAACTAACATGGAAGTCGATGTTATGGCTGTAAAACCATATTGTGTTGATTGTCACAAAGGTGCAGCTCATCAAAACAAAAAGCCTATAAGCACAAGGACGGTTGCAGATGAATAAGTACAAAAAATTATTTTTCCCAATAGCATGCCTCTTTGCTACCTTAGGCATTATTGGGTGTGATGGCACTGAAACAAGTTTAAAAACACCTTTATACGAAACAGGTTTAGCCGCTAATGTTATGGAAAACACTCCTGTAGCAGAGCAATTTCCAATTCAATACGAAACCTATAAGAAAAATGACGAACACACAGTAATGACGGAATATAAAGGTTCTGTTCACTACAGAAAAAACGATAATGTAAATCCATTACCAAAAGGATATAAATATGCTCAGCCTTATCTTAAAAACCTTTGGCTTGGCTATCCATTTATGTATGAATATAATGAAGCAAGAGGACATACTTATGCTTTAGAAGATGTTGCATACATAGATCGTATCAATCGCTATAAAGTTGATGGAAAGGGCGATTTACCTGGCACATGTTGGAATTGTAAAACTCCAAAGATTGAAGAATTTGTTGCTGAATATGGAGATGGTTTCTGGAAAATGGACGCAAACTTCTTCCGTGATAAATTAGATCCAAAAGAGCATTCAGTTTCTTGTGCAACTTGCCACGACACATCAAACATGGCTTTAGATCTTTATTCTATTCCATTAAAAGAATACCTTGAACAAAATGATCAAGTATTTGAAAAGCTTTCACGTAATGAACAACGTTCGTTAGTTTGTGCTCAATGTCACGTTGAATACTATTTTACACATCCTGATAATGGCGTAGCAGCAAAGCCTGTTTTCCCTTGGGCAAATGGTTTTGATCCAGCTGATATGTATGAATATTATAAAAATCACGGTGCTAAAGATGGCCCATTTGTAGACTTTGTTCACGCAGCTTCAGGCGTGCCTATTATTAAAGCACAGCATCCTGAATACGAAACTTGGATAAATGGCCCTCATGGTGCAGCTGGTGTTTCATGTGCAGATTGTCATATGCCTTATGAAAAAACAGAAGGCAAGAAAGCTTCAAGCCATTGGTGGACTTCACCTTTAAAAGATCCAAATCTTACAGCTTGTCGTCAATGTCACTCTGACAAAACAGCAACTTATCTCAAAGAACGTGTCGAAGACACACAAAAGAAAACCTTTGATCAATTGCTTAAAGCTCAAGAAGAAAGCGTACGTGCACACGAAGCTATTCGTTTAGCAAAGAATTATGCTGGCGAAAGAAGCCCTGATTATGACAAATTAATAGCTGAAGCTGTTGAATTGACAAGAAAAGGACAATTCTTCTGGGATTATATTTCAGCTGAAAATAGTGTTGGCTTCCATAACCCAACAAAGGCTTTAACAACATTAATGTCTTCTTTTGAATACAGCTCAAAGGCAGTTCAATTAGCTGCTTTAGCAACAAATGGTGCTATTTTACCTGAAATTTCAGGCGATATTTATGCAATCGTTCCTCCAATTTTAGAACATAGCCGTGAATTACAACAAAGCCAAGAACACTTAGACACACATAAGTGGTTAAAGCTTTTACCAAAATTACCTGATGTACCTATTCAGTGGGATGGTTTCCAACGCATTTCACAAAAATAGATAAATAAAAAACCTCTAAAATAACCATTAAGCCCTTATTCTTTGAAATAAGGGCTTTTTTGTGAAAATAAAAAACTTTCTTTTTCTTCTTTCTTTGATTATGCTTGCACACATGCCTTTGCAGAAATTTCTGTTCAAGCTTTGCGATAATATGCGAGGATATTTTATGACGCATGACGTTTTTTTTATCACCTACACATCATTGAAGATTTGTTTTTTTTCAGTTTTATTTTCAGCTCTTTTAGGTATGCCTTTAGGCCTTTGGCTTTGTGGTAAGGGCAAAGCAAGATTGATCACAGGAACTTTATGTAATGCCTTACAAGCCTTACCTACTGTTTTAGTCGGCTTGACAGTCTATGTTTTCTTATCACGAAAAGGTGTTTTTGGTTCTTTTGGCCTTATGTATACAATTGAAGCCATTATTATAGGGCAATGTATTCTTGCTATTCCGCTTGTCGCTATCTTAACTCAAGCCGCTATTCAAAGGTTGGATAAAAGATATTTACGCACAGCCCTTACTCTTGGTGCTTCGCGTTTTTCTTCGTATAAAATGCTTTTTATTGAAGCAAGATTTGCTTTAATGGCAGGGCTTATTTCGGCTTTTGGACGTATTATTGCCGAAGTTGGTGTGAGTATGATGCTAGGCGGAAATATTGCAGGCTTTACAAGAACAATGACAACTACAATGGCTTTAGAATACGATAAAGGTGCATTTGAGCTTGCAATGTCTCTTGGTTTTATCTTGCTTGGTATAAGTCTTGCCATAAATATTGTTTTAAAATTATTGCAAGGCAAAGCACAAGAAGTAGATTTTGTCTAATAAGAAGAAAGAAAAATTAAATATTTTTAAGGATATACCATTGTTTAATATAAAGAATCTCACAAAGAAAGTCACATTAAAAAAAGAAGAAAAAACCCTTCTTTCTATAGATAATCTTTTTATAGAAGAGGGTAAAATTCATACATTACGAGGGCATAATGGAGCTGGCAAGACAACTTTATTGCACATTTTAGCTCTTGTTTCTTTGCCGACAAGCGGAGAAATAGAATTTTTTAATGAAAAAGTAGATTTTAATTCCGACAGTCAATTGTTAAAATTACGCAGAGAAATTGTCTTAGTTGAGCAATTGCCTATCATGTTTACTGGTACAGTTGAGTATAATATTTGTTATGGTATGAATATGCGTAAAATCGACAAAGATATTCAAAGCAAAAAATTGAATGAAATTATGGAATTATTAAAGATTTCGCATTTAAAAAATTATAGAGCAAACACTCTTTCAGGTGGAGAAACTCAAAGAGTTGCCATAGCAAGAGCCTTGGTTTTAGAACCTAAGTGTTTAATTTTAGATGAGCCAACGGCAAGTGTAGACAAGGAGAGCCGTGCACTTATTGAAAATGTGATAAAGCATTTAGCATCAAAGATTTCTATTGTTATGACAACGCATTCAGAAGAACAAAACGAATTTTTGTCTGACAATACAATCACTTTAAATGAAGGTAGATTAGTGTGAAAAAGATTCTCCTCCACACTTGCTGTGCGCCATGTTCACTCATGCCTTATAAATATTTAAAAGACGAATTTGACGTCAATTTTTATTTTTTTAATCCTAATATACATCCTGAAGAAGAATTTTATAGAAGAAAGAATGCTTTTGTCGACTATATGCAAAGCGAAAAACTCAACTATCTGATAGAGGAAGAATATTATTCTTTTGAAAAATGGAAGGAAGATATGCCTACATTATCCTATCCTGCACGTTGTAGTTTTTGCTATACTCCACGTTTAGAAAAAACTGCTTTATTAGCAAAAGAGCTTGGAATTTCATACTTTTCTACAAGTTTACTCTATTCACGTTTTCAAAAAATAGATATTATTATTGAACAAGGTAATGAAATAGCAAAAAAATATGCTTTGAATTTCGTAGGCAGAGATTTTCGTCCTTATTGGAATGAGGGAGTGGAGCTTTCTAAAGCAAAACAGCTTTATAGGCAAAAATATTGTGGTTGTTCATTGCCTTATAAAGAAGTTTTTTAATTTTTATTTTTTTGCAAGCATGAGAATAAAGATAAGCTTTAAAGCTTTATAAAATGAAAAAAACTCCTTTTTGGGTACTATATCTGTAAAATTTGGGCAAAAAATATGTCTTGTGCTTAAGTTCTATCTATTGTAAGAATAAGAAAATTTATAACAATACTAGTTTGGAGCATATAGCATGGATACATTAATTATAGAACAATCATTAAATCTCAAAGGAAAAGTTCGAATTAGCGGTGCTAAAAATGCGGCTTTACCTATTTTATTTGCTTCTTTGCTTTTTGATAAAAAAATTATCTTTAATGAAGTGCCTAAACTCCGCGATATATATACTACATTTAAATTACTTGATATCCTTGGCTGTAAAAATTATTTCGAAGGCGAAAAACTTATTGTCGAGCCAGGTAAGATTGAAAGCCTTGCTCCTTATGAATTAGTGAAAACTATGCGTGCTTCTGTGCTTTGTCTTGGCCCTTTACTTGCGAGAAATGGCTATGCAAAGGTAGCAATGCCAGGCGGTTGTGCTATTGGTTCTCGTCCTGTAGATCTGCATTTAGCTGCAATGCGTAAAATGGGTGCAGAATTTGAACTTACAGATGGTTATATTATTGGTAAGGTTGATAAATTAAAGGGTGCACACATTCATTTTGACTTCCCAACTGTAGGCGGCACAGAAAATGTGATGATGGCTGCTGTTTTTGCAGAAGGTACAACCATTTTAGAAAATTGTGCAAGAGAGCCTGAAATTGTAGATTTAGCGAATTTCCTCAATAAAGCAGGGGCTAAGATCGAAAATGCTGGCAGTTCAGTTATCACAATTCATGGCGTGACTTCTTTGACTGAAGTAGAACATTCAATAATGGCCGATCGTATTGAAGCTGGAACTTTTCTTATAGCTGCTGGCATGGTGGACGGCGATATTTATTTAGAAAATTGCCCTCTTTCAGAAATGGAATCTACTGTAGAAAAACTTGAAGCTATGGGCTTAGAAATAACAGAAGAAAATGGACTTGTTCGTTCAAGAAAGAAAGATATTATTCGTGGTGTAGATATTTCAACTCGCCCTCATCCTGGTTTTCCAACAGATATGCAAGCACAAATCATGGCTTTAATGTCTCTTGCAGAAGGTTCTTCTTTAGTTGAAGAAACTATTTTTGAAAATAGATTCATGCATGTTTCAGAACTTGCAAGAATGAATGCAGATATTAAAGTCACAGGTTCATCAGCTGTTATACGCGGCGTGAAAGAATTAAATGGGGCACCAGTTATGGCTTCTGATTTAAGAGGTGCGGCTTGCTTAGTGCTTGCAGGGCTTGCAGCAAAGGGTAAGACAGTAGTTGAAAGAGTGTATCATCTCGATCGTGGCTATGAATGCATGGAAGATAAATTAAATGCTATAGGAGCAAAGATTAAGCGCGGTAAATCTGAAGCTTAATTTGTAAAGGAATATAGCCCATGTCAATAGTCATAGGAACAGCAGGCCATATAGATCATGGCAAAACTTCATTAGTAAAGGCTCTCACAGGCGTTGACTGCGACAGACTTGAAGAAGAAAAAAAACGCGGAATCACTATAGAACTTGGTTTTGCTGCGTTAAAGCTTGATAATGTCTTGATTGGTATTGTGGATGTTCCTGGGCATGAAAAATTTGTTAAAAATATGGTGGCAGGAGCTTCTGGTATTGATGCTGTTATGCTTGTGATTGCAGCCGATGAAGGCGTTATGCCGCAAACAAGAGAGCATTTAGAAATATGCACACTCTTAGGTATAAAGCATGGCTTAGTCGCTTTGACAAAGATTGATAGTGTCGATGAAGAAATGCTTGAACTTGCAAAAGAAGACGTGCTTGACTTTTTGAAAGGTTCAAGTTTAGAAAATGCACCTATATTTCCTGTTTCAGCTATTGAAGCCAAAGGTCTTGAAGAATTAAAATCATATATACTCAAATTAAATAAAGAGCTTACCAGAGAAAATAAAAGCGATCTCTTTCGCTTGCCTGTGGATAGAGTTTTTACAATGAAAGGGCATGGAACTGTAGTCACGGGTACTAGCATAGCTGGTAAAGCCCTTTTGAATGATGAGTTGACTATTTATCCAAAAGATGAAATAGTTACAAGAATTAGGGCTATTCAGTCGCATAATGAAGCTAAAGAAGAAATAGAAGCTGGCAAGAGAATCTCTATAAATTTAGCTAATTGCTCTCTTGAAGATATAGAAAGAGGAGATGTGCTTGCAAAGCCAAATTCTCTTTTTGCTTGTGAAAAATGGCTTGTAAAATTGCATTGTTTAAAGTCTGCACCAAAGCCAATTCTTCATAGAAAAGAGGTACATTTTCATCACGGTTCAAAGGAAATGCTTGCAAAGGTTTATTTACTAGACAGGCAGATTCTTGAACAAGGCGAAACATGTCTTGCAGAAGTTCATTATGTTCTTCCTTCGTCTACAGCCAATACAAGCAAAAAACAGCTTGTAGGGGTTTTCAACGATCATTGTGTCTTGCGTTCTTCTTCGCCACTTTGCACTGTGGCAGGGGCAAAAGTTCTTCTTCCTTTAGAATATAAACTGGCAAAAAAAGACTTTACAAAAGACTTGCAAGAAAAACTTTTGAATTTAGAAGAATATTTTTATAATGAACCTCAAAAGCTTCTTCTAACACAAATAGAAATAGCTGGAAGATTTGGAAGAAACTTTAATGAATTATTAGTGCTCACAGCTTTACATTCTAAACAATTAGAAAAATATCTCAACGCTCTTTTGTCAAAAGGAGATATTCTTTGTTATAATAAGGAATTACGTTCTTATATTAATAAGCAAAGTTATAATGAATTAGAAGAAAAATTTCTTAAATTATTAGAAAATTTTCATAAAAAAGAACCTTTGAAACAAGGTATGTTGAGAAATATGCTGATTTCTTCAAAGGAAATTCAATTAGCCGCGAAAGTAGAAGAGCAAAAATTAGCCTTATATGTTTTAGATAGATTACAAAAATCGCAGAAAGTTGCCTTTACAAATGAAGTGTATCATTTACCAAGCTTTAAAGTAAATCTTGCCAAGGATGAAGCGAAGTTAGAAGAAGACATTTTGACTATCCTTAGAAAAAGCGAACTAACTCCGCCCAATATGAAGGATATATTAGAGCAATTGAAAATAAGTGCTAAAGAGGCACAAGCAATTTTGAAAATATTGCTAGAAAAAAAGAGTATCATAAAGTTGAACGAGAATATTTATTATGATGCAAGAATAATTGAAGAGCTAGAAGCAAAAACAAGAACTTATTTTGAAAGTAATGAAGATTTAGATCCAGCAGCTTTTAAAATTCTTACAAATGGCCTTTCGAGAAAATATAGTATTGCAATTTTGGAATACTTCGATAGACAAAAGTTGACAATGCGAGTGGGCGAAGTAAGAAAATTAAGAAAACAAATTCTGTAATTCAAAGTGTTTTTATGTTTAAATTGCCAATATTAGAGGTGTAAAATGTTTGAGCATATCCTAAAAGAAAAATTAAAACATTCAAAATCTATTGCCATTGTTGGTGCTAAAGATAAAGAAGGTCAACCTGTAGATAGGGTTGGCAGATATATGTTGGCACGCGGCTTTAAAGTTTATCCTATTCATCCGGTACGCAAAAATGTATGGGGACTTGAAACATTTAAATCTATTCCAGAACTTGCAGAAAGTTTAAAAGCAAGAAATGAAGAGCTTGATATTGTATGCCTATTTAGGGCTTCAGAATTTTGCTTTAATCATGCTGTAGAAACCATAGAAAGCGGTATTTATCCAAAGATTTTTTGGCTTCAAGAAGGCATTAAAAGTGATGCAACTGGCAGATATATTTACGAACACAAAATTTCTTATGTGGAAGATTTGTGTATTAAAGTTGAATACGAAAGATTTTTTCCAAATGAATTTAATTGCACCATGTGCGGAATTTGTTGTGAAGGAAAAAATGGGATTGTAGTTGATGATGAAATTGACTTGCCTAGATTGCTTGAATATTTTTCATGCACAGTAGAAGAATTAGACGAAAAATATACAATAATCCATAATAATAAAAGATTATTAAGAAGTTCAGCTTTAGATGAAAAACCTATATGCTTATTTTATTCAAAAGAAAAAGCCTGCACTATTCATCTAGCAAGACCAGATATTTGCAGAGCTTGGCCTTATTTTAAGGGTAATATGCTTGATCATGTGAGCTTAGATATGGCAAAATCTGATTGTGAGGGTTTGCAAAATCAAGCAAAACTTGAAGCTTTTCAAAAAGAAGGCTATGCTTATTTGCGTGAGCATAAGCTTATGAGAAAGCAAGATGCACAAAATGCTGCAAATGCTTTAAAATACACAGATGAAGAAGTAGATTTTCTCAAAAATAAATAAGAGAAAGAGTAGAGATTATTTGGAAAAAATATGAAACGCATAACAAAAGAACATTTTAAAATACTTCAAGTTGAAGTGAATGCTAATCTTGATGAAGTGAAGAAAGCTTATAGAAAAAGAGCTTTTGAACTGCATCCAGATCTTAATCCAAACAATCCAAATGCCCAAAAAGAATTTCAAAAGCTTAACGAAGCCTATATTTTGATGATTGAGTATTTCAATATAGAAAAAAATACAAAGGCTAAAGCAAGTTCAAAATATCAAGAGCAAAGTTCAAAAACAGAAGCAAAGAAAGAAGAAAAATCTTCTTCTGCGGAGCAAGAAGCAAAAGCTCAGCAGGAGCAAGCTCAAAGAGAAAAAGCACAGAGGGAAAAAGCTCAAAGAGAAGAAGCCCAAAAAAAAGAAGCACAAGAAGAAGAAAGAAGAAAAGAACAACAAAAAACAGAAAGTCATAAACGCACTTATGCTAAATCTTCGGCAAATTCTGCCAATGACGATGCCAGAAAAAAAGCCCAATCAGCTTACGCAAAAGAAGGTTCTAAAGCTCAATCTCGTGTTTTTTCTGAAAAAGCAAAAGCAGAAGAACAAAAATCAAGTCAAAAACCACCTACACAAGAAGAAGTTATGCGTGATATCTTGAACGATCCTTTTGCTCGCCGCGTCTATGAAGATATTTATTCCTCGCTCAATACGGAGAAGAAAGAGAGTTCAGCTTCTTCTACTCAAGATAAAAAAGACAAATCTCAAGATAAAAAAGTCAATATAGACTGGAATACAGACAAAGCTTCTGAACTTGCAAATGGTATGAAAGGCTATATGAAGTCTTGGTTTAAAAAACAGATTGACGATACATTGGAATTTCGTTTTCCTATTTCTTCTCTCTATCCAGGTTCTAGAATACGCCTACAAATTGGGCAAGGTTTTTCCAAAGAAACTAAGACAGTTGACATAACATTACCAAGAGATTTTGTTATTGGAAAACCAGTGCGTTTAGCAGGATTAGGCAAGAAAGTAGGTAAATGGCAGGGCGATCTTTTTATTGTTTTATTGCCAACTTTGCCAAAATAAAATTTGTATACTATTAATTTTAAAAGACTATTATAAAAAGCAAGAAAATTTTTCTTGCTTTTTTTTGCCCAAAAAAAAGGTGGATACATTATCCACCTTTTCGAACTTTATTATTTGGTACTTTACTATTTATTTCTGTAATCTAAAACCATTTGATTGAATTTTTCTGCTTTTTCACGACAGTCAATCAAGAGTTTTTCGATTTCTTCATCAGTCCCGACAATACCAACTTCAAAGTCTGCTGGTAATGGCAAGTTTGATTCAGCAATAAGTTTAGCAATAATATCCCAGTCTAAAACACCAGAGAAAGGCACAGCGTGCAAATCGTGTTTGAGAACTTGGGCATCGTCTTGCGAAAGCTCATCTGTTATAGAATTTGTATCTTGAAGATGCGTTGCAATAAGACGAGCAGAATATTTCTTTAAGAAATAGTAATAATCGTCTCTACATTGCAAGGTAGCGTGGCCAGAATCGTAACAAAAACCTAGAAATTCATCGTCATAACGAGCAAACATTCTATCAAAACATTCTTCTTGATGATGTGCTGGAGTGCAGATGAGGTTTTCTAAAGCAATTTTTACGCCTGCCGCTTTTGCATAAGGCTGAACTTCATCAAAAGATTTACAGACTTGAGTGTAATATTCTTCTTTTAGTTCAGGACTTTCTTCAAACATTTTATAAGGTAATTGCATATGCAAAACCATAGCCTTTGCGCCTATAATAGCACAAAGATCAATTCTATTTTTCAACAGATCAACACCAGCTAAACGTAGGTATTCATTAGTGGAAGTGTAGTCTTTTCTGATATTTTTGAATCTGTATCTATTGTCAAAAAAGATTTCAGAGCCTGTTTTTTTTGCTCTTCTTCCGCCTTCTGTTGCGTGGATAGAATGTGCAAGAAGATTACATTCTTTTAAAAGATCACGTACTTGGTACATTTCACTCTTACTATAGATGTATTCGCCTTCCCAATCGTGTACCCACTGAATGTGTGTATAGCCAGCTTTTGCAATATTTCTGATTTGCTTTTCAATTTCATCCCAATTGTGCAAATCATTATTATAATCAGAATTTATAGCTGAAATCACATAGACTCCTAAGCAGCAGCAAGTTCTGCTTTTGCTTTTTTGTTAAGGAAGTTAAGTAAGCTACCTGCTAAGAAACCAACTACTGAGAATCCAATAATGAACTTGAATATAATGTAGTAACCTTCTAGGCCTGGAGCTGAGTCAACGATTTGGCCAACCCAAACATACATGAAGATTTCTGGGCAGTAACCAACTAAAGAGATGATACCTGAAGCTGTACCAGCTAAGTGCTTTGGAACCATAACTTCATCGATAGTTGCAAAGTAAAGAGCTTTTACGCTGTATAAGCAGAAACCAAAAACGATAAAGTTGAGTACGATAACCCAAATATATTCGCTGTTTGCAGGGATTAATGAATAGCCAACACCAAAGATAGCCATACCAATAAAGCCTAAAGTCATGAATCGAATGATCGAACCCATTTTATCCGCGAGCACACCAGCAACCATAGCACCAATCATCATCATCACATAAGTACGAACAGTACTGAGGATAGCAACAACATCACCTGAAAGGTTGAATGCTTCTGTTAAATATGGAGTAATCATACCGTGGAAGATAAGAGCTGAATAGTTCATCAAAACTAATGTACCAGCAAGCCAAATTCTAGGCATTTTTGCAACTTCAAAAACCGCAGATGCAGTAACTTTTGGTTGATCGCTTTTTACTTCTTCTGTTTTCTTTTGAATCTTGATTGATTCTGGTTCTTCGATAAATAAAGCAGCACAAATACCAGCAATAATCAATAATACTGAATAGTATTGAATTGTAACTTGTAAACCTTTGATTTCGTCGCCACCAGCACTTGTAAAGAAGTAAACTGAAGCAAAAGCACAGATAGTACCGAATAAGCCTCTTGAAGCTTCAAGAGAACCAATCAATCTACCTTGTTCTTCAGGTCCGCCTAAGTTGTTGACGATTTTAACCATTGCCGCCCAGAAAGTGAATACAGTTGTAACAGCAAATACAACGTGTAGTCCCATCAAGACTTCAAATGGAGGTAATGTTGAATAGTAAAAGCCTGCTAAAGCTGTTGATATAGCAGAAAATACTATTAATTTCTTTGAGGAAAATTTATCCGCAAGAACACCACCAGGGAAATAGAAGATAAAGTTAGCTATACCAAATGCAGACATCAATAAACCAAGTTCAACGTCTGTAGCACCTGTTGCTTGTTGTAGAGGACTATAATAAGTCTCTCTAAGGTAACAAATCTTGTTGATAATACCACCAACAAAGGCAACGGCCAATAACGTTACCCATCTTTGCACTGTTTGATTTTTAAATTTCATACACTACTCCTAAACGTATTTAAATTTCACAGATGTATATACTATATTATAAATATAAAATCAATACTTTTAATAAGATAAGACTTTTTGCTGACACAAAAAAAGTCTCATTAAAACAATAGTTTGTTTTTAATGAGACAGAAAAATGTAAATAGATCTAAAATTTTTATTTTTAAAAATTATTTCTTTTTTGAATTATTTGTTTGTGCTTTTCTTCACATTTTACTTTTTTTCAACAGTTTTTTCTTCTTTTTTCTCTTTTTGAGCTGGATCAGGCAAGGTTACATCTGGCAGTTCAGGAAAAACAACATTTTGAGCATTGAGTGATTGGATGACGTCATTTGTGATGTCGTTTTTTTCGTCGTAAGAAAGCACAGTTTCACTAGCAAAAACAAGTGGGATTTTCTTTTCTGCTCGTATTTGGGCAATTGTTTCGTCAAGAGTTTTTTCAATAAGTGAGATAACAAGTTCTTGATCGGCATCTATGAGAGCTTGTAGGCTATGTAAGCCACCTTGTAATTCAACTTGCATGCGTAAAGTTTTTTCTTCCATTGGTTCATCAAGAGCATTGATTTTCGCTTCTAAGGCATAGAGTGACTCTTCTGCCATAGATTGAAGTTGTTTTATTCTATCAAAACCTGTTTGTCCAAGTCCGCTTTCCATAAAGACCTTTGTTCTGTCTATAACAGCAAAGTCTAGGGTGTTTTCTTTTTTTTGTAAGTCACAGCCCATTGTTAAAAATGCTGGGGCACAAATGAGTATAAGTAAACCTATAAATTTTTTCATAAAATTTTCTCCGCTTTTTTCATGATGAAAGACTACACTTTTTTTTATCACAAGGCAAATGCAAATTTAAAGCTTAAAATAATAAGAATCTATTAACCTAAATAGTAGAGCTTGCTTGCACATCATATGTTAACTCTATATCTTAGTTTCTTTTTAGTATATTATATAATTAGTAGTTAAGTATATATTTCATAAATAAAAAATATTTATAATAGAACTTCTAATATAAAATTTTTTCGGCGTTTTACCTGATTTTGGGCAATTTGAGTGTTTTTCGACAAATATTGTCCAAAATAAAAACGGATTGTTCGCTCAAACAGCCATAATTCAATGATATAGCGTATTATTTAATCTTTGGCACATGCCTTGCATACAGAAAGGCATGAAAGTTCAATAACTTTTTCACTGTAAAATATTTCTCAGGAGTTTAGAAATGGCACAAATCGATTTCGTTGTACACGAACAAGGCGACGGTGTTGGTGTTATCGTAGTTGAAGGCATTAAAGCAGGCCAAGACATCAATGGCTGGATTATGCACGAAAACCTTGATATCAACTTTAAGACACTTAATGATATTCCTATTGGCCACAAAGTAGCGTTGAAAGACTTTGCTGAAGGCGAAACTGTATTCAAATACGGTGTTGACATTGGTAAAGTTGTTAAGCCTATCAAAAAAGGCGAACACTTACACGTTCATAACGTAAAGACTAAAAGGTGGTAGTAGAGATGCAAAATAAAGTTATGGCTTACAGACGTGAAAACGGACGCGTTGGTGTTCGTAACCACGTTATTATTCTTCCTTTAGATGATATTTCATTAGCTTCATGCAAAAGCGTAGAAAACAATGTTAAAGGCACTCTTTGCATTGAGCACCCATATGGGCGTTTACAATTTGGTGAAGATTTAGAATTACACTTCCGCACTCTTATTGGTGCTGGTTGTAACCCTAACGTAGCAGCTGTTGTTGTTATCGGTATTGAAGCTGGCTGGACAAACAAAATTGTTGAAGCTATTGCTAAAACAGGTAAACCAGTTGCTGGTTTTGGTATTGAACAAAACGGCGATTTCAACACAATTTGTGCTGCTTCACGTAAAGCAAAAGAATTTGTTCACTGGGCAACA
Source organism: uncultured Desulfovibrionaceae bacterium (assembly GCA_964368455.1). Lineage (GTDB taxonomy): Bacteria > Desulfobacterota > Desulfovibrionia > Desulfovibrionales > Desulfovibrionaceae > CAYJAZ01. The sequence continues at coordinate 156,373 of CAYJAZ010000002.1, forward strand.
GAATTACAACGCGAAGAATGCGATCTTAGCGAACTTTGGGTTTCAACAAAATGTGGTGAATCAGATACAACTTCTGGTATCGCAACTAACCCAACTGTTGGTAACGCATTTGATAAACTTTGGAAAAATGGTAACACATTATTCTTTGGTGAAACTTCAGAATTAACAGGCGGCGAACACCTTGTTAAAGCTCGTTGCGTAAACGATGAAGTTAAAGAAAAGTTCCAACAAACTTTTGATCGTTATGCAAAAATGATCGACGATCACAAAACTTCTGATCTTTCTGATTCACAACCTACTAAGGGTAATATCGAAGGTGGCTTAACAACTATCGAAGAAAAAGCTCTTGGTAACATCCAAAAAATCGGTAAAGAATGTCAAGTACAAGGTATCCTTGGTATGGCTGAAATGCCTGCTGGTAAAGGACTTTGGTTCATGGACTCTTCATCTGCTGCTGCTGAATGTGTTACATTGATGGCTGCTGGTGGTGCTGTTGTTCACTTCTTCCCTACAGGTCAAGGTAACGTAGTTGGTAACCCTATCGTTCCAGTTATCAAACTTTGCTCAAACCCACGTACACTCCGTACTATGGAAGAACACTTCGACGTTGACGTTTCTGGTATCCTCCGTAAAGAACTTACATTAGATCAAGCTGGCGACAAGCTTCTTGAATGCCTCGTTCGTACAGCGAACGGACGTAACACAGCTGCTGAAGTTCTCGGCCACCGTGAATTCGTTATGACTCGTTTATACGAATCAGCATAGTCTTTTGTAATAATAAAGATATTAAGCCCCACTTGAAAAAGTGGGGCTTTTTTTGTGCTGTGTAGTAAAAGGAATTCAATTAAAAAATCAATGTCTCCTACGGCGTTTTGCTCTTCTGCAAGACGAGTTGAAAAAAAACTTTAATAGTTATAGAATTTAAAAATTAAAATACTTAATTTCAAAGCTGATATTTGCGAGTTACTGAAATTGGCACATCTCTTTTGTCGTCGCAGATAAAAAGGATATACGAAGACAAAGCATACTGATTTTTTGTAAAAAAAATCGTTGTATGCCAGTTCATTCAAGACGACTTTGTGCCAATTAGCGGGTAAGGCCAAGGAGTTTGCAAAGAGGCGAGGCTTAGGGCTGCAAGCCCTATTGTCGCTTCTTTGCCCACGCTGGAGGCGAGGGACGAAGCATAAACTAGAAGATTAGTTTAGAATGAAAAGCGAAGAATAACTTAAAAGGCATGGATTGCCACGTCGTTACACTCCTCGCAATGACGAGTTGGTAAAGCGATTTTAATGGAATAAATAGTTCTGTTATTGTTATAAATAATAGTGTTAAATCGTCAGTCTTGACTGAACTTCACTAGACTCGTCATTGCGAAAAACACACAAAGTGAATGAATCGGTAATATTTTATATAAAAGGAATTTTTAGCCAAAATCTGTCTTAATACGTAGGCACTTCTTGCAAAGAAAGCAAAAAAGGAATAAGTATCGGAACAACAATACTTAAAACAAGGCCAGAAAAGATAGCTACAAGAGCGTATTTTTCACCGCTATGTTTAACAACTGGCGGTAAGCAAGTGTCAATAGCAGCGGCTCCGCCAACCATTACAGGTGCGATCTTTCCACCAAATTTAACAAAAATCACAGAAAATGCTATGCAAAAAAATTCGCGTAATAAATTTGCTACTAATGTAATAGAGCCAAGTTCAGGATTTCCCCATTCTGTGACTAATATAGAAGATAAGCTGTAGTAGCCGACAGCCGCACCAACGGTTACACCTTCAAGCATTTTCATACCAAGTGGAAGTGCTGCTATACCGCCAGCTATCATAGAACCGCAAAGTATTCCAAAGGGCACAAGGAAGATACTTGCCTTCATTTCTCTAAGAATGCGTAGAGCCTTAATATCAAAGCCAACTCCCATTCCTGCGATAAAAAGCATGACATAAAGTATGTATAAACTAGCATTGCCATAAAGAATTTGAGGAGCAAGATCGTAATATCCTGCAATTATGCCTAATGCTGCGGCAAGAGTAAGAAAAAAGAAATCTTTAAGCATATTAATCTAAAGTCTTTAAGAATTTTTTTATGCAGATACCTGCGATGATAGAACCCAAAATAATAGCAAAAGAAAGCAAGAGCGAACGTATGCCTACTATATGTAGATTATTCATAATAGTGTCATTGGCACCAACTTTCAAACCGAAGAAAAATAAAAGTGCATAGACAATAATTGTGAAAGCTTTAAGCATAACACTTTTAAAATTTTCGTATCCTCTTAGAAGTAAACCAAAAGGCACGCCAACAGCAATTAATCCAATTTCTAAAATCATAATAAGTAGACAGCCTTAATTTTAGTCAAAAATACCTGGCAAGAGAAGGTTAAAGGTATAGGTTTGTTCATTTTCTGTATAGCTATAACCAAGTGCAAAAATATAACATTGATGCTGGTATGTTGCTACTAATTCAAAAGCATACATGTCATTATCTTCTAAGTCATAATCGTGGATAAGTTTGAGATTAATATTTGAGGTTGGTGTGAAAACTAAAGTATTTCTCCACAAGCTCACTTCATCACTTGGATAGATGTTGTCGTTTATTGGACTACTTACAAATTCTTGATAGTCATAATTTGCTGTTCTATGGCTAAGAGCCGTATTCCAACGAAGATATTTAGACAAAGCAAATAAAGGAACATTTACACCTAAGTCTAATCTTGTAAATTCATTATCATAAGGAGAATAAGACGCTAGGGTGTTGAAACTTAAACCAAAGGAAGAAAAGTTTGCTCTTAATGAAATATCTTCAAAAGGTCTATTTTCATATTCGTCTGTATACTTAGTTCTTTGATCTTCTTGATAATTATAGGCCGCAGATAATGTAAATGTTGCTATATTTTTATAATCAACAGCAGAACTTGTGTCGTATTTTTGTGTGAGTTCGTTAAAAACTTGCTTTTGTGTAAGAGTTTTTGTAGTGAAGATATTTCTTAAAGAAAGTTCAATTTTATTGGTTGGATATACTCTGTCGTCTATAGTATAGAGAGGAAGATTTTCTTGATTGATATCTTGAACAAAGGTGTAGCTTAATCTTGGCATAAGCGTATGCCTTAAAGCAACAATTCTGCTTGAAGTTATTTCAGGCTGATTGAGATTGAGTGAAGAGGATGCATCTCTTGTTTCTTCGTATAATAAATCGCCTATTGTAATATCTTGTGTTTCTTGAGTTGACTGAATTTCTTCTGTTTCAGCATCAAATTCCCATACACGTGAAAGAGTTGATACTGCTTCAAGTTCAGCTGTAATAATAGTTGAGTCTATATTGTCAATCGTATCGCTTGTTTGATGGCCTGATGCATCAAAAAAAGTATTCTTTGTACCAAAATAATTTCTATAGTTCACACTGCCTTGAGCGAGAAAAGAAACAAAACCGAGGTTAAGCGGAAGTGAAACTTTTGGTTCTACACTTGCTTTAAAACCAGAATATCCTTGCTCTCTGTAATGATAGCTTGTTTGTGCAGCTGCTTCAAATTGTAAAGGAGTGTTGAAAACATTAATAGGGTGTAAAAATGCGTCTATAGCAGGAAGCGTTTGCACTGTTGTGTCAGTGCTTAATGGTAAACCATTTTGTCCATATTTTGGATTTTGTGAATATTTTGCACTTGCAGCAAGTTCAAAAACTCCCCATTTGTTGAAAAGATAAAATTCTGAAACTCTGTCGTTTGAAAGTGGAGCTAGATCTCTTCCAAAAAATTCAAAGGTATCGTCCTTAGTATTGTCAAAACCTGTTAGGGTAGACTTATAGTCGAGAAGAAAAGAATCGTCAGAAACATAGTCGAGATTGACTTTATAACGCCAATCGGTTCCGTAGACTCTGCCGTCAGCCATACCTCTTAACCAATAGCGGTTGTCAGCAAAGCCTTTAATGTCATCAGGTTCGTCTAAATTAGAAGGGCTTTTTGAAAATAAATAGTCAAAAGCAAGCCATGATTTTTGATAAGCATCAATATTTGCACGATGTTCAGCTGAAAGCATTACACCTGAATGTTCAAAATAAGAAGCTGTGAAAGTCATGTCTTGAGCTTCGTTGATAGCCCAGAAATAGGGTTGTGAATAATAGATGCCATGCAAGGAACTCACGCCAAAATCAGGCTTGAGCAAACCAGATTGTCTAGTCACTTTAGCTGGAAGTATAGCCCAAGGAATAGGCGGAGAATCGACTCCAGCTACATTTAACTGAGTATGTGATAAGGTTGCATAGCCGTCGATTTCGATAGTGGCTTCTGTGGCTTTTAGTTTCCATGCTTCATCTGCTGGATCGCAAGCTGTGATCGTAGCATTTTTAAAGGAATATTTATCGCCAAGATATTTATTTACATGCTCGCCTGTGAAATAGATATGCGGCCCACCCATAAAGATATGTCCATCTTTCAAAAAGCCAGTGTAAGATTTTAAATCAAATTCAGCTTCATTCGCAGTCAATTCATCTGCACCAAGCTTCACAAAAACATTTTCACGGGCAAAAACCCATTCAGTTTCTGTGTAGTAACGGGCATAATCTGCTTTAAGGATATCATCACCTTTTTGAATGATAACATTGCCTCGAGCTTCTAAGATAGCACCATCGTCAAGTGTAGAAACAGAATCCGCTGTGAGTTTCCATTTATTTCTTGTTTCAATCACTTCAATATTTGTTGGTGCTTCTTTAGCATGCACATTTAATGAAGAATGAAAGTTGAAAGGAATCAATAAAGCGAATAAAAATAATATGGCTTTTTTCGAGAGTTGTCTTTTATAGAGATATTGCATCTTTGTTGATACCCTTATGTAGTTTTTATATATGTTATTTTCCCAACTATATAATCTAAATCTAAAAAACTCAACTCTTTTATTTGTTAAAATCAAAATTGCAAGCCTTGCTTTTTGCCTTGATAGATGTTAGATATTTTAAAGAAAAAAACTAGACTTTTAGTTTTGAAAAAAATATTGATTTAATTAAATTAAAATTTTTTCATTTTTTCATTTGTTTTCATATCATATTTTTATGAAAACATTTTCACATTAATTTTAACACTAACTTTTTTAGGATGGAAATAAAGATGGCGAAAGAAGTTAAAAAAAATTCAGAAGCAAATTATAAATTGTATTTTCTTATGTTGGCTTCATTTGTAGCTGGTTTCTTGCTTGCAACAATTATAAATTCTTCAAGTGGGCCTAATGTGCAAAAACAAGCTTTAGGTTCAGGTTCGAGTATACAAGGCATGAATCAAGACGATCAACTTTTACAACATATTAAAGAAGAAGAATTAAAAGTTCAGCAAACACCAAATGATCCTGCTCTTTGGGGACATTTAGGAGATCTTTATTACGACACAAGACAATACCAAAAAGCTGTTGATGCTTACACAAAGTCTCTCGCAATAAAACCAGGCAATCTTTCTTATATGACGGATATGGGAACAATGTATAGAGCATTGGATCAATTCGAAAATTCTCTTGCACAATACGATCAAGTTCTTGCTATAAATCCAAAACACGTAAATGCGAGATTTAATAGAGGTATAGTTCTTATTTTTGATTTAGGCAGAAAGGAAGAAGGCCTAAACACTTGGAAAATCTTAGTAAGCCAAGAACCTAACACAAAAGCTCCTGATGGTAGGTTGCTATCTGAAATAATAAAAGAAATGGAACAACAAAACTAGTTTATAAATGGATTTTGTATGAAAAGTATAGCACAAAGACAGAGTATTTTCTTTATCCTTATCTTCTTGCTTTTTGCATGTATGCAATCAGCTCAAATCGCTCAAGCAGAAAATATTGTTGAGCCACCAAAAACAATACCTAAGCTATTAAAAGAAGCAGCTATAAATCTGGAACAAAAAACTCTTGCTCCAGAATATAAATTAGTTTCATCTGATCAAGATATTTCATTGAAAGACTATCTCTATTACTTTGTCGATACAAAAGCAGTATTAGGAATTAAGCAAATAACTAATGCTACAGTCATTTCTGACTTTAGTACAGTTTATGACATTAAAGCACAGGGCACAACATGGGTACGTCTTTTACTTGCCCCCTTTGACTTAGTGGGAGATGAAATTCCATTTTTTGATGTTGGCGAAAATATTCAAGGCGAAAAAAATGTTTGGTTAAAACCAAAATATCTTGATGCTGTACAAAAAAAAGCGAATGAAAATGGATATTTTTCGATAGAAGAATTAAGGCATGGCGGAGAAATATATATAGCAATTCAAGGGCTTCCTAGTATTTGGTTTGAGCCTAGATTTGTTTCTGCGGATACAAATGTAAATACTGTGAAAAATATTGAAATGTTTTTAACTCTATTCTTACTCTTGATCACGCTATTTGCTCTTCTTACGGCATTTTTATCTAAGAAAACATGGCGTATAGCTTTAAGTGTTTTTGCACTTTCTTGTTTAGCTATACAGTATTTTGGCTTACCTGTAACGCCAAAAGGCCAAATAATTCCAAGTGATATCGCAACTTTGTTTGCAGTTTCTGTGGCATTGTTTTCACTGCATATTGTCTTTAAGGGAAAGTTAAAAACAGCAGAAAATGCAAAAGTTTTAGATATCTTCTTCCTTTTGACTGGTGTTCTTGGACTCTTCTTACCATTTCTTGTCTTGATTCCAAGCTTTGCATGGTGTGTACGCTATATTGAATTGTGGCAAATATATTCCTTTGTTTATTTTCTTTTGATTTTTCCTCTACTTTTCAAGGGAGTATATGCTTCATTACTTTGTTTGTTTGCAAATTTCCTCCTTTTCTTGAGTGTCGCTTTTGCCTTAGCTATTTTGTCAGAAATAGAAATCTTGTCTTATTTCAATAGTTTTAATCTTGATACAACTTCATTATTTCCATTAATAGGACAGATTTTAGCGCTCTTGCTTTTAGTCATTTCAAAAGATGAATCTTATTCTGCCGTGAAGCAAAATAAGAAATTGAAAAAAAGAGCGGCATTCTTATTAGCAGAACAAGAATCTGAGACAAATAAGAAAAATTTAAGAAAAAGTGAAATACAAAGCACTGAACAAGTGCAAGAGGAAGTAAAAGATAAAAATTCTGCTTTTCTTATTAAAACTGAAGAAAGTAAAATAAAAATAGAAGAAGATGAAATCGAACAAAAAATAGAAGAAGAAAATCAAACTCTTGAAAGCGAGGCACAAGGCTTTGTTCACAATTCGGAACAAGCTGAAAAAGAAGTAGAAAAGCATGAAAATGCCGATTATGTGCACGAAAAAAATAATGATGAAGAAAATGCACTGATCTATAAAGCTCAAGCTATAAGTCTCACGCATGAAGAACAAGTTGAAGCAAAGTTTAGTGAAATTCAGCTTGCCGATAAATTAGACACAACTTTTAGGCCTAGTTTAGAAAATATGATGCGTGAAATATGCTTTTTAGAAAATAAGATTAAGGATAATTCATCTATAGAAGAACTTATGCAAAAAACTGACAATATAGCAGCTTTTGCAAAAGATATTTCTACTCGTCTAAAAGAATTGCCATATCTACTGAAAGACGAACAAGCTTTTGAAAAAAAGCAGAAAAAGAATAAACAAAGAATTAATGAAGCTTTTGATTTGGAAGAATTGATAAAAGAAGTGTACGCAAGACTTCGCAGACTCGACTCTTCTGAAAAAATTGCATTGTCATGGATAAAAGCACCGCATGTAGGTAAGTTCTTTGTTGGCGATAAAGAGTATTTTGGAGAATTGCTTTTTGATTTGTTGGCAGATTCAATCCGTGCCACGGAAAAAGGTTCTGTTTATTTGCGTGTGCAAAGAGATGCATGTTCAAATAACCCTGGAAGACTATCATTTATACTAGGCGATTCAGGCAGAGGCAAGCCACCTTATAAAAGATCGGCCTCTCTTCTTAATAGAATATGGGAAATGAGTTCAGACTATTATGGAGATTTCTACGCTGAACAAAGTGCAAATGGACTTGAATATTCTTTCACTCTGTCATTTATAGCTTTAGAAGACGATGGAAAAACAGAAAAACTTGTGTCTGGCTATAACACAGAAAAGAAAACAAGATTTGAAAAAGTTCTCTTGATATCAGAAAATCCAAAACAAAAATACATGCTTTCCTTTAGACTTTCAAATATAGAATGCCATGTCTTAGAGGCAATGAATATAGAAGATGCCTATAGGCAATTTATGGAAGTTCAACCAGCTTTGATTATAGTAGACGATACAGTAGAAAAAGATCAATTATTAGCACTCATACAAGAAATCCAATATTTTGAAAGAGAATACCAAGTAAAGCAAGCTATATTACTTGGTTTATACTCAAGCGAAGATGAAAAAATTGCCTTTGAAGAAATTGGGTGTCATACAACTTTGGCTTTAAATGAAGGCAGAGAAGGCTTTAGAAATTTAGTACAAGAATTGCTCATAGTGTATAGGGCAACAGAAGTATTAGATAGAGCCCTAATAGAAGAAGCCTCAGAACAATCAAAAGAATTAACAGAAAATAGCAAAGAAAGCTTGAAGTTTATTCCAGTAGCTGGTGCAGTAAAAAGCAAAAAAGAAAAAAGTAAGTTTAAATTCTTTGCATCTAAGTCTGAAAAAGCAAAGAGCGATACGAAAAATAATAATTCATTCGACATTAATATAGAAGATAAAAAACAATACGAAAATTCATTAATTGTTGAATCTCATGAAATGAATGAAGAGCTTATTTTAAATCCTTCTATGGTTTCTTACGAAACTTTACCAGAAGAAAAGGATAAAATCTAAAGAGAAAGAGATATTTTTTAGGAAGAAGCAAGAAAAAAATTAAAGTATAACTATTTGATTTATAATACTAAAATAATAAAATATAAAAAATTTATTAAAATCTAAAAAAAACTCTTGACATCTTAAGTCATTCTCGGTATACCTCTTCTTGTGCTGGCGTAGCTCAATTGGCAGAGCTA
>CAYJAZ010000003.1:0-162555 GCA_964368455.1 uncultured Desulfovibrionaceae bacterium
TTCATACCCGAGTTGTCGAGAGTTCAAGCCTCCCCCGTGCTACCACTAAAAAATATCGTAAAGCCTTACAAAGCTCGCAAAGCCTTGTAAGGCTTTACTTTTTTAAGATTTTCGACTCTCATGTTATCTCTCTTGATACATTGACATATTGACAAAAAAATTGCTAAAAAAATAAATACCCATCAGAGAAGACATTGAAGAAATCATGTCTATTGTTTTGCAACAATACGAACTTTGGGTAGATAGTGTGGAGTAATATTACTTTATTTAATTTGCTGCCTTGACTTTTCTTCTTTGCTGCCTTGACTTTTCCACTTTGCTGTATTACCTTGTATTTAATGTAATACAATGAAATACATTTTATTTTGAGGTTTACAATGCAAGTATCAAAACAGCCTTTTAAAGGGGCTTCTAAGCAAATTTCCATGTCAATGCGATTACCAGAAGATTTATCTAATGAATTAGTTGCATTAGCAGAGGCAACAGGGCGTACGAAGTCTTTTTTAGCAATAGAAGCTATAAGGGATTTTGTTGAGCGTGAGAAGTGGCAGATTGCTAAGATTCAGAAAGGCATTAAGGAAGCTGATGAGGGGCTTTTTGCAAGTGATGAAGACTTGAAAGCTCTTGATGCGAAGTGGTCGTATAATGCAGATTAAATGGTCAGCTTCTGCGTTAAAAGATTTAGACAATGAGCTTGAATATTTAGCGTCTTCTGAGAATGGGGATATCGATCTTGCTCAAAAAGTCTATGCTCATATTCGTAGATCTGTATCAAAGCTTGCTGAATTTACCGAGATAGGAAAGAAGGGTAGAGTTTTTGGAACAAGGGAATTGATTGTCTCTAAATATCCTTATATAGTGCCATATCGAGTAAAGAATAATTGTGTTGAAATTTTAGCTCTTTTTCATACAAAGAGCGAGTTACTTGAAAGGTGGTAAGGGATAAAATAATATTAAAATTTATCTTTATAAAATATCTACAATTTAAGTGATTACTGTGCATCTGCCTATAGTTTCTAACTTACTGTAATTTTAATGAAATTTTGCTAACCTCGTCAGATAAAATTTCAACTACTACACTCATATTCATTTCAGTATGCCTTAGTGTATGGAGTAAACCAGCAAACATATATTCAAGTAAGATATCATTTTCTAGTGACTGTTTTACTTTCTCAGTGGTATAAATTTGATTTTTTATTGTATCACTTATAATTGCAGGCACAGGAACTCTTGACTGCTTTGGATTAAAATAAGGAAAATCTTCTTTCATTTGTTCAAAATTGTGTTGCATGGTTTCAAGAAATTTCTTAGTAAATTCTTTGGGTGCTGAAAAGAAATCTTCAAAAAAATCAATTCCTTGATATTGTGCTTGTATATATTCGATAAGAGTTTCATCAAATAAGGCATACGTATCTCTATAATGTAAATAAAAAGTGCCTTTATTGATGATTGCAAGTTTTGCTATCTCTGTAACCGTGATTTTATCAAGATGTTTTTCTTTACATAATGCCATAAAGACTTCTTTAATGGCATTTTTTGTTTTTATTACACGTAAGTCAATTTTTTTGTTTGCTGTATTTTCTTTTATATTTTGCATGATGAGCCTTTTCTATTTCTTTTATTTAACACTTTGTAAAAAATGTCGTTTATAAGTCAATGTTATTGTCGATGCTCAATAAACAATATTCGCCTATTCATTGCTTATTGCATAATAAACAAGTGTTGAGTAAAAGATAGTTTATCAATAGAAAATAATCAAGCAAAAAATGAGGAAATAAATATGAACACATCAAACGAAATAAAATCAGAAATAACTTTAGGCCTTGATATTGGCTCGTCAAGAGTAAAAATTGCACTTCTTACATCGTATGATAACAGCCTTTATTTAAATTCAAAAATCCATTATGGAGACATAAAAAACGCTTTAGCTGAACTCTTAAAGCAAATTCCTCCTGTGCTTTCAAACTCTATAACAAAAATAGCTTTAAGCGGTACAAATGAAAGCCTCGAATTAAAAGAAATTATAAAATCAGCTCAAATAAAAGAAGTGTTGAGCGTTCCTTGCCTTGATAAAGCTTGCGAAATGTTTTATCCACAAACTAAAACAATTCTTGAAGTTGGAGCACAAAATGCTAAATATATCAAAAGAAAAGGCGAAAGTAGTAATCTTTCATTTTTCGTCACAGAAGGCTGTGCAAGCGGAACAGGAGCTTTTTTAGAGCAACAAGTTTCACGAGTTGGCTTTGAGCTTGATGTCTATAAAGATGTGATTGAAAAAGATAAAAAATATCCAACATTATCAGGACATTGCTCTGTTTTTACAAAAACGGATATTATCCATCGTCAGCAAGAGGGCTATAGCAGTAAAGAAATTTTAGCAGGAATTTGTTTTGCAACAGTTCGTAATATAAAAACAAACCTCATAAAAAGTAAAGAGATTGCAACACCGCTTGTTTTATCAGGCTTTGTATCAAAAAATGAAGGTATTGTAAAAGCTCTTCAAAAAATATTTAATTTGCAAGATACTGATATTATATACGATGAAAATACCGCATATTTGCAAGCAATAGGAACAGCTCTTTTAGCTAGAGAAAACACATATCATTCTGATTTTACAAATTTTCTTGCATTATTAGAGCAAAAAACTGAATTAGCAAGTTCTGGTATTTCTTATTCGGATAAACTTGTATATCAACCTGTAAAAAAAGATTTAGATTTCACTACTCTTTTAGAGGATAAAGTCTATCATTGCACTTTAGGGATTGATGTCGGCTCAACAAGCGTAAATCTTGTTCTTTTAACTAAAGATAAAGAACTTGTTTCAGCACAATATTTAAGAACAGCTGGTAAACCCAAAGAGGTTGTAACACAAGGCATTGAAAATATAAAAAATGAATTTGGCGCCAGAGTTGTTATTGATGAAATTGGCGTAACAGGTTCGGGCAGACATATAGTTGCAAAAATGCTTGATGCAAAAACGATAAAAGATGAAATTACAGCTCAAGCAAAAGCAGCATCATTTGTTGAACCAAATGTAGACACTGTTTTTGAAATTGGCGGGCAAGATTCAAAATATATTAGCATAAAAAATAAAGAAGTTGAAGATTTTCAAATGAATAAAATTTGTGCCGCTGGTACAGGTTCTTTCTTAGAAGAGCAAGCGAAATATCTTGATGTAAAGATTGAAGAATATGCTACACTTGCTCTTCAAGCTGAAAGACCAGTTGAACTTGGCGAGCGTTGCACAGTTTTTATTGAAAACAAGATCTCCTCTTGTCTTGCGCTTGGTGTTGATAAAAAAGACATTCTTGCAGGGCTTTGTCATTCGGTTATCAGAAATTATCTTGGAAAGGTTGTGGGTAATAGAAAAGTAGGCTCTACTATTCTTCTTCAAGGTGGTGTTTGTTATAATGATGCTGTTGTGGCGGCTTTTCAACATCATTATGGCGATAAAATTAAGGTTTCGCCTATCTTTCAAGTGAGCGGTGCTTTTGGTGTTGCCTTACTTGCCCTTGAAAGCATAGAGCGTTCAAAAAATAAAGTAGCTATCGAAAATGACTTACTCAAAGAGAATAAGCAATTGTTTCTAAATTCTAAAAACTTCCTTACTTCTTGTATAGATAATTCCAAGAAAAATAATACTAAAACAATTGGTATTCCAATGACTTTGATGTTTTATCGTAATTTTCCATTTATTTATACATTTTTAAAAGAGCTTGGATTTAATGTTGTAAGCTCAGGTAAAACAGATGAAAATATAGTTCAACTTTCGCAAGAAATTTCAACAAGCGACACTTGTTATCCCATTAAGCTTGCGCACGGGCATATAAAAAAGCTTGTTGATATGAAGCTTGATTATATTCTTCTTCCACGTGTTTTTGGAGCAAAAGTTGAAAATAGACCTAATAATGCAAAGTTTGAAAAAAGTATGAATAGAGGGGAGCACAAAAAAAACAGTTCAAAATCAAAAGGATTTTTGCAAAAAGCTTTGCCTCATCTTATTGAAATATTACCAGCAAGTATTAGTGGCTCACTTGCAGAAAAAATGATGAATAAACAAGGCAAGCAAGGCGATAATTCTCACTCAGCATGTCCATTTATGCAGGCATTGCCAGAGCTTATAAAAAATGCAAATTTCAATAATTCAAGTGAGTTTTTGGAAATTGATATGGCTGATATGATGTCGTCTACCGCTCTTCAAAGTTTAGCGCAAAAGCTTGGCAAAAATGAGAATGAATGTAAGAAAGCTTCTGATAAAGCATATAAAGCATATATGTCTTATATGGTGAAATTAAAAAAACTACAAGAAAACTTCATTTCAAAAATAAAAGCTGATGAAAAAGTTTTGGTTATTGTAACAAGATTTTATAATCTTGCCGATAAAATTCTTGAAATGGGTATAGTTGAAGAGCTTCTAAAATTTGGCTATAAAATTATATCTTCAAGCCATTTACCGCTCAAAGAAATGGCTAAAGAAGCTCTTTCCATGAAAGATTATCCATTTGGGCATCATATGTTGATTGCAGGTGAGTTTATCAAAAATAATCCGAATTATTATCCAATCTATCTTACAAATCATGCTTGTGGGCACGACACTATGATTTCACACGAATTTGCAGAAATTATTGGCGATAGACCTTGCCTTTCCATTGAAATTGATGAGCATTTTTCAAAAGTTGGTGTAGTAACACGTATCGAAGCTTTTCTAAATTCTATTGACCAACAAGAAAATACACTGAGAACAGCAACAACTGTTCAAAGAAAGAAAATTAAAGATATACAATCTATTTCAACAAGCGATGAAAAACCTCTCTATATTCCTTGTCTTTTTCCATATTCTTCTTTATTGGCAAGGCATTTGAGAAAACAAAACTTCATAGTTCACGAACTTCCAAAACAGACAGAGCAAGAATTAAAACTTGCGTATGATAAATGTAATTCAAAGGAATATCTGTCATTTATTTATAATTTAATGGATAGCGTTTATCTTGATGAAAATAAAAAAGCAGGTACGCTTCTTTCACTCAGAAATAAAGAAAGCGATGCCGATGCCATGTTTGCTCAAATTATAAGTAATATGTCTGGAAATAAACTTGATATTACTTCGTTTTATTTTGAAGAATTGTTTACAAAACAAATAAATGGAAAAGAATTATTCTACTCTTTCCTTGCAGGAGATATTATTATGACTGCTCCTAAAGAGAAAAGAGAAGAACTACTTCAATTCGTACTTAAACAAGCTGAAATTACAGAAGAAACTGCTCTTGGAATTATTTCACAAATTCAAAAAGAAGAGAAAAAGAAAGTCTTATTTATTGGTGAGCCAAAAGTTTTATTTAATGCAAAAGTGCAAGAAGAGATGTTTGAAAAAATTGATACAAAGGCTGATATTAATATCCAATTTATGCCGATGACTGAATATATACTCGTTCTTTCTAAAGGTTTATCAAAAGAAGAAAAGCTGAAATATCAAATGAGTATTGATAAAGTTTCAAGCGCTCTTGGAAGCAATAGCCCCTTTATACAAAATAGGAATAATTTAAAAGCTGTCATTACTGAAAATCTTCCGAAGTTTACAGCAGGAAATGGTGCGTATAGATACGGTAAAGCGCTAAATAGTCAAAATTATGCAGGAATTGTGTCATTTAGCTCACTGCATGAAAACACACAAACAGTTCTTTCTTCATTAGACTATAAAAATAAGCCTTTTCTCTCTTTGTCTTATGACGGCAGAGATTATACAAAACAAAAGGAAAAATTAAATTCATTTTTGTATTATTTATAGTAAATAAGAATTAAATAAAAAAATATTTTGTCGGTATATTTGTCGGTATTAATGAAAATAACAATTTTAAAAATCAATTAATACGAATGGTTTAAACATAAATTCAGTAGTCCCCCGGCACCATTAAAAATATCGTAAAGCCTTACAAAGCTCGCAAAGCACTTATTGCTTAGAACTTTGTAAGGTTTTACTTTTTTAGTTTTTCGATATTATTAAATAAATGAAGCTTTATGACAAAAATCATAAAGCTTTTTCTTAATTAAATGAAAAAAGCCGATTCCTATTTTTATTGTTTTCTTTTTAACCACAAATTATAGCATAAAAAATAAAAACACAAGAAATCTTAAGAATAAATAGAAAAGCAGTTGGAGTATAATTAAATAATGAGAAAACACTTTATAATAAAATAATTGCTTGACGTCTAAACAAGTATATGTTAGTTAAATCTAAACAAGTTAGAATAATCTAACTTATAAAATTATACCTATGAAAATTTATCAAGGAGGATTTAGCATGCATAAAGACGTTCAAGAGGTACTCAATAAATATCTTGCTGATATTGCTGTTCTTTACATTAAGCTGCATAATTTGCATTGGAATGTTGTAGGGACACAATTTAAAAGCGTGCATGAATATTTTGAAACCATGTACAATGAATTTGCCCTATTGCTTGATGGTACTGCGGAATTACTTAAAATTACAGGAGCTTATCCGCTTGCCTCGATGAAAGATTATGTTAAGGTAACTTCACTCGAAGAGCTTGATTCAAAAAATATTTCTATAAGTGAAGCATTTGAAATTGTTCTCTCAGATATGACTCATATGCAAGCCTCTGCAGAAAAAATCAGACAAATAGCTAATCAACACGATTATTACACAGTTGTATCAACTCTTGAAGAACATCTAAAATCCTATAACAAAACAATGTGGTTCTTAGAAGCCATGCTAAAGCAAGAAAAATCATAAATGTATGAATAAACCTTGTAATTTCTTACAAGGTTTATTTTTTTAAACTCTCTTATAGCTTACATAAAAAAATTATACTTTATTTTTGTAAAGCTGAGGTTGAAGGAGGAATATGCATATTAGCAATTTCATCGAGATGTACAGGAATTAAAGGAAATTGTGCACGATAAGGTTCAATGTTTTCTAATGGAATTCCATGAGTTTGTGAAATAATTTCCGCAACTGCACTTGAACACATTCTTCCTTGGCATTCTCCCATTCCAGCACGAGTTTGACTTTTTACACCGTCTTGAGAATAAGAGCCGTCTGTGATGGCTTCACGTAATTCCTTTGCTGTGATTTGTTCACAACGGCAGACAATAGTTTCATCAGAAGGGCAGAGCATTTCTTTTTTAGGTGCAAAAGCAATGTCTAAAAATGTTTGCATCTTTGTGTAGCGGAAAACATCTCTTTGTAGTGATTTTGCTTCTTTATTGCGTTCTTGCATATTTATTTTTTGAAGATCAAGAAGAATCTGCAAGGCTGCAAGCTTGCCTAATGCCATTGCTGCATCTGCTCCTTTAACTCCAGCACAATCGCCTGCAACTCGTATGGATTCATTATTGCTTTTACCCCATATATTTGTCTCAACCTGCCATGTTCGCTGTTGTGGATTCCAAATATGTTCTAAACGAGCAAGTCTTGTGATACGAGTTTCTGGAACAACTCCTTCATGCAAGAGCACTGTGTCTGCTTCAATTTTCTTTGTATCATTTTTTGCAGTGCTAAAAGAAAAAGTTAATTTTTCGCCATTTTTCTCAATCTTTGGATTTTTTGCTGAAAAATAAAGATTCTTACTATTTACAGCATTTAATCCTATTGCTGCACCGTGTGCAAAATAAAGAGGGCGTAGACATACATTTAAAGCTGATGGTAAGGCTTTTGTATAGTTAGAGAAAGAATTTGTAAGAACAATTGCTGCTATAGGCACATTTAATTTCTTCATATGTGCTATGCTTTGCAATACTAAAGGCCCATTGCCACATATAACAACATCGCCTTTTGGCAAGAGTGAAGCAGATTTGAATAAAACATCTGAAGCTCCAACACCCATAACACCAGGATTTGTCCAACCTTCAATAGGAACAGGGCGTTCCATAGCTCCTGTGGCAATCAATATATAGTTTGCAAAAAAGACTTCTGTTTTGCCGTCTTTGCTTGCATAGACTTTATTGTTTTCTATATGCCAAACAGTGCTTTGAGGAATATATTCTATGTTTGAATTCATAAATTCTTGGACAAGTTTTTTGCCGCGTGAATATTCTTTTCCTAAGGCAGCTGATTTTTCTTTGCTTGCTTGATTTACACTGCGAAAGATTTGTCCGCCAGCATGCATTTGTCTGTCTAGCACAAGGACTTTAGCCTTATGTTTTGCTGCTTGAATGGCGGCAGCCATACCTGCTGGGCCTGCACCTATGATAATAATATCCCATTCCATAATTAACCTTCTTTTCTTGCTGTGAATGTTGGAATTGTGAGTTGACGACGCACTTGTAAACCTTCGCGAACAGGTATTAAGCATGCTTGCTGATTTGCGACACCGTCAATTTCCATAAGGCATTCAAAACAGATTCCCATATGGCAATAAGGAGCTCTTTGTTCGTCTGCAAAAGTGTTTTTTGTATTATTGATTCCTAAATATTGTATTGCAGCTGCAACTGAAATATTTTCAGGTACTTCGCATAAATTGCCTTCAAAATCAATCTTCACAAAATTTTGTGAAGAAGCAAGGTTTTGTTGAAACATAAATTATTTTCCTTTAAGATTTTTGCATTTTGCAGAAAAAATGCTTCACTCGTTAAAGCCTTTAGATAAAGGGTTTAATTTAAATCTATCTATATGCAATGGAGCCATATCAATTATACTTTCTTCATTTGCAATCATTTGAGCCATGACTTTGCCGCTTAATGCCGACAAACTTATACCATTTCCTTCGTGGCCAGTGGCTAGGAATAAGCCGTCAATATGCGTGTTTGACATAATAGGTAAGCCATCTGGAGAATAGGGTCTTAAGCCGCAATAGGTTCTTAAAAGGCGTAAAGAGCCTAATTTTGGAAAGAAAGTCATCGCTCTTTGTGCAATGGCTTGAACTACATCTGGGCTCGGATTCATGTCAAAACCAGCAAAACGTCTACTACTTCCGACAAGTAGAGTGCCGTCAAGTGTTGGTTCAAAGGTTGAAGCAACGCCTAATTCTTCCATAAGTGGAGTAGCACTTGGCCTTTTATTGCCGCTTTTCGCCGCTACATAGCCGTATTCGCAATAATTTGTATTGATGAAATTTTTTGTGCGTTCCATAACTAAGAGCATGCCTTGACGCGGGCGAACAGGTATATTCACTTGTGCCATATCGCAAAGTAGATTTGACCATGCACCAGCAGCGATGATGATTTTTTTTGTATGGATTGTGCCTTTATTGGTTTCAACACTTTGCACTACATTATTTTTTATATTGATATTTGTGACTTTAGTGTGAGTAAATATCTTTGCTTTATGCTTTTTTGCATTATGGGCAAAGGCATAGGCTAAACGCATAGGATTTACACTAAATTCATTTTTGAAAAAAAGGCATGCACTGACTTTTTCGCCAATATGTGGTTCATTGTCTAAAAGTTCTTTGCGATCCCATATTTCGCAATCAACATTTTCGTCTTGCTTACCTTTGGCGTGTTTGAATAAACTTTCCATATCAGCTTCATTGTCAACAAGCAAGCCAAGTCCGGTAGGTTGAAGGTGTACGTCATAGTCAAGATTTGGAGCTAAATCGCGTAGCATTTTTTGCCCTAGGGCTGAAACTTGACTATAATATCCTGGAACAGTGTCGTAGGTGACTATGTAGCCTTCACAGCGTCTGCTTGTGCCCCAAGCACATTCTCCTTGCTCAACAAGAGCAACACTATGTCCATCTTCTGCTAAATAACTTGCTATGGCCGTGCCTACAGCTCCTGCACCTATAACAACTATATCTGAGCTTTCTGTTTTATTCATAAAGTTAACCGTCTTTATTTTTGCAGCATTGCTAACTTTTGAAAAACACATCTTTCTCAATTAAACATAAAATAAAAAGTATGTGTTTTTCAATGTTTATAATTTTTTACAATGAAATATTCATTTTATACTATGGCTATAGCGTCAATTTCAACCAATACACCATCGTATAAATCTCTCACTTCAACACCAACTCTTGCAGGCGGAACTTCAAAATACTTTACATAGACTTCATTTACTAATGGCATGTCTTTGATAGATTTTACATAAACACTACATTTTACTATATCTTCCATGCTGATATCATTTGCAGCTAAAATGCTTTTGAGATTATCCATAACAAGAGTAGTTTGTTCAGCAACTGTGCCATGAACAATTTCGCCAGTTTTTGTGTCTTCAGGAACTTGCCCAGAAACAAAAACCATATTTCCTTTTTTTACTATCATGCTGTAAGTTTTTGATGTTGAAACAGGACCTGGATTTAAAACTGTTTTCATAAGAGACTCCTTTTTGTTTAATTGTTAATAGATTATTTTATTTATAAATTTTACAGAAGTATAAAAGTATCATTTTCTGTGTTCTGAGAGCTTTTTGTAATTATAGAGTGTGTATTTTGAAATGTTCATAATTGCGGCAACTTCTTCAAGCATACCTTTCAACTTAAACACTCCAGATTTATCGCACAAAGACACAAAATCAATGCGTTCTTCTCTGCTCAAATTTGCGGGATTTTTATCCAAACTATTTACTAATTTGTCTAATAGAGCAATCCCTGTTTCTTCAACAGTAGAGGCAAAAGTTTCTTTGCTTTCTTCTGAATTTATGGCTAAATCTGTGAACTTGAATTGGGATTCAAGCTGATGTAAGACATTCAATTGAAGAGAAATATCATAATTGATACACAAGGCACCAATGATTTCTTCTTTAGAATCACGGATATACATAAGCGAAGATTTTAATGGCTTGCCTGTTGGACTTTTAGTAGGGTATGGAGCAAGATTAGGGGCTTTGTTGCCATATGTGGCCAATTGCATAAGCAGAAAATCAGTAGGAGGCGCTCCTATAGTACGCCCTGTGATATTGCCTGCAATATGAATAAGTGTGTTGCCTTCTAGGCGTAAGTCATGTACAGCTATTTCTAATTGCTTACCAAAAAAGCCAACAAAAACATCCGCAAAAGCTATCAAATTATTAAAAAGATTTTTATTTTCCATAACTTTGTATAGAATATTTATCATCAAAATGTCAATAAAATTTTTTGTTTGTATAAAAAATTTTTTGTATGCATAGAATAAAATAAAACCTTACCTAGCGTGACACTTTGTAAGGTTTTATTCTTTTAAAAGATTTTATCTTATATAAAAATTTTATTCTTCTTTTTCTTGAGTATCTTCTTTGTATGTCAATCTTGCAAAAGCCATTGTACCGAAAATAGGCACAAGAATGTTTACAATATAAGGATCAAGTGGAATCCAGTTAAACATACCCTTGCTATAGAGAGTGAGTGAGATAACGCCTAGTAGCATTGCAACAATACCGCTTTTGATATCGTCTATAGCAAATTGAGCAAAAACAGCACCAAAAAGAGCAGGTAGAAGATAGCCAAGTGCGTTTCGTACTGATTGATCGATATTATCAAGTATGATTTGTCCTAAGAATACGCCAACAATAAGTAAGATAATGTTTACAAAAACAGAAGCACTTACGCCTATAGTAGAAATAACAGAAGCTTCTTCTGTTCCTACTTCAATTTCAGTTGCTTTTAAAGCCGCTGCAGCACAAGGTAGACGTAGATTACTAATATTTCCTGACAAGAAAGAAATATAAGTGCCCGGTACACCAAGAATAGGGAAGAATGAAACAGGTTCGATAAACCACCATACAGCATTTACTGAAATTTGAGCTATTAAAGCTGCGATTAAGGCTGTTTGATCAGGTACTATGCCATATACAAAGGTAACAACTATAGCAGGAAGAAAGACAATAAATGAACCTAACCAACATGTGAATTTACCAGTTTTTACAATCTGAGGAATGTATTCCTCTTTATAATAATTCGCTTGCATATATACTCTCCTATACTATAGCTGCTATAATTACACCGCCTACCATCGCAATGGTAAGACCCCATTCATTAAGAAACTTCATCTTAGTTTTTCTATACATGATTGTTACAGCAAGCATGATAAGAAAGCCTGCGACTAAAGCGACAGTATTTCCATCTAAACTAGTAGCGTAGCCAGCGTTAAGATAGCCATAAGCACCTAACATAGCAGCACTTGTGATAATAGGAAGTAATTTTGCACGGCCACCAGTGAGTTTTTCTTTGAAGCCATCCATTTTATCTGTGATCAAAGCAGTCACAACAATCCAACCAATACAACCAACAGCCATTGCCCAAAGTGTTGTTGAGAAAACGCCAGCTGGGATATTGGCATCAGTGAGTTTAACACCATAAGCATCTGCTGAAAATTGTGCTGCAAGGAGTTCATAAGCGACATTTCCGATATAGGCAAGACGCATAAGAGCAGTTGGGCCGCCAACTACAAGAAGAAGCGACACCATACCAATAACTATAACCATTGAAGGGCCAAAAGCTGAAATAGCTCCAGTCCTAAAAGCAGTTTTTAATTTTTCATCACTCACACCCATACTCTTTCCAGCTATAAAGCTTTTGCGTAAGAAAATAAGTGTTTGAAAAAGTACCAAACCAACTGCAATAATGGTTATCAACCAAAGAACTGCTCCATTGGCTATAAGGGAAATCTCTTCATTCATACCTAGCCCTCCAATTTAGAAATGTTGTTAATCATATTTATAATGAGCTCTACGCATATTGGCATACAGCTTTCATCTACATCATAAGCAGGTTGGTGGAAGGTATATTTTCCTAATTCTTGCGGATTTGTTGTGCCAAAATAGAAAAATGCAACTTTTGCAACTTTTGCATAGTAGGCAAAATCATCGTAACCCATTTCAGGATTTTGCATATAGCTTACATTTTCTTTACCCACTGTTTCAACAGCTGCCTGTTCAAATATATCAACTAAAAAATCTTCATTTGAAAAAGCAATACTTACTCTTTGGCAATTAAATTCGCAAGTGCATTTATTCATTTCACAAATTGATTTAATGAGTTCTTCCATTCTTTTAATAATAAAATCACGATTATCATTATCAAAACTTCGTACAGTTCCACTCATAGTAATTGAAGATGGAATAACGTTTGTGCCTTTCAAAGTGCCTGCATTAAAAGAACAAATTGATAAAACTGTAGCTTTTACAGGATCAACTTCTCTTGTAAGCATATTTTGCAAAGCATTGTACACTTCTATGCCAGTTCTTAGTGGATCTATTGTTTGGTGTGGATAAGCTCCGTGTCCGCCTGTTCCGTGAATAGTGATAGAGAAATTGTCAGCACTAGCCATCATCTCTTTTCTGCGTAATAAAATCTTACCAACAGGATGATCAGGATTTGTATGTGCTCCTATCATATAGTCAACATCGTCAAGTTTTTTTGTGTCAACTATTAAGGTTGCACCACCAGGTGCAGGACCTTCTTCGGCAGGTTGAAAAACAATCTTTAATGTGCCTTTGAGCTTATCTTTATTAGTTGAATAATAACGAGCAATTCCAAGTGCAACTGTGGTATGGACATCATGTCCACATGCATGACATTTTCCATCGTATTGCGAAGCATAGGAGACGCTTTTTGAATCACTCAAAGGAAGAGCATCAATATCAGCTCTTAACCCAATAACAGGGCCAGCTTCTTTTCCACGAATAATTGCAATAACAGCAGTTTTAGCTTTTTCACAAAAATCTTTTACAATTTCCAAATCCATACTTTCTAGTATTTCAACTATCTTTGCAGAGGTTCGAACTTCTTCAAAACCTGTTTCAGGATGGGCATGAAAATCTCTTCTCCAAGCAATCATATCGTCTTGATACGATGCAATTAATTCTTTAATCTCCATAACAAACTCGCTTTCTATTGATTTTATTGTATATTTTATCGTATCATATTTTTTTTCTACATTCAAGTCATTTAATTGTACTTCTTTTTGCTTGTTTTACAAAAATAATGATACAAAAATAGACTATTCTGTATATGCTTTAATTTTATTAAATTTCTTCAATAGGCTTGGTAGAAAGTTTGTTTTTGAAAGCTTTTTAATAAAAGATACTCAATACTTTAAGCAATAATCATGCCATATTAAAATGCTTTATAATCTTGAGTTTTTTAATTATTGATTTTTTATAAATTACATTTTTGTAGAAAATGTTTTGTTTGCAAAGAGTTTTTTTGTTCGGTTTTTAGTGTAAAGGATTTAGAAAAAAGAATAAATTTTATAAATTACATTTTTGTAGATTTTGAGTTTTTTTTAATTTTCTACAAAAAAGTAGATATATATACTGAAGCAAGATTTGTTTATTATTTAAGTCAATAAAAGATTAATAAATTCAATAATGCAAAATTAAATAAGTTAATGTATAATAAAATCTTTAGCTATAAAAGGGCAGAATTTAAATTTTCTTGACAAAGAAAGAAAATATTTCTACTATAAGACATCTTTTGAATAAAATTGGTATTTATCTTTCCTTTTATTCAAAACGTAAGAAGTTTATAACGCTTCGCTGATGCTAGATTGAAAACGGCATCTTGAACCTACGAATCTATAGCGATGGTAGGTGGAACTTGTTGTGAATCTTGTTTTAGACACAAACTTTTCCAAAATTGTTTTATTAGTTCTTTTTTATATTTGTTTATTTAACATATTTGTTTTTAAACGCTTTAAATTTAAATAAGATAAATTAACCAAACTTTGAACTTTGCAATGAGGAAATAAAAATGGCGAATCTCGTTTTAAATGCTCCAGAAAATAACCAAAATATTGTTTTACCACTTAATGATGATATCACTTCTATTGATCTATCTTTTGCTATCGATGAAGCTCTTTTTGAAAAAGTTGATGATAATTTAGAAATATACTTTGAAGAAAGTGATTCCATTATTGTTTTAGAAGATTTTTATTCTGTTTTTAATAGTGAAAATGTTCCTAATTTTCTTCTCGACAATGGCGTTTTGAGTGGCGAGGATTTCTTTTCTGCTCTTGATGCTAACCTTATGCCTGCTGCTGGTAATGAAAGTGTTGTTGCTAGTAATGATGGTTTAGGCTTTGACGCTCCAAGCAGTGAAAACTTAGCAGAAGGTATTGATGTTTTTGGCGATACTGCAGGCGGTTCTAATTATACCAGAAATAGCTTTGATGGTATATTTGCAAATAACGATAGCGAGCTTGACCCTACTGATGCTCCTACAGACGAAGTAGAAGTTCTTCCACCTTTTGTTTCTGTTTCAGTTGATGCTGTTACAGATGATCCAGGAAATATTCATTCTTTTTCTGATAACGACACTTATAAAGATATGTTAACAGAAGTTTTTGACACTACAGGCAAAGCTGATTTAAATTATCAAACTTCTTCTTATGATGTTGTTGGTTATAAGCCAAATACTCCTGTGACAAGTTTAGATTTTGAGGGTTTTACTATTTCAGCACAACTTGTCAAATTTTCTGACGACGGTAGTTATGAACTTTCTACTAATCCAAGTGATTTAACCTTTGTCTATAGAGAAGATAATTCAGACAATATTTCTTCAAGTTCTGGACTTGGTATTACATCTAGTAGTGATAAAAATAATAGTACATACGAAAGCGGTTTTAATGCAAGTACAGATCAATCAGAAATGTTTGTTATTGAATTGGATAAGAGTGCTGAAAAAGTTGAAATTGAACTAGGTACTTTCTTTGATTCTCATGCTCAAGATTCTGTGCCAGAAACAGCCTTAGTTGAATTATACGATGCCGCGGGTAATCTCATTAGAACAGTGACTATAGAAGCAAATTCCACTACTGGTGAGGGCACTTATACATTTACTGAAATTGAGGGAATAAGCGAAATAAGAATTATGCCATCTGACAATGGCACTAATAGCAGCGACTTCACTCTTGAAGGTATAACTGTTTACGACACAGTTCAAACTGTCACAGGCCAAGTTGATGTGCAAAACTTTGGCGATGGTATTGAATACGAAATAGGCACTATTAATGGTATGGATATTTCTTCTTTGACGGATTCTACAGGCAAAATGACTATTGACGGTATTGAATACGATTACACAAAAAGCGATGACAATACTTCTATAAAAGTTTCTAAGGATGGAGACGATGCTTTTTCACTCGAAATTGACGCTAACGGCTCTTATACTCTTAAAGAAAACGAAGATCTAGGTATTGATTTAGAATTATCCTTTAATGTGAAAAATGAAAATGGGCAAGAATTGGCTACAGAAGCCTTTGAAATTAATGACGATACAAGCTATCTCAATCTGCTCACTCAGCCAGACGATGCAAGTTTGCCAGAAGCTCAAGCTATTTCACTAAGTGCTGACATGCTACATTCTATAGAAATTCCTATGTCTGATGGCGGAAATATGGAATTACCTGAAGATGTAGACGCTGACTTTATTGTTGGTTAGTGGAATTAGTATAAATTTGCTTTAAAGTAGCTTCAATTATTATTGAAATTCTTTTAGACTATAAAATAAACTCCTTTGATTTGTCAGAAAAAATGGCAATTCAAAGGAGTTTTTTAAAATATAATCTAATTTCTAGTATTTATTTGATTTTCTTCTTCTTTCTTCTTTTGTTGTTTTGCAACAGATTTTATATGTAATAATCTTTTTCGAACTGTATAAGCTTTATACCATTTTTGTAAAGTTCTGTAGTTTACTAGAAAAGCAATGCCAAGAAAGATGCCAAGCGTGCCCAAAACAATACTTAATTCCAAAGGTTCGTTATAGATAATAATACCAGAAGCTATAGCCATAACTGTAGAAAGATTAATAAACACTCCTGCAACGCTTGGCCCAAGAATCTTCACTCCATAATTCCATAATAAAACTCCAGCCATTGCTGAAATCCATACAGAATAGAGCAATGAGAGCATAACTTCGGTGGTGAATTGTGGGATTTCTAATTGGTCTGTGAAAAAAGCGTATATTGCATTGAATAAAATACCAAATAAACTAGACCATGCTACAAGTTCTAATAATGAAATTTCTCTTAAAAGTTTCGCACTTTCAATAGTATATAAAGCCCAGCCTGTTTGTGCAAATAAGAAAATAATATCGCCTTTATTAAATTTCATTGAAAAAATTTCTGTGATATTACCGCTAGTAAGAATAAAGATAGTGCTTAAAGAAATAATCAATATACCAAGCCATTGAATTGTAAGCATTCTTTCCTTGTAAAATAAAAAAGAAATCATAGCTATAAAAAAAGGTACTGTGGCATTAAAAATACCCATATTACTGACAGTTGAATATTGTAAGCCTATGAGTAAAGAATTGTTATTGACGCAAATAGCAAAAAAACCGAGCATAGCTAGTTTTTCTAAATGAATAAGCTTAGGTAGGCGTAATTTCTTTTTGAAAGCAAGAAAAGCAAAAATAGTCAAAGAACTAAGAAGAAATCGTAGAATTGTAATGCTGACAGCATTTCCATAAGATAAAAGAATTTTTAATGTTATTGGGTTTAAAGCCCAAAATAAGGCTGCTGATGTGAGTGATACAAGAGCTTTAGCTTTTGTTTGCATTTGTCTTTCCTCATGCTCTTCAATTATTGAGGCAAAACTACTCCTAAAATAAAGAAAAGTAAATAGAATTTTGTTTTTGTAAGTGGCTAATTCTTTTACTTTTAATTTATTGTTTAAATATTTTTTATAAAAGAAAGAAACTTGCACTTTAAAAAAAAATGAGTTAAGTTGAACAAGCAGAATATATTTGCAATTTGTTTTGAAATTATAGGCTCTTTGGAGGGCAAAATATGAATACCTTTTTAAAAAATAAATTTCTTGCTTCTAGTATGATTTGTTGCTCAATGCTTTGTGCTTCATTTATCTCAGAAGATTTTACAAAAAATGCACAGGCAAACACAAATACAGAAGTATTGGAAAATCAGGATTATAGAGATTTATTAAAAAGAGCAGATGCTGACGATGCAGATGCTTTATACCAACTTGCAGATATGTATTATTATGGTGAAAGTCTTCCACAAAATATAGACAAAGCTGTTGAATACGCACAACGTTCAGCAAGAAAAAACTTTCCACAAGCTTACACCCTTCTTGGCGATCTCTATATGCAAAGAGATCCTGCAACTGGAAATCCAAATCCGCAAAAAGCAATACAAAACTATAATAAAGCTGTCACTTTAAAAGATAATTATGCTCTTTATAGATTGGCAACAATTTATTATGATGGTGAAGGCGTTCCAAGAGATTTGAATAAAGCATTTTCTTTTTATACAAGAGCTGCAAATGCAGGCAATGTTGGTGCAAAGCATAAAATTATGGAAATGACTTATAAGGGTGAGGGGACTGCAAAAAATCCTAAAAAGGTATTTTCTTATTATTTAAACCGTGCGAAAAACGGCGATATGTATTCAGAAAATATTATTGGAAAAATGTATCTTCTTGGTGAAGGTACAAGATCTGATATCTTTAGAGCAGCAGAATACCTTAAGTCTTCTGCAAATAAAGGACATACAGAGTCTCAATATCTTTACGCAAAAATGCTTATTGAAGATCCATTCAAAGACTTTATGCAAGCTTATGCATATGTAAAATTAGCAACAGAATTAGATCCAAATGAAGAAAATCAAGCTTTGCTTAAAAATATTAATGGAAGAATTGCAAGCAAGAACAGAAAAGCAGGGCAAGAATTATATACAGAACTTTTAAAAAATATAAGAAAAAGAAGATAGATCTTTTTGTTTTTACTTTCTAAATAAAAAACCGCCAAATGGCGGTTTTTTATTACCTTTTTTATCGTTTTTTATTTGCACTTTGCAAGTGGAAGTTCTTGCCAAGAGGAAGTGCATGCTTGAGATTTATATTTTTGTTTCATATGCCAAAGAGCATCTTTCTTGCCTTCAGCACCAAAATAAAGGCTTTTTTTGCCAAATTTAGTATTTACTTTATCAAAAGCTTTCATAAGTGATTGTGATTTTAATGTTCTTTCTTCATTTTCAGGAAAAAAGGAAAGTAGATTTCCTTGTAGAGATCTTGTATCAACCAAGTCTAAAAGCATGACACCAGCCTTTGCATAAGCATGTCCTTCCTTATAGATTTCTTCTAAGCCTCTTTTTGCTGCTGCAAGAAAATGACGGGAATCTGCTGTGGCTTCAGAAAAATTAAATTGTATGCTTGGAGCATAAAATTCTTTGTCCGAAAATTTTGAGGTTCGAAAATGTATTTGAATAGACTTGGCAAGCAAATTTTCTCTTCTTAATTTAACAGCTGCATTTGAAGCAAAATAAGAAAGAGCTTCTTCTAGATCTTTTTTTTCAGAAATTTTTTGTGCAAAAGATCTCGAGCAAACAAGACTTTTTCTCGCTTTTTTATCATTATTTTCAAAGCCAATGCTTGAAATTTCACAGGCTTCTATACCTCGAAGTTCTAAAACAGTGTTCCAACCTGTGACAGTAAGATTTTTTCTTAGCCAATTATCATTTGCTTGTTGCAATTGTAATGCATTTGTTATGCCAATATTTTCAAGTTTTTTTACTGCACTTCTGCCTATGCCCCAAACTTCTTTCACAGGAACCTTTTCAAGATAGCTTGAAAAATTTTTGTCGTCTACATCAAGATAGTAAATACCAGCTTTTTGTTTTGCTAAATAATTCGCTATCTTTGCAAGGGTTCTTGTTTGTGCAAGGCCAATAGAAACATGTATGTTCAGCCAAGAAAAAATTCTTTCTTTTATAAAGAATAAAAACTCTTTTGCATTGCAAGAAAGATTGCGATCAAGAATAAGAAATGCTTCATCAATTGAATATTGTTCAACTTGAGGGCAAGAATCTTCTAAAATCGACATAATTCTTTGTGAAATATCTCCATAAAGAGCATAATTTGAAGAAAAAACAGAAACCTTATGCCTTTCTAATTCTTTTTGCACTTTAAAATAAGGCACAGCCATAGAAATTCCTAAGGCTTTTGCCTCTTTTGAACGTGCGACAATGCAACCGTCATTGTTTGACAAAACAACAACAGGCTTATCAGCAAGATCAGGACGAAATATCTTCTCGCAAGAAGCATAGAAATTATTTGCGTCTACAAGAGCAAAGAGTTTTTTTTTCATAAGGAGTTTTTATAAAAGTGAATGAATAACGGTGGTTACGACACCCCAGATATGTATATATTCTTGTTCGGTGATGTCTATTTCAGGATAATCGGGATTTTCAGGCGCAAGGAAAACTTTGTTTTTACGTCTTATAATTCTTTTCACCGTAAGTTCGCCATCAACTGCAGCAATAACAATACGCCTATGCGAAGCTTCAAAAGATCTGTCAACAATGAGCAAGTCGCCATCATTTATAGAAGCATTTATCATAGAATCGCCATGTGCTTTGAGAAAGAAAGTTGCCGCTTCGTTACGAATAAGATATTCGTGCAAATCAAGTTTCTTGTCTAAATAATCGTCTGCTGGAGAAGGAAATCCAGCAGCTACAGGCGAAAGAAAAAGAGGAGGCAAATTTCTTTTTTTGTCTATATTTTCTGATTGCTGGGCAATGCCTACAAGTTCTAAAGTTAGAGAGAGTTTTATATTCTTCATTTTTAAATATTAGCATAAGCCTATGAAAGGAGCAAGTTGGCAAAGCTTGCAAAATTTTTAAAAAACTGTATTATTATCGTATAACTACACTATAAAAGAAAAATTTTATCAAAGATTTATGGAAAATATAAAGTACGACTCACAAAGTGAAGAATTAAAAAAAATTCTTGATAAGGCCTATAAAAATCAAAGGCCTTCTACACTTACAAGTCGTTCATCTTATTGGTTTTCTAAGAAAATTTTAAGGCATATCAATAATCTTGCCTATGGGAAAATATTTGAAAGAAAAAATGAAAATGATGCTAATATTTTAAATGCAGCACAGTATTTCTTGCTCAAAGAAAAAATTTCAAGCTTAGGTAAGAAATCTTTAGCTCTTGCTCTTTCTATTGGCTGTGGTTCAGCTGAAAAAGAAATGTATTTATTACAGCAGAATATAGTAGATGTTTTTCATTGTTTTGAATTGTCAAAAGAAAGAATAGAGCAGGCAAAAAATGAAGCAAGAAGACTTGAGCTTTTACACAGAATAGAATTTCATCATTGCGATTTTTTTACTTCTGCTTTCAATAAAGAAGAAAGTTATGATTTTGTTTTTTGGGATGGGGCTTTGCACCATATGCAAAACACAAAAGAAGCTGTGCAAATTTCATATAAAATACTAAAAAAACATGGAATTTTCTATTGTAACGATTATATAGGGCCTTCCTATTATCAATGGAGCGATTCTGAACTCGCTATCGTGAATTCAGTTTTAGCAAAATTGCCTGAAAAAATTTTTGAAAATCCAAATGGTGGAAGATTTCCATCTAAAGTCTGGCGGCCCACTATAGAACAAATGAAGGCAGCAGATCCTACAGAAGCTGTAGATTCTGGGCATATTAAAGAAGCTATACTAGAAAGTTTTACTCATCTTTATTACAAAGATCTCGGTGGTTTACTTTATTTGCTTGCCCTTAACAATATACTTGTTAATATAGAAGAAGAAAGTCCAATCCTTGATTATATCTTGAAATTAGATGAGCACACGATATCGCTTGGATTGAGCCAATTTGCCTTTTTTCTTGCTGTAAAAGATTAAGCCTTACACTCATAGCAGATTTAATCTAAATAATTGGAGAAGATATGCAAGATATTCAGAATATAAATACTCTCACAGCTTTAATTATTGTTTTAAACGGAGAAAGAACGCTTGATGCTTGTTTGAAATCTCTTCATTTTTGTGATGAAATTATAGTGATTGATTCATACAGCACTGATAAAACAAAAGAAATTGCTTTAGAAAATAAAGCTGTCTTTATCGAAAACACTTTTAAAGGATACAGAGAGCAAATACAATTTGGTATCGATTGGATAAAAAGAAATAGGCCGACAAAATGGATTTTTTTCTTAGATTGTGATGAACTTTGTTCTTTTGAATTAGAAGAAAATATTAAAAAAAAGCTCTTAATTCAAGAGAATACATGTATGACTTATAATATAAATCGCCGCACTTGGTATTACGATAGGTTTCTAAAATATGGAACAGCCTATCCCGATAAATTATTCAGACTATTTAGGCCTGAAGCTATAAGTATTGAAGAAAAAAATGGCCACCCTATTTATGTTCCAAAATACGAACATAAAGAAATAAAAGGGGATTTATTGCACTATTCTTATTACAGTTTTTCTCATCAAGTGGCCAAGCAAAACATCTATGCCGACAGAGCCGCAATAAGTATGAAAAACAGAAAAAAGAAAGGCGGAATCATGCGTGCTATTCTTTATTCTTATTGGCGTTTTAATTACATCTACTTCATAAGATTAGGTTTTTTAGATGGAAAAGCAGGCTTTCTCTACGCAATGCACACAGCCTTTTATACCTTTTCAAAATATATACGCATAGATGAAGGAAAATGGGGTGAACCATTTTCTCGTGAAAGTAAGTAAAGTTAGGTTACAAAACTTTTTTGTCTGCGGCGTTTTTTTTGTCCCTTATGTCTCCGACGGCCAAAGGAGTTGAACCCCTTTGGAAACCCCAATAAGGCAAGGTGAGTGCGTAGGGTGGTGGCTAAAGTAGTTTTTTATTTTTTTATTTGCGAAAAAGTTTTAAGAATTCAAGGCTTTCGCCTTTCATTCTTAAATACTGTTTCGCTTTAAAATTGTGTGAATATTAATTTTAACTGAGAATAAGCTAGCATTTGTCACTGCGTTCCAAATGTGAATGGTGTATTAATTTTAATAAAAGAATAGTTCTATTTATCCTATTATAAACGAAGCTCAGACGAGTCTTGAACATTACTTTCACAACTCACGACTTTTGCTTTTAAAGAAAGAACTCACATTTGGAACGCAGTGACAAATGGCAACTAATTCTCTGCTAAATTTGTTTTCCTACTATTTTAAAGCGAAACAGTATTTAATGTTTTGGTGCGAAGCGCCAAAACTTTAAAACTTTTTCGCAAATAAAAAAAATAAAAAAATTCTTTAGCTAAATCCCTACGCATTTACCTTGCATATTAGGGTTTGCAAAGGGAATTATTCCCTTTGCCCGCCGGAGGCTCAGTAGACGAAGAAAAACTATCAAAAATAGCAAAATTAACGTCTTTTTTTACCATTTTTTCTTTAAGTATAAGCAGTTCTTTTTTTACTTGTTGTAATTCGTCTTCTTTTTCAATCCATTTTTCAAGTGCTGCAAGAATATTTTCTTTTGTGGCATTTTCTTGCAGAAATTCTGGAAAAACTTCTTTATTTAATATGAGATTTGCGAGGCCAGCGTATTTGCATTTCACAAATGTTTTTGCGATAAAGTATGAAAATGGCGAAACAATGTAGGAAATAATGGTTGGTAGCTCTAGCAAGGCGGTTTCTAGAGTGGCTGTGCCTGAGGCTGCTATACAGAAATCGCAAGATTTTAAAAATGTATAACGATCTTTTGCAGGAATGAAATTTACTTGTAATGGATTTTCTTCTAGATTCAAGAATGACTGTAGATATTCTTGTGTAAAGTTAGGGGCTTGAATAATACTTATTTCTGCATGCTTGTGTTTTTCTTGTATAGATTTTGCTACTTGAGCAAAGAGGGGAAGAAGCTTTGAAACTTCTTTTTTTCTACTACCTGGCATAAGAGCTATTTTGAGTGAAGAATTATTTGTATCTTGTTGAATTTCATTGTATTCTTCAAGAAAAGCAACAAGTGGATTTTGTATATATTGCACTTGGATATTGTGTTTTTTGTAGTATTCCACTTCAAAGGGAAGTATGCATAATATTTTATCTACGTATTTTTTTAATGCATTAATGCGGTATTCTCGCCAAGCCCAAACTTTTGGCGGAATAAAATAATAGACTGGAATATTGTGTTTTTTTGCAAATTTTGCAAGAGGAAGATTGAATTCGGCACTATCGACTAAAAGAAGATAGTCTGGTTTTTCTTCAAGTATTCTTTGTTTTATTTTCTTTAGAAGGCCGAGAATGCGTGGTAGGGCAGAAAAAATTTCACTTATACCCATAACAGATAAAGAGCTGATATGAAATAAGTTTTCTTGTCCTGCTTCTTCGAGTTTACTTCCGCCCATACCTATAGCTTTTAGTTCTGGATATGTTTTTTTTAATGCTTGAAGTAAGATGCCAGCTTGCATATCGCCTGAAACTTCACAGGCATTGATCCAAATTTTCATACAAAATCCCTTTGCCTTTTATTGCTTTTGCTCCTATTGCTCATAGATAAATAGATAAGTTGCATTTATGATAATGATATATCTTGTGCTGTATTTTTTTCATAAAATCTGAAATATAAGTATCTTATGATGACACCAGCAATAAGTAGTACAATTAAACGTCCAGCTAATGTAACCCAGAGAGAAGCCCCTATAAGAAGCATTAATAAAGTATCTTCGATAATTGCGTGTGCAATACCCATTAAAGTTGTTGCTAAAAAAAGATCTTTTTTTGTGAGTTTATCGCTTTGTGCTTCCTTTATTAATAGGCCGCTTCCATAAAGAATACCAGCTAAAAACCCAATAATTACAGTGCTTGCCGCTGCACTTGAAATGCCAAAAATCTTTAAAAAGGGTGTAAGGGCTTTTTCTAAATAGTCTGTGACGTGCATTTTCTTTAAAGCTGCATGTAAAAAGAGTACAAACCAAATTAAGCAAGCAATTCTTGCGAGATTGCTTAATTCTCCTAAAAGCCATGCGATCCAAGTTGTGTCGCTAGGAACTTGTAAAAGTATTGTGGCAGGTTCTTGATGAAAACCAGTTGTAATATAGAATAAATGTAGTGCAACACCAGCAAAGCAGGCAACAACAAAACGTATAAAGGCTTGTCCCCAAAAAGAAAGGCCACATTGCTGAACAATTTTGCATTCCATAAGTAATGAATGCGCAATCAATGTGACAAGAGCAAAGGTAGAAACTTGTGCTATTGTTGGTACGCCAAGTTCTGGAATTAGAGCCACAACAGCCACAATACCACCAGATAAACTCACTAATAAACCAGCTATAAAGGCAATGGCATATTCAGCAGGCAAGCCAAATAAATACATTAATGGTTCAAAAGGCATTGAAATATATTGTATAAGGTTTAATTCAGTGAGCAATTTTACTGCTACAATAATAGGAATGATAACTTTAAATATTTTTTTTGCAACTAGAAGAGCATCAAAGAAAGTTTCTTTAAGAAGCAAGAGAGTTTGGTTAAGAATTGAAAACATAATAACCTCATAAAGCGAGTTTGGCAAAGTTTAGAGAGTATGAAATTTGTTTTGAGAAATACGTTTTTCTTTAAAAAGTCATACTATCTCTTACGCACAAAAGTGTATAGTGAATTATAAGATTATACAAGATAAAAAAATAATAAAAAAAATCCCCATAAAAAAGAAATTCTTTGTTATATTGGGGATTTGTAGTAGTTGCAAAATTTAAACTAAAATATTTATTAAAATTCTTGTGAATAAATATAATCTCTTAAAGCCTGACTCCATGGTCTTGGATTGATGCCAGTTAATTCAGTGAATTTATTATGTGACAAAACTGAATATGCAGGTCTTTTTGCTTTTTGTGGATATTCAGAAGATGGAATAGGAAGAACTTGAGTTGTTAATCCAGCTATTTGAAAAGCTTCTTGAGCAAAATCACTCCAAGAGGCTATGCCTGAATTTGTGAGATGGTAGATGCCTTTAGCCTTTGCATTCACAAGAGCAAGAGAATTTGGTGCAAGGCCTAAGGTGTAGGAAGGCGAGCCAACTTGATCATAAACTACACTTACTTCTTGACATTCTTTTGCTTTGGCAAGCATCACAGAAATAAAGTTTTTTCTTCCAGGGCCAAAAAGCCATGAAGTTCTGATTATAAGACATTGATGTAATGATAGTTTTAATAAAGCTTCTTCCCCAGCAAGTTTGGAAGCACCATAAACAGAAAGAGGATTTGTCTTGTCTTCTTCTGTGTATGGAAGTTGACTTTTGCCGTCAAAGACAAAATCGGTAGAATAGTGAACAAGAGCTGTTTTTGAGCCTACAAGTAATTTGCCAAGATTTTCAGCAAAAGTAGCATTGACTTTAAAAGCTTCTTCTTTATTGTCTTCAGCTAAATCTACTTGCGTGTAAGCTATAGTATTATAGATGATGTCAGGAGTGTTTTTCTCGATATAATCACCCAAAAGTTTTGTGTTAAATATATCAAAATCTTGCCTACCAAGACACAGCACTTCGTATTTATTTTCTTCTTGTGCGTATGTTTTTGCAATTTCTTGCCCAAGTAAGCCAGTTTGCCCACCAAGCACAAGTACTTTTTTCTTCTTTTTTTCGGTTTTAGCCATAATAATTCTCTTTGTTTGAAAATCTGATTTGAGCATAATAGGCTTAAGAATAAATATTTTCAAGTCTTTTTTTTTTGCCCTTTTTTAGTGAAATACTTTAAATTATAAAATATCTTCATCAAAAACAAAGAAAAAGCATAAAAATTGAAGTATATTTTGCAGAATCTAAAAATTATGGAGAGTGATAATTTGCTTGCTCATTAAATAAAAAAAGAATATAGTGCGTGCATAAATTTTGAGATTAACAGAGCTTTTTTGTATTAATTGTTGAAATTATTTTAAAAATTAAACAAAAAGTCTGCAACAAACAGAATTCTTGTAGGAGATGATTAAGATGGCTGTACAAACAACTGATATAAAAGAATATAAACTTCTTTCTCGTGGTAAGGTGAGAGATATTTATGAAATAGACGAAACAACTTTATTAATCGTCACCACCGACAGAATGTCTGCTTTTGACGTTATTTTGGATGAGCCTATTGCAGATAAAGGTAAGATATTGAACCAAATCACTTTATTTTGGTTTGAAATGTTTAAAGACATTATTCCTAATCATATTAAAATTTCTGATTTTTCAAAATTTCCAGCTGATTTACAAAAATACAAAGATTTAGATGGCAGAGCTGTTTTAGTGCAAAAGGCTAAGCCTCTTCCTATTGAATGTATTGTAAGAGGCTATATCACAGGTTCTGGTTGGAAGGATTATAAAAAAACTGGTATGGTTTGTGGTTATGTTTTACCAGAAAATCTTCAAGAAAGTGCTAAGCTTGAAAAACCATTGTTCACTCCATCAACAAAGGCTGAACTTGGCGAACATGACGAAAATATCACTGTAGAACAAGCACAAAAATTACTTGGCAAAGAACTTGCTGATAAAGTAGAACGCATTTGTTTAGAAATGTACTCACGCGGTAGAGATTATGCTGAACAAAAAGGTATTATCATTGCTGATACTAAATTTGAATTTGGTTTAGTTGGCGATGAACTTATTGTTATTGATGAAGTTCTTACTCCGGATTCTTCACGTTTTTGGTCTAAAGCTGAATACAAAGAAGGGCAAGGACAAGCTTCTTTTGATAAACAATTCTTACGTGATTGGCTTGAAACTCAAGATTGGGATAAAACAGCACCTGCACCAAAACTTGCAAAAGAAATTTCAGAAACAACTTCTGCTAAATATCTTGAAGCATTTACTAAATTAACAGGTTTAAATTTATCTTAATAAAATTACTTTGCAAGATTAGTGAAAAAAAATGCATGTATTGACATTATGTTGATAATTCACTATCTTTAATCAGTTATAGACACATTTATATTAACTTTAGCTATGTGTTTTATTCAAGGTCTAGCTTGAATAATCAATTATACTATAAAATATTTCATAATTTCTTAGCTATAGGACAAATCTATGGCTAGAAAATTTTGAGACAGAAAGGGAAAACTATGCTTTTAAAAGGAAAAAAAGCTCTTATTTTTGGTGTTGCGAATCAAAAAAGTATTGCTTACGGTGTAGCAAAAGAATTTATAGCGCAAGGCTGTGAAATTGCACTAAGCTATCCTGGTGATGCAATTAAAAAGCGTGTTGAACCTATAGCAGAAGAACTAGGCTCAAAATTTACTTTTCAATGCGATGTTACATCTGATGAACAAATAGTTCAAGCTGTGAACGATGTAAAAAGCAATTGGGACAATATTGATATACTTGTACATTCTATTGCTTTTGCACACAGAGACGACTTACATAATCGTTATATGGACACTTCAAGAGAAGGCTTTAGAATGGCTATGGATATTTCAGCTTATTCATTAGTTGCTCTTTGCAAGGCTTTTGAACCTATGTTAAATCCAAATTCTTCTGTTATGACAATGACTTATTATGGTGCACAAAAATATATCACTAATTATAATATGATGGGTGTTGCAAAGGCTGCCTTAGAAGCTTCTACTCTTTATTTAGCTAACGAACTTGGTGTAAATGGACACAGAATCAATGCTATTTCTGCTGGCCCTATCAAAACTTTAGCTGCTTCTGGTATTTCTGATTTCAGAACTATCTTAGAAAGAATTGAAATTTCAGCACCACTTAGACGCAATGTAACAATTGAAGACGTTGGTGGAACAGCTGCTTATTTGGCTTCTGATCTTTCTCGTGCTGTTACAGGCGAAACTATCTTTGTTGACTGCGGTTATCATACTTTAGGTATATAATCTATTGAAATAAAATATAAAAAGCCTCCTTTTTCTAAAGGGGGCTTTTTTGTGTTTAACTTTTTTTCAATTTTTTAATCTTGGGAGAGATTTATAAGAGGCCAGCTTTTTCTTTGACTTTTCTTACTCTTTGTCTGTAATCTTCAATGCTTGCCTTTGTTGAAGTGTCGTAATTTCTATCTAATTCATCTAATTGTGTGTAGAGTTCTCTGTCTAAATGTTTATATATATGTTTGTATTCTGCTAATTGATTTTTATGTTTTGAAAAATCTGTATTGCTAGATATATTCGAAATGAAAGAGAGCATTTGTTCTGGAATTTCTTCAGCTTCTATAAAATATTCTACAGCTTTTAGAATTACTTCTTGATTTGGACTTCTTGTTATTTGCTTGATAAAAAGTTGCTGAATTTCTTTAGCATCGACTTCTGGATGTGTGAGTAAGGCAAAAAAACCTTCATCCCAAAAAGGTTCTTTTTGTAGCGCTTTTTTAATTTCTTCTTTATCGTTTTTTTCTAATAATGGAAGAAGAGCTGATTTATGTCTTTCATTTAATTGAGGATTGAATTCAAGAAGAGCGTTGATTTTTAGCTGATAACCATCACGAATAAGAAGAGAATGGTAGTTTGGAGTAAAAAATTGTTTACTGTGTTTTGCATAGAGTCTTTTTGAATTATGTATTTCTTTATCACTTCTGCCTTGACTCATAGAGCAATAATGATAGATCTTCGATTGTGGCAAGACAGCTAATTCTGTTTTTTTATGTTTCTGCGTGAAACGAATGCAAAAATCCACATCTTCAAAACCATTGATAAATCCTTCGTCGTAGCCATCTATTGAAAAGAAATCTTCTTTTGAAATTAAAAAAGCAGCTGCTGTGATGCAAGAATGCAAAGTTTTTCTTTTTGCAATTCTGTGATTTGCAGGAAAACCTGTGTAGATATGGCCAACTTGTAAGCCTGTGTAGTAAACGCCTATATGTTGAATTGTTGCTAAACCCTCATCGTCAGGCGGAAAGAGTAATAAAGGCGCAAGCATCTTATGTGCGTCTGATTGTGAAAAATCTTCAAGAAGTGGTAAGAGCCAATTTTCTGTGACTTCTGTATCATTATTTAAAAAGAAAAGTAGTTTTGTTCTTGCCATTTTTGCACCAAGATTACAGGCACCAGCAAAATTGAGATTGCTTTCTTGAGGAAGATAGACAAAATTTTCCCCAAAAAGTTTTTTCCCAAAATGAGGGGCTTCTTCATGCGTTTCATCATCTTTGAGTACATTAACAGCATTATTGATCAATACTATTTCTATAGGCAATTGGGTATGCTTTTTCAAACTTAACAGACATTGTTTTGTGAGCTGCCATTGCCCAAAAGTTGGAATAATAACAGAAACAAGCATAGCATTTTCCTTTTTTTAAAGAATCAAAGAATAAAGCTTAACAATAATAAGATTTATGCCATTTAATAAATTCTGCTATACCATCTTCAAGCTTTGTTTGCGGCTTGAAATTTATATAGTCAGTTAGGGCTGAAGTTTCAGCAGATGTAGCTACAACATCGCCAGCTTGCATTGGCATGAATTCCTTTATTGCTTCCTTGCCTATAGCCTTTTCTATTGTTTCAATAAAGTGCATAAGTTCAATGGTTTGACTATTGCCTATATTAAAAACTTTATAAGGAGCACTTGAAGTAGATGGATTGGGATTATTGCTATCCCAATCTGGATTTCTTGTTGGAGCTTTTTGTAAAAGTAAATATACAGAGTGGACTATATCATCTATATAAGTGAAATCTCTTTGCATTTTACCATAGTTAAAGACTTTGATAGGCCTGTCTTCTAGTATTGCTGAGGCAAAAAGATGCGGCGACATATCAGGTCTTCCCCAAGGGCCATAGACTGTGAAAAATCTTAAGCCGATAGTAGGTAGATCATAGAGATGTGAATAGGAATGTGCCATCAATTCATTAGATTTCTTTGTTGCTGCATATAAAGAAACAGGGTGCATAGTGCTGTCGTCGAGCGAATAAGGAAGGCTTGTGTTCAAACCATAAATCGAGCTTGAAGAAGCATAGAGTAAGTTTTCTATATCGTATTGTCTTGAAGATTCTAAGATATTTCCATAGCCTACAAGGTTTGCTTGAATATAATCATAAGGATGAGTGATGCTATGTCTCACTCCAGCTTGTCCGCCTAAGTTCACAACATGGCTTGGTCTATGTTTTTTAAATAATGCGTCAATAGCCTTTGTATTTACAATATCTTCATTGATAAAAGTAAAATTTAGAGAGTCGAGAGTTTTTAATCTGTCTTCTTTCAATTTCACAGAATAATAGTCATTCATACAGTCAATACCAATGACTTTATGGCCATTATCCAACAATTTCTTTGCTAGGCTTGCACCGATAAAACCGGCAACTCCAGTGATAAGAACTTTCATATTTTTTCCTATGAATTAAGAGAGTGTTGCAACCATTACAGCTTTAATTGTGTGCATACGATTTTCTGCTTGATCAAAAACAATAGAAGCTTCTGATAAGAATACTTCATCGCTCACTTCCATTGCTTCTAAGCCAAATTTCTTGTAGATTTCTTCGCCGACAGCAGTATTTCTGTCGTGAAAAGCAGGAAGGCAGTGTAAGAATTTGCAATTTGGGTTTTCAGTCATCTTCATACAATTTGCATTGATTTGGTAAGGAAGAAGTAGTTCAATTCTTTCTTTCCAAACTTCTTCTGCTTCGCCCATGCTGACCCAAACGTCTGTATAAAGGAAGTCGCAGTTCTTTACACCTTTTTCAATATCGTCAGTAATAAGGATTTTTGCCTTACTTTGTTCTGCAAGTTCAGCAGCCATATCTTGTATATATTCAGATGGTTGTAAAGATTTTGGTGCTATGATTCTGCAGCCCATACCCATCTTTGCAGCACCAATAAGCAAGGAATTTGCCATATTATTTCTTGAATCGCCTATATAAGCAAAAGTTACTTTTGAAAGATCTTTATTGCAATGTTCTTGCATAGTAAGAAAATCTGCAAGTATTTGGGTGGGATGAGCTTCATCTGTGAGCCCATTCCAAACAGGAACAGATGAATTGAGTGCAAGTTCTTCCACTCTTTCTTGGCCATAACCTCTATATTGTATGCCGTCGTAAAAGCGAGAAAGCACTTTTGCTGTGTCGGCAATGGATTCTTTTTTTCCTATTTGTGAGCCGCTTGCTCCAAGAAAAGTCACTCTTGCACCTTGATCGTATGCCGCAACTTCAAAAGCACATCTTGTTCTTGTGCTGTCTTTTTCAAAAATCAGAGCAATGTTCTTGCCTTTGAGTTTTTGTTCTTCTTTGCCTTCTTTTTTAGCTTGTTTGCATTGAGCAGCAAGCTCTAAAAGATAAGAGAGTTCTTCTTTTGTGTGATCAAGTATTTTAAGAAAATGTCTGTTTTTTAACATTTGCGTACCTATTCCCTATATAATTATGTTGAATTTTGTTCTTAATTTTTTTTGAAATAAAGAATCATACTAAAGCAGATTTGAAAGAAAATCAATAGATTGAAAATGAAGGAATTTATGGCCTTGTGAGGGATTAATCTAAGGTGATTAATGTGCCAAGATCTTTGTTTTCTAGAAGAAGTTTTTCTAAATTGCCTTTTTCTCTGCCGTCAAGAATATAGGCTTTTTTACATCCTTTATAAAGGGCATTGAGGCAAGAATCTACTTTTGGAATCATACCGCCGACAATTGTTTCGTCAGCTTTTAATTCATTTATTTTTGCAAGATTTAAATTCTTGAAAAGTTTTTTCTCTTTATCAAGCACGCCAGCAACGTCAGTCACAAGAACAAAAATTTCAGCATTAAGTGCACCAGCTAAAGCACCTGAAGCTGTGTCAGCATTGATATTGAGTGATTTTCCCGTTTCGCTATCGTAGCCAATAGGGGCAATGACAGGCAGAAAATTATTTTCAAGAAGGCAATTTACTAATGTAATATCAACACTTTGAACTTCGCCAACATTGCCTAATTCTGTGTTACATCTTGCTTTTATTGTGGCATTATCTTTACCAGACATGCCAACAGCATTAAGGCCTGCTTGTTTGAATAAAGAAACAAGAGAAGAATTCAGCGTGCCACGAAGTACCATTTCAACAACTTGCATAGTTGCATCATCAGTATATCTCAAACCATTGACAAAATGAGATTGGATTTGTAATTTTTCAAGCATAGCATTTATATGCGGGCCGCCGCCATGTGTTAAAATAACACTATAACCTAAATCGTCGAATTTCTTGATGCTTTGAGCAAAAGACAGAGAAAGTTCTTCTTTATCCATTGCGTGGCCGCCGTATTTAATGAGAATTTTTTTCTTCATGATAAAACCCTTGATTTTCTTTTTATAATTTAGAAACACACCTTAGTTAAATGGTAAAGAATATTTTTTGTGTAAAAGCAAATTTTTGTCAAGTTTTTCTTTGAAGTTTTTGTTGAGAATTTGGCATTATACAAATAAAAAATGAGAGCGAAGCGAACAAAGACTTTGGGGATTATCCCCGCGCGAGCGAAACAAGAGCCAAGTCTCTTGTAAGCGAGGTTTTGTCCACGAAGTTGCCAAAACGCATCTGAAACAAATCAAGTTTTTCTTTGAAGTTTACAGTTAAATTTCTTTATATTAAAAGCTTGACAAGTGATTTTTATTAACATATATATAGCCATAGCAAGAAGCTGTACATGGTTTTTTGTCAGTGTTGAGGTTGCCTTGATGAAAATTAGGGTTTCCTTTTTTTTATATTAAGGCTGTTTAGCTTTATTAAGGGATTTTTAATGCAAGAATTAGTTGCAAAACTTGAATTTCATGTCATGCCTATAGTGCAAAATCTAGAATTAGACTTGTGGGGCATTGAAATTTTGCCAGGTGCAAAAACACTTGTACGTGTTTATCTTGAAAAAGCCGGCATCGATGAATGCACACAAGTTTCAAGATTGCTTGGTTTAGTGCTTGATGTGGAAGAAATTTTTTCAGATGCTTGGGTTCTAGAAGTTTCGACACCAGGCTTAGACAGAAGCTTTTTTTCTTTAGAACAAATGAAAGGCTATACAGGACAAACACTTTTAGTGAACCTTTTTCAGCCAATAATTCAAAAAACTGATAAAAAACAAGTGCGAAGAAAGATCACAGGCGAGCTTTTATCTGTCAATGAAGATTCTTTTGATATTTCAACTCTAGACACTAAAGAAGTTTTTAGTGTTGAATTTGAAAATGTAAAAAAAGCAAAACTTGTCCCTACTTTTGAAGAGCTTGAAAAGCCTATAACAAAACAAGAAAATACAAAATTTGACGCTGACGAAAGAAAAAATAAAGCTCAAAAAGCTCAAGATTTTGATCAAAAGCTTAGCAAAAATGATAAATTAAAGATGCAAAGGCTTTTGGCAAGAGTTGTTGAGCCAGAAAATACTCTTTCGTACGACGAAGAAGAAATTGCCAAGATTTTTAAAGATTAATTATTATTAAAGATAGGATTGAGATATGAGCCAAGAACTCAAGAAAGCAATTGAGCAAATTGCAAAAGACAAAGGTATTGAACGTGAACTTCTTGTTGACACACTTGAAGATGCTGTACGCACATCAGTCATTAGAAAATTCGGCGAAGATCTAGATGTTGAAGTTCGTTTCAACGAAGACAGCGGCGAAATTGAAGTGTATCAATTCAAGATTGTTGTTGACGATGTTGCTAATGATGTTAATCAAATCGATATTGAAGAAGCAAAGAAGCACGATCCATCAATTATGTTAGACGATGAAATGGGCTTTAGATTGCAAATTTCAGATCTAGGCAGAATAGCAGCTCAATCCGCAAAACAAGTTATTATACAACGTATGAGAGATGCTGAACAAGGTCTTATTTACAATGAATACAAAGACAGAATTGGCGAAATTATTTCA
This sequence comes from uncultured Desulfovibrionaceae bacterium, assembly GCA_964368455.1. Lineage (GTDB taxonomy): Bacteria > Desulfobacterota > Desulfovibrionia > Desulfovibrionales > Desulfovibrionaceae > CAYJAZ01. The sequence continues at coordinate 34,383 of CAYJAZ010000003.1, forward strand.
GGCGTGATTTCACGTCGTGACAAGGCTGGCTTTATTGTAAATCTTGGAAAAATCGAAGCTTTATTACCACGTGAAGAACAAATGCCAAGAGAGCATTACAAAAGAAATGAACGCTGTCAGGCTCTTTTGATTGATGTAAGAAGAGAGGGCAGAGGTCCACAACTTATTATTTCACGTTCTCATCGCGATTATCTTTCAGCTCTCTTTAGAAGAGAAATTCCTGAAGTTGATGATGGCACAATTCAAATCATGGCTGTTGCACGTGATCCTAGCCTTCGTGCAAAGGTTGCTGTCTATTCAAAAGATAGCGATATCGATCCAGTAGGTGCTTGTGTTGGTGTTCGTGGATCAAGAATCCAAAACATAGTACAAGAATTACGCGGCGAAAGAATTGATATTGTGATATGGTCAGCTGATATTGTGACTTATGCAAAAAATGCATTAGCTCCTGCTGTTATTTCTAAAATAATTGTGAACGAGGAAGAAAATTTACTTGAAATCACTGTTCCAGACGAACAATTGACTGCAGCTATTGGTAAACGTGGACAAAACGTGAAATTAGCAGCACAATTATTAGGTTGGAAAATCGATCTTTACACAGAAACTCGTTATGCTGAACTCACAGGCGGCGGCGAGAAATATGCAAGAGGATTAGAACAATTAGCTTCTGTTGCTGAAATTTCTGTAAATATCTTTGTTGAAGCTGGTCTTACAAACATTGAAAGCATTAAAGAAGCAAGTGACGAAGAACTTATTGAAAAATTAGACATCAATGCTGAACGCATTCAAGAAATTCGTTCTGCATTAAACTTTCTTGCTTCTGATGCCGATGAAAACAAAGTAAGACTTGTAGAAACGAATTAAAGATTAGAGAAAATAAAAACCGATCAAGGTCTATGCATTTTTGGAAAAACAAAGAAAATGAAATAGATATAATATAGAAAGTAGAGAATGCAAAAGTATAGAGCCACTCGCATGTGTATAGCATGTAGGACAAAAACATATAAAGACGAATTGTATAGATTTGTTTTACAAAAGTCCGAAAATGTTGATAAAAACGAAAATAAATGCATGCAAAATGACTTACTTTTAGACAAAGAACAAAAAAAAGACGCTAGAGGCTACTATCTGTGTCAAGAATGCTTTGAAAAAGGCATGTTAGCAAAAATAAAACTGAAAAAACCGAAGAACAAGAAGGTTTAATAACACTATGGATAAAAAAATTACTGTCAAAGACATCGCTACAGAACTTGGTGTTGATACACAAACAGTACTACGTGAAACTAAGCAACTCAATATAGTTGCAAAGTCTTCTACAAGTGCACTCAGTGAGGAAGATGCACAATCTGTGCGCGCACATTATAAAGAACAAGCAACGAAAAGTGTTTCTTCTGAAGGAAATGTTATTGTTCGCCGTAAGCGTAATAGTGTTGAACCTGAAAATGCTAAAGCTGCAAAAGTAGAAGAAGCTAAGAAAGAAAGTTCTGAAAGCAAAGAAAAAGTAGCAAAAAGCCCAAGTAAGAAAGTTCAAGCTGAAAAAGAAAAGCCTGCATTCAAAGCTGAAGCTAAAGTTGAAAATGCTGAAAAAGCTCCTAAGGTTGCTAAACCAAAAGAAAAAACAGCAAAAGATGAAAAAGCTCCTGTAAAAGCTGAAAGCACAAAAGTAGAAAAAAATGATGATAAAAAACCAAAGACTAAGAAAGAAATTGCTCAGTCTTCTGCACGTATCATCACTCCTGCTGCTGTGAAACAAAGCCCTCCTGTAGCTAAAGATCTTGTGAAAGAAGTAGCTAAAGAACTCACAAAAGAAGCAACTAATGAAGCAACTAAAGAAGTTGCTAAAGAAGTTGCTAAACAAGCTGCTAAAGAGCCAGTAGTAAACAAAAAAGAAGTGAAAAAAGAAGAAAAGAAAGACGAGAAGAAGAACAATGCTTCCATTTCTGCAAAACCAGACGGAACTTCAACCTCTTCTATATTGCCACCAGCTGGCGAAAAATCATTCGCTCAAAGAATAGAGCCATCTGCTCACACTGAACCACGTTCACAAGTGCGTGTTATTTCAAAGCCAACTGCTGAACAAATTTCTAGAAACGAAGCCCAAAATAGGGAAAATCGTGAAAATAGAGAAAGAAGACCTTTCAATAGAGATAATAGAAACGACGATAGACCATACAATAGAGAAAATCGCCCGCAAGGCGACAGACCTTATAACAGGGATAATCGTCCACACGATAGAAATGAAAATAGAGGCCCACGTCCAGATCGTCCACAAGGCGATCGTCCACAAGGCGGAAATCGCGGTGGATTCAATAATAATGCTGGTCCAGGAGGCTTCAATAAAGACAAAGACGCAGATCAACGTCCACGTCCGCAACAAGCTCGTCCGCAAAAACCACGTACAACTATGGACTTGCCATTCCCTGTAAGTGAAGAGCAAAGCCGTAAAAAACGTAATAAAAACAAAAAAGCAAACGAATTCACTGAAAGCACTCCACAGAATGATTTCAAAATGAATAAATATGTCTTTGGTATGGAAGACGACGATTCACCAAGACGTCGTAGAAAACCAAAGAAAAAAGAAATTAAATCAACAAGCGTAACAACTGCACCAATGAAGGCTGCAAAAAGAAAAATACGTATAGAAGAAGCAATTAGAGTTGCTGATATGGCTCACCAAATGGGGCTAAAATCTAGTGAAATCATCAAGATTTTATTCGGTTTAGGCGTTATGGCTACTATCAACTCCTCACTCGATTTCGATACCGCTTCCGTTGTTGCTGCTGAATTTGAATACGAAGTTGAAAAAGTCGGTTTCTCAGCTGAAGAAGCTATACTTCCAACAGAAGTCGACGCACCTGAAAGCCTCAAAGTAAGGCCGCCAGTTGTGACTATCATGGGACACGTTGATCACGGTAAAACTTCATTACTTGATGCTATTCGTCAAACCAATGTTACTGACGGTGAAGCCGGCGGTATCACACAACATATCGGTGCTTACCACGTACGTACAAAACGTGGCGAAATCGTCTTCCTCGATACTCCTGGTCACGAAGCCTTTACAGCTATGCGTTTGCGTGGTGCTCAAGTTACTGATATCGTTGTTCTTGTTGTTGCAGCTGACGATGGCGTTATGGAGCAAACAAGAGAAGCTATCAACCATGCTAAAGCAGCAGAAGTGCCAATCATTGTTGCAGTCAACAAAATGGATAAAGAAGGGGCAAACCCTGACAGAGTATTACGTGAATTAGCTGAACTTGGCTTACAAGCAGAGGATTGGGGCGGTGATACCGTTACAGCTATGCTTTCTGCTAAAAAGCGTGAAGGTATTGATGAATTACTAGAACTCATCTCTTTACAAGCTGAACTCATGGAATTAAAAGCAAATCCAGAAAAGCACGCTCGTGGGCATATTGTTGAAGCAAAATTAGATAAAGGTCGTGGACCTGTTGCAACTGTACTTATACAAGAAGGTACTCTCAATCAAGGCGATAGTTTTGTTTGCGGTGTATTTGCTGGTAGAGTGCGTGCACTATTCAACGATCAAGGAAAGAAAATCCAATCTGCAGGTCCATCAATGCCAGTTGAAGTACAAGGTTTTGAAGGCGTGCCAGAAGCAGGTGAAGAATTTGTTTCCTTACAAGATGAAAAAATGGCAAGAAGAATTGCAGATGCTAGAGCTGTGAAATTACGTGAAAAAGTTCTTGCAAAAGAATCAAAAGTAACTCTCGAAACCTTCCTTGCAAGAAAAGCAGATACTGCTGAAGCTCTCGTGCTCAACCTCATACTCAAAGCCGACGTGCAAGGTTCACTCGAAGCTATCACAGAAGCTTTACATAAATTATCAACTCCAAAAGTGCGTATCGCTGTATTACACGGTGGTGCTGGTTCAATTTCAGAATCAGATATCATGCTCGCAGCCGCTTCTGAAGCTATTGTCATCGGTTTTAACGTAAAACCAACTGCAAAAGTAAAAGAAGTTGCAGACAACGAACACGTAGATATCCGCTTCTACGACATCATATATAAATTAGTTGAAGAAATTCGCGCCGCTATGGCTGGTATGCTCGCACCAGTACAAAGAGAAGTATATCTCGGGCAAGCAGAAGTGCGTGATACCTTCAGCTTGTCAAAAGTTGGAACTATTGCAGGTGTATACATAGTCGATGGAAAACTCACAAGAAATTGTGGCGTGCGTCTATTGCGTGAAGGTGTCGTTATCTACACAGGTAAAATCTCCTCACTCAAGCGTTTCAAAGACGATGCAAAAGAAGTGATGAAAGGCTTTGAATGTGGTACATCATTAGAAAACTACAACGATATCAAAGTTGGCGACATCATTGAAGCATTCGAAATGAAAGAAGAAGCTGGTAAATTAGACTAGTTTATAAAATTACAGATAAATAAAATAAGAAAAGCCCTGAAAAGGGCTTTTTTTGTATTCGAGATTTTTTTTGTCTCCGACGGCCAAAGGGGTTCAACTCTTTTGGCCGTCGGAGACATAGGAAACAACAAAAAATTACATACTATCCTGCGCACTTTTTGCAGCTTCTTCTATTCTTTTTTGTATATAGGCACGCATTTCGTCGTTTTCTTCGTCGAGGTTGAGGCAGAGAGCGTCTTCGTTCATGAGGCCGTTTGGTACGAAATCGCCTAATTCGTCTGGATCTTGTACCATATCGTTATAGAAACATACGGAGAGCCAGCGTTCGCTTGGCACGTCGTCGACTATGTCAACGAGTACGAAGAGTGGTCTTGTAGCGTGTTCGTGGTGGCTTGCTCTGAGTGAGTAGCTTATACCTGGTCTGTCGTTGAAAGCTAAGGTCATATTGTTTTCTTTGAGCCAAGTATAGTATTGTATAAAGGCTGATTTTGCATTGAGAGGGTCTTCGAGCCAATTTATTAACCAAGCGTCTATTTCTCTGCAAGTTTCTTCTGTAGTCATGTGCACATTCCTTTTTTCTTTAAATTGAGTTTATTGATTTTTGCATAGTGTATAACTCAATTAATTATCTTGCAAGTCTTTTTATTATCTTGTTTTTATTATAATGCCTAAATTTAGCCATGAAAAAAAACTTGAATACTTTATTGAAATATTGTATTTTGAATTATTGTTAATTTCTAAAGGAGTTTTTTATGCAGGCACCTGAAAAAAATATGGGTTTTGATTTGGTAAGAGTCACTGAATCTGCGGCTTTATCATCAGCGAGATGGTTAGGACGAGGAGAAAAAGAAAAGGGTGACGGTGCTGCTGTTGATTCGATGCGACTTTCATTTAATTCACTTGATATTGACGGTACAGTTATTATTGGTGAAGGTGAGAAAGATGAAGCTCCTATGCTTTATAATGGCGAAAAAGTTGGTTCTGGTTCAGGGCCAAAACTTGATATAGCTGTAGATCCAGTTGAGGGCACTAGTTTGCTTGCTTATGGCAGACCAAATTCTATTGCTGTTATTGGTGCATGTCCTGGTGGCATGATGTATAATCCTGGCCCAAGTTATTATATGCAAAAATTAGTTGTTGGTGCTGCAGCACGTAATGCTATTGATTTAGACGCACCTGTAAAAGATAATTTGACAAATATTGCAAAGGCTATTGGTAAGGATGTGAATGATTTAGTAGTTTTTGTTCTTGACAAGCCAAGGCATGAGAATTTGATTAAAGAGATTCGTGCTGTTGGTGCAAGAATTTCCTTACATACTGATGGCGATGTTTCGGGCGCACTTATGGTTGTTGATCCTAGCACTGATGTTGATGTTATGATGGGAACAGGCGGAACACCTGAAGGTGTAATTTCTGCATGTGCTATCAAAGGTTTAGGCGGACAAATGCTTGCACGTTTAGAACCGCAATCTTATCTTGAAAAAGAAGCTATTGAAAAAGCAGGTATAGACGTGAGGGAGATTTTATCTGTAGAATCTTTAATACGTGGTGACGATGCTTTTTTTGCAGCAACTGGTATTTCTAGTGGTGATTTGCTTAAAGGCGTGCAATATGCTGGAAATGGTGCAACTACGCATTCAATGGTTATACGTGCAAAAACAGGTACATTTAGATATATTGAATCACACCATAATTGGGATAGATTGATGAAAATATCTGCTTTAAAATACGACTAAACTTGATTTTTGTTTTAGCAGATTCAACTTTTGTTGAATGACTTTTAGATAATAAAAAAGGCAATTTTTTCAAATTGCCTTTTTTTTGTTTGTTGAATAAAATTTTATTCGTAATGCATTGTATGCACTTCGTCTTCTGTGATGATATGTGGAATCATACGTATAAGAACGCCTTTTGGCCCAACTTCAGCAAAATTATTCACTCCAGATTTATGGATATTTGTGATGATTTGTGTCCATAAAACAGAGGAAACTATTTGCTTTTTCATGATATTGTGCATTCTTTTTGCTTCTGTAATGGATTCTGCGTTCACATTGCAATAAATAGGTGCGATAGGATCTGCCCAATCGTATTTATCTAATTCTTTAGCAAATTCAACGTTTATTTCAGACATTAAAGGAGTGTGGAAAGCACCTGAAACAGCCAAAGGTATTGCCTTTGCTTTTTGTGGTTTTAATCTATCAACAACAGCTTCTACAGCATCTCTGTGTCCAGAAATAGCGAATTGTTTAGGTGTGTTGTAGTTTGCAATTCTTACAATTCTTCCAGATTCTTCGCTTACATCTTTGCAAGTAGGCTCAATTTCATCAGCACTTAAACGCAATACAACATACATTGTACCTTCTTTGTTTGGATCTGCTGAATCCATCAATTTACCACGAAGGGAAACTAATTGTAAAACATCATCAAAGGAGAGCACTTTTGCTGCTGCTAAAGCAGAAAATTCGCCTAAGCTATGGCCAGCAAAGGCAGATGCTGTGACTTTATCTTTGTGTTCAAGCCATGCACCAAGATTGGTGACAGTGAGAGCTGGTTGTAGATTCTTTGTATTTGCCATCAAAGTTTCGTCAGCACTTTCCCAATAAATTTCTCTCAAAGGAAGAGAAGAATATTTTTCTGCCTTTTTCCATAATTCCATAATATCAGAGTTCTTTTCAGCATGAGTTTTGCCCATGTTTGCAGATTGTGAACCTTGTCCTGGAAATAAAATAGCACTTTTTTCAGACATAATTTTAACCCTGTATGTTAATCAATTTTAAAGTAGCATTAATAGTGAAATTTTATTAATGATTAAATTTCTTCTAGCTTAAATGAGCTATAATGTCAAAATTATTTTTCACTCTTAATTGAATTTATAATAGAGGCGGCAAAAGTTTTTTTGAGTTTTTTTACAAGATAGACATAGAAAAGAAGAAATAATATTGTCTGTATGACAGAAGATAATGGAGTTGCAAGAGAAAGAATAAAGAGATTTGTATTCTCTAATTGACTGAAAATATAAGAAAAAGGCACACGAATACCAAAAGAGCAGAAAAGTCCAACAATCATTACGACAGTTGTTTGTCCACAACCATTAAAGAAACCAGCAAAAACAAAGAAAAATGAAGTGAGTAAAACATCTATACTATAACCTTGCATGTAAAGCCAACAAGCTTCGATGACTTTTGCGTCTTGCGTGAACAAGCGTGCAAGATTGTCTCCGTGAAAGTAGCAATAATAAGCAATAAATATACTTATTCCAAAAGAAGTCATAATAGCATAATTGAATGATTTTGTGGCTCTTTCAATGTTTTTTGCACCATAGTTTTGAGCGGTTACACTTGCAGTTGCTTGAGCTAAAGAAGTTGGAACAAGCATGATAAAAGAAACAATTCTTTGAGCAATGCCTACGCCTGCTGAGGCGACAAGGCCAAATGTATTTACTATTGAAGTAATAATTAAAAAAGATATTTGTGCAAAAAAGAATTGCATGGCAAGAGGCGCACCAAGAACAATAATACTTTTGATATATGCTTTATGGAATTTAATGTTTTTTAAAGAAAAGACAAAGGGCATTTCTTGTCTTCTTATATATAAAAGTGAAAAGAAAACAGAAAAAGCTTGTGAAATTATAGTTGCATAGGCAGCACCTTCAACTCCTAAGCCAAAATATCCTATAAAAATTAAATCTAAAATTATATTAGTAAAGCAAGCAATAGCAACCGTTATTAGAGGTGTTTTTGAATCGCCAATAGCACGAAAAATAGAGCCGAAAAGATTATAAGCAACAATAAAAATAAAGCCATAAGCATTAATTAAAATATAGTTTATACACGCAATTATAGCGTCTTTGGGTGTGTTTAATAGTGAAACAATATCTGATGAGAAAAAAGAAAGTGAAAATGTCATGCAAAGAGAAATTAGAATAAATAAAGAAATTCCTGCTCCAAGGACTTCGCCACAATCGTCTAATTGTTTTGCACCAATTTTTTGTCCAAGTAAGATAGTGATACCAAAAGCAAGACCCACAATAAGCATATTTGTTGCAAACATAACCTGTGCAGCATTTGCCACAGCAGATACATCTTCTGCTTCGCAAAAAAAGCCTATAATCATCAAGTCAACAGCACCATAAGTGTTTTGTAATAAATTTGCTAAAAAAATAGGAAATGCAAATTTAAGTAGAGGAAAATAGATTTTTCCTGTTGTGAAATCAATACCTTGCTTCATTATAAGCCCTCAAAATATGGAGAATTAGATAATAAATTGCCAAAAACTACATAGCATTTAATTCTTTATTCAAAAGAATTTGTATACCATGTTAAGAAAATGAGCAAGTGCTTTATACTATAACAATTTGTTTTAAAATATTAAAACTTTTTGAAATTGTGAAATTATTTTTTTATAGCTTGCTTTGTTCTTAGTATAGTATAGAAGCTAAAGTAAGTTTTATTTGCTTGATTTCTTCTAGTATTTAATATAAAATCACAGAGGTTTAGAACATTATTAACTTTATAAAAAGCCTATATGAATATTCTTATAATAAATATCACTCGCTTTGGCGACACTTTACAAGCACAACCATTATTACATGCTCTTAAAGATACTTTAAATGAAAAAGAGCTGAATATTGGCCTTGTTTGCGTGGAAAATTTTATTGAAGCAGGGCAATTGCTTCAACATGTGAGTGATATTTTCCCTCTACCATCTTCTTATTTGTTGAAAAATTTAAAAACAATGGATGAAAGTTGGTTGAAGGCTTTAAATGCTTTTGAAGCTTTCACAAAAAATATTTTCGATAGCTTTGAACCTGATCTTATTATCAATCTTACTCCTAGTGTTGTTGCACGCTTGCTTGCAAAGAAAATTAGCCTTAATTCTACTAAAAAATCAAAAGAAATTCCTGTCTATGGATATGCTTTGGATTCCTTTGGCTTTAGTTTAAATTCTAATATATGGGGAACATACACACAAGCAGTTACTTTAAATAGACTCTCTAGTCCTTTTAATTTAGCAGATTGTTTTGCTTTGCTTGGCGGTCTAGAACTCTTAGAGGATGAAAAAAATGCAGCTTATAGCAATGTTTTGAAAAAAGCCCAAAATCCAGCTATACGCCCAACAACTAGAGAAGAAAAAAAGCAAGCTTTATTATTATTGACTCAAGCATCACAAGTTTTTGACAAAATTATTGCAAAGAGTTTAAAAACAAATTTGCCGATAAAGAAAAAGCTTCCTAATGTAACAAAATATATAGCTTTTCAATTAGGGGCTAGCGCTGAAAAAAGACAATATAGTATAGAACATTTTGCACATTTAAGTACACTTCTTATTGAGCGTGGCTATACAATAGTCTTGCTTGGTGCAAAAAATGAAGAAACTTTGCTTGAAAAATTTTACCTTGCAGGCGGACAGGGCATAAGCCTTGTTGGAAAAACTGATCTACCTCTTTTGGCGGCTGTTTTGCGTGAATGTTCTTTGCTGATATCTAATGATACAGGCACTATGCATCTAGCGGCAAGCCTTAATATTCCTATACTTGCACTTTTCCTCGCTACTGCACAAGCTTGGGATACTGGCCCTATAAGTGAAGATGCTTGTCTTATTGAAGCAAATATGCCTTGTCATCCATGTTCTTTTACACATATTTGTTCACATTATGATTGTAAACAAGTCATTTCGCCAAAAGTGCTTGCAGATATTGCAGATGCTAGACTTTCAAGATCAAAATGGCCACAATATTTTTCTGCTCAAGCAAGAATTTGGAAATCTCAAAGAGATGAAGAGGGCTTTTTGACATTAAAAGCTCTTGATATTATAGATAAAAATCCAAGAGAAGCTTTGTATATGATGCAAAGAACAGTGTATAAAAATTGTCTTGAGCTTTTGGAAAATAAAAGGGAAGAAGTAGAAATAACTATTTCCCAAGCTCTTGATAAAGTTGAAAAAGAAAAACTTTTAGCTCATCTTAACCTTCTTTGTGACTTATTTACACTTTTACAGCAACAAGCAAAACTTATGGCACATCTTGAAAAGATGAAACATGGCTTTTTGTCGACAAATCAAAAAATTGTGTCTTTATTTAAGTCAAATTCTTCTACGCTGCCTTTGGCATATCTTTGGGATTATTCCTTACAAGTGACAGACGTTCAAGAAAACTTATTTTTTGAAATTATAGAAAAATTTGATAAAATACTTAAAGCATGGAAAAATGCCTTAGATAATAATTAGTTGACTTTTTCTTTCTAACTAATTTGGCATAATTTTAAAGTCTATTTTTTTAGATATTTTAGAGGGAAGATATTTCCTTTTTTTCTTTTCTTTTATCTTCATAGATTTTTCTATATTTATTTCTTTTCTTTTTTTTCTTTTGTTTAATTGTGTTAACTATTTGTTATAATTTGTTTTTTTATTGTTTTTCTTGTTTCTTAATTTTTTTGGCATGTAATTTGCAAATGAGTATTCATGAAGAAAAATTTTGACATACTCAAATGAGTAAAGGAGAAAAACATGATTATTATTGATGGAAGACAAACAGAATTGGCTATCACAAATTTTTCAAACCTTGAAGAACTTCTTGTTTCTATAGCAGAAATGGAAGCAATGGAAAAAAGAATTGTCACTGATGTTTTTGTAAACAAAGTGCAATTTAGCGAACTTTATCCACATCAAGCAGAAGATATTGACGCAGACGAACTTGAAAGCGTTGAAATTCGTTCAATGCCAACAAATGAAATGGCAAGAGCTATTATTGTTGAACTTAATAAAGTGGTGAATATTATGAACTTTTCTGCTCTTGAAATCTCTAAAGCTTTTAGAGAACTTGAAACAGAAAAAGGTATTACTTTTTTAGTTGATACTATTAATGTCGTTCGTGATTTTATGTCTATGGTTGGTGTTTTACGTGCTGAATTTGTTGATGAAATTGATCCAGATTTCGTGAACAATGTTGAAAATCTTTCAGAATTGCTTGTTGAAATAAATGAAGCATTAGAAAATAAAGATTGGTATTTGACTTCTGATTTATTTGAATTTGAATTTATTCCTTTATGCAATAATTGGGAAGGTATTTTAGCTAATATTGATAAAAATATATCAAGCCAAATGAATTAATTCTAACTTTCTGTAATATAAGGATATAGTTATGTCTACACTCACAATGCTTGATAGAGCAATGATACTTGCTCAACATGAACTTGAAGCACTAAATGAGGGCGATATTAAAAATGCTGAAAAATTCTTTATGGATAGAGCTGAAATCCTCACTAGAGCATATCAAGAGCATGATGAGGAAAACAATGAAGATTATGTTTTCAAACTTGTTGCTATTCAGGGTTATAATCAGATTATTTATGATGTGGGCACAACGTTAAGAGATGAAGTTAAAGCAAGTCTTGTGCCTATGGCAAAAAAAACGAATGCTGCTAAATCCTATTTACGTAATACAAGCCGCTGGTAACTATATGTATTTCTAGGAAAAAATTGCAGATTATAGTTTATATTTAAAATAATCTAGGAAAATTTTTCCCTGCTTAATTTTTTACTGAATGTATCATAGTTAATAGTAAATTCTTTAATGAGAAAAGATGGATGTCGAAAAATTGACAAGTGTTCTTGAAGTTTTTCCACACAACATTTCTATTAAGGAAATATTCCACTTTATTCTCATGTTTTGCACTAAGATTATAGGGCAAAAATAAAAATCTTTAATGCTTTTTATGCTTTAAAGTTAATCATCAATTATATTTAGTATAAATACTTAGAGTATTTGTATACTGTTTTTCTTCTATTGCCTTTTATTATTTGAACTGTGTGGTAACAAATAATAAAGGGCAATTTTTTATTTAAATAAAAAATTACCCTATATTAGCTAGTTTTAAAGAAATTTGAGTTTTTACTTTGTCTATTAGCCTAATGCAGCATCCTCGTCTACAATCCAAACTAAATCGCCTTTAGGGCGAACAAATTGTGCTGGATTTTTTTGCACTCCAAGAAGGTTTAGAGCCTGTGAAAGAGGTTCGTGTTTATCTTTTCCACTCACCAAGAAAACGCAAGAGCGGGCATTGTTAATAACTGGCAAGGTGAGGGTGAGTCTATTTGTTCTGTGTTTACGCACATATTGATCAATAACAAGTCTTTCTTTTTCTTGTAAACCTTGCTCATCAGGGAAGAGAGAAGCAATATGCCCGTCTTCGCCAAGTCCAAGAAGAATACAATCGAACTTTGGAAATTCATTTTCTGTGAGACGAAAATGTTCACGCAATAAAGCTTCGTAGGCTTCAGCAGCTTGTTCTGGATTATCTTCACCTTTCATGCGGTAAAACCAAGTAATTGGCACGTGTGAAAGCAATTCTTTTCTTGCAACGCCGTAATTGCTTTGTGGATGTGAGGGGTCAACACAGCGTTCATCTACCCAATATATCACAATTTTTTCCCAAGGTAATCTATCTGCCCAGTCTTTTCCTGAAAGCAGGGTGAATAAAGTCGATGGGGTTGAGCCGCCTGAAAGAGCAAGGGTGAAAACGCCTCTTTCTTGAATGGCTTGTTCGCAACGTTCGGCAATGTAGTGGGCAGCACGTTCTGCCATAGCAGCAGGATTTTTATGCACATGAACGGTTAGATGGATTGATCTGCTTTGTGACATCGTTTTTCCTTGTTAATAAAGAGTGTTATAAATAATTAATAAATGATAAAATAAAGAAGTAATATAAACTACTTGAAGTTTATGAGAAAAAAACATTTTTGTCAAAATATTTAGTTGGCTATAGATAATTTTAATGATTTACTTTTATTTAAATTTTTGAAATATTAGAAAATTATTCAGACATTTCAAGAATTCTGTAGATTTCTTCCTTAGCTTTTTGAACAAAGACAGGCATTTTTTCCTTTACCTTAGGACTCATTTCCATGCTCCATTCGGTAAAACATTCAGGTTGCATGCCCAAGATAAAAACTTTAGGACGAAATTTGAAGAATTTTTCTGCCATATCAATGGAATCTATTAAGTCGGTGTCGTGTATAGACATTCTTTGGGCAGTATTTTTTATAAGCTGATCTTCAGTAAGTCGAAAAATTTCGCCTACAGCAGAGTTGGCATGCAAAATATCAAGCACAAGTATGTGGGTGAAGCCTTCAAAAAGATAAAAAGCGTCTTGTGTGAAAGTTCCAGCATCCATAAGTTCAACATTTTCCGGAAATTTTTCTTTCATTAATTCATAGACTGCATGAACGCCAAGTCCATCGTCCATTAAAAGAGTATTGCCAACTCCAAGTACAAGTAATTTCATGGTAAATCCTTTTATAGATGTGATAAGAAAATAAAAATTTCTGTCTTACTTTCTTTTAATAGGTAGATAAAGTTCTGGTGTGATCTGAATTTCTGTATGTATATCACTATGTTGCTCTTTTTGTAAAGGTGCTATTATGCGTGTGTTTTTAGAATTTCTTTCTTTGTCGTGGTAAAAATAAGATGAATTATTTTGTGAGGTAGAAGAGATTTTATTTGAGTTTTTTGGGGCTAAATTATGCTTTTGTTCACTATAAGTATGCGTATTTAGTTTGTTTTTCTTAGTCATATAGACTTTTTCATTCTTTTGTTCATGTGTTTGAGCATTTGCAAGAAGAGTTGGTAAAAAGAAAGAAAATGAAGAAAGACAGAAAAGTAAAAGAGAGTATCTTGCTATAATAATTGAGTATTTCATAAGTAATTCCTTGTAAAAAAAAACTTGTAATTTCATCTAACTTCTTATACTCTCTGTCTGTAAGCACTCATGCAAAGAGTAGCGAAGGAGAGCATATGAGCAATAACCGTAGTAAAGCATATACTCAAGCTGGGGTCAATATCGAAGCTGGCAATGATTTTGTGCAAAAAATCAAAAAAGACGTTGCTTCAACCCATAGTTCAAGTGTTTTGAGTGACATAGGTGGTTTTGGGGGATTGTATCGCCCTGATTTAAAATCTTACGATGATCCAATTTTAATAGGTGCAACCGACGGCGTTGGCACAAAGCTTAAACTTGCTATTGATTTTGATAAACACGATACTGTTGGTATCGATTTAGTTGCTATGAGCGTGAACGATATTCTAGTACAGGGTGCTAAACCTTTGTTCTTCTTAGATTATTATGCTACTTCAAAATTAAATATCGACAATGCGGCAGAAGTTGTTGCTGGTATTGCTGAAGGTTGTAGACAATCTTCTTGTGCTTTACTTGGTGGCGAAACTGCGGAAATGCCTGGAATGTATCAAGATAATGATTATGATTTGGCTGGCTTTTGTGTAGGCATTGTTGATAATCATAAATTAGTTGATGGTTCTGGAATTAAAGTTAATGATGTTGTGCTTGGCTTGCCTTCAACTGGCGTACATTCAAATGGCTTTAGCCTTGTACGCAAAGTTTTAGAAAAGAGCGGTCTCAAAAAAGACGATATTTTTCCGAATACAGACAAAACTGTTGCTGAAGTTTTACTTGCACCAACACAAATTTATGTTGAAGCTCTTCGTTTGATTATCCGTGATATTCAAATTGAAGGTATGGTTCACATCACTGGCGGCGGTTTTTATGATAATATTCCGCGAGTGCTTCCACAAGGCGTGAAAGCTAAAATTAATTTTGGAACTTGGGATATTTTGCCTGTTTTTGACTGGGTGAAGTCTGAAATGGAAATGACTTGGGAAGAAATGTTGCAAATTTTCAACTGCGGTATTGGTTATGTTCTTGTTGTGGACAAACAATATGTTGCTGAAATTGCTGATAGATTAGAAGTTCTTGGTATGAAAGTTTTTGAAATTGGTACTATAGCAAAAAGAGATGACGAAGAAGAACAAGTCGAAATAAAATTTTAATTGACATTTTAATAAAGAAAAATCTTTAAAAAGCATATTTTGTTTTTTAAAGATTTTTTTTGAAATAATTGCCTTTCTCTTTTACTTGTTCTATAGTGTAAAAGGGTCTCATATCTTTATTTTAGAGAATTTTCATTAAATATAAACTGAGAATATGCTTTTGTTATGGATAAAAGAGGTATAATTATAGTTGCTTATGGCTTAAGTACGACAAATGCCGAGCAAGTTTTTACTGCTTTTTGTAAAGAAGCAGAACTTTGCTTTAAGCCTTTATCTGTGCGTTATGCCTTTACAGCGGAACATGGTAGAAAGGCTTTAGCAAAGAAAAGAATTAAATCTGATTCTGTGGTAAAAGCAATTGAAAAAATGGCTTTTGAAAAATTTACACATATCTACATACAATCCTTACATTTAATTCCTGGAATAGAATACAAAAATCTTTTAAAAGATGCAGAGATATGTGCTGAAAAACTTAAGATAAAAATAAATGTAGCTGCACCTTTATTTAATGATACATATTTTTTTGAAAAAGCTTTGTCGGCTTTAAGTGAAAATTCTTCCTTTATTCAGGCTGAAAATGAAGCAATTCTTTTTATGGGGCATGGCACAAATAAAGAAGAAGAGCCAGAGGCTGACGAAATTTATTGTAGATTAGCTCAAAAACTTTCAAATATAAATCCTTCTGTTTTCTTGGCTTGTATGAAAGGCTCTCTCACACTTGAAAATGCTATTGATAATATGAAAAAAAGAAATATCAATAAATTGTATCTCTTTCCTCTATTATCCTTGATAGGCAGACATGCAAGTGAAGATATGGGCGGAGATAACGAAGATTCATGGAAATCCATATTAGAAAACGAAGGCTTTACTTGCGAAGCTATATTGCATTCTTTATTGCAATACGATGATTTTACTGAATTTTGGCTTAAATCTTTGAAAGATTTAATAGAAAATAAGGCAAAATAAATAAAATGCTCAAAGTAAAAAAAGTGCGTATTTAAAAAATACGCACTTTGTCATTAACTTATAAGAATTATTATTTTTTTTTAGTTTTTTACTATTCTTATGCTTGCTTTAATCTTTCAACAGCTCTTTTGAAACCAGCAGCAGAAGTTTCTATTGTTTGTGTTGGAACAGCAAAAGAAAGACGTAAATAACCTTCTTTACCAAAACCGCGTCCAGGTACGGCAAGAATAAGTTCTTTTTGTAATTCTGCATTGAATATTCTTTCGTCAGCAACAGGAGATTTGATGAAGAAATAAAAAGCGCCTTGTGGAACATTGAATTCAATACCAGCATCTTTTAATATTTTTGAAAGTTTGTCACGACGTTCACGATAGATTTCTTTACCAGCGCTAAGATTTTTTTCTAAATCAGCATCGTTTAATGCATCATGCATAAGATATTGGCCAATAACAGGTGCATTTACATAGCCTAAGAATCTGTTTGCTTGAACAAGGCCTCCCATAAGTAACTCTTTTTCTTGTAAAAGAGGGGAAATAGCGATATAGCCAATTCTTTCGCCTGCTAATGAAAGATTTTTTGAAAAAGAACCTAAAACAACACAATTTGCTGAAAGATTCAATAAAGACGGAACTTCGTCTTCATAAGCTAAGAATCGGTATGGTTCGTCTGAAACAAGATAGATCATTCTGCCGTATTTTGCGGATGCTTTTTCAAGAATTTCTACTAATTTTGAGAGAGTTTCAGCTGGGTAGATAACACCAGTAGGATTGTTAGGGCTATTGATAATAAGTGCACGAGTTTTTTCGTTTATTGCTTTTTCAATAGCATCAAGATCAGGCAAGAAAGAGCCATCTAGAGCAGGAATTGGCTTAAATACACCATTATGTGAGTCTACGTATTTTGAATATTCAACAAAGAAAGGGCTAATGCCTAAAACTTCGTCTTGTGGATTGAGGACAGTTCTAAAAAAAACATGCATAGCACCAGCAGCACCGCAAGTGAGTACAACATCATTTTCAGTAAGACTGACATTTTGTTCTTTTGAAAGATAATTTGCTAAGGTTTTTCTAGCAAAATCAAAGCCAGCATTTTGCATATAGCCTAATGAAGCTGGTTTTTGACATGCGTCAGAAAGATTTTTTAAAGTTGTTGCAACGCATGGAGGAGGTGCTAAATCTGGATTACCAATAGAAAAGTCACAAACCTTATCCGCACCAAATTCAGCACGGAGTTTTGCACCTGCTTCAAACATTTTTCTGATCATTGAACCTTGTTCAATATTTTGCTCCATCGCATTTGATAAAATCGACATAGATATTTCCTTGTATATAATTTTATTTAATTAACTTTTAAAACTATATACTTGAAAGCTATGCTTTGTAAAGTTCTGAAAGAGTAAATTTTAATAATAAGAGTAAATCTTTCTATAACGTTTGATAAAGTATAGATTCATCAATAAAGCTATGGATTCAGCTAAAGGAATGGCAAGCCAAATTCCTAATGTTCCTAAAAATTGAGGTAAGACAACTATAGATGTAGAAAGCAGTATAAAAGTACGTACAAAAGAAGTTATGGCTGAGATTTTACCATTTGATAAGGAAGTAAAGAGGGCAGAAGAAAAAATATTGAGGCCTGTAAAGAAATAGGAGAAGGCAAGAATTGTCATACCTTGAATGCCTAAAATCATAACAGCTTCATTTTCTTTAGCAAAAACAGATACAAGCTCGTATTTAAATATATAAGAAAGTATGGCGGTTAAAAGAGAAATGCTGATAATGATAGAAAGACTTAATTTAAAAAGTTTTTGCAGATTTTCAATTTTTCTTGCTCCAAAATTGAAGCCAAACAAAGGAGAGATGCCGTTTGAATAGCCAATAAAGAATGATGAAAGCACGAATTGAAGGTAAAGTATAACAGTTATTGCGGCAACACCGTCTGCACCAGCTAATTTAAGCATCATTGTATTATATAAATAAGTTGTAAGAGCAAAGGATAAAGAAGAAACCATTTCAGAAGAACCATTAATAACAGAACGATATAATACAACAAAATTAAATCTTGGACGCACAAAATAGAGCTTTTCTGAAAACTTAAAACTAAAATAAATCAAACCAGTTAGAGCTGGAATACAAAAGGAAATGCCAGTTGCAAGGGCAGCTCCTTTAATGCCAAGATCAAAAGTGACAATAAGTAAATAATCAAGAAAGATATTTGAGAAGCCTGCAATTATAGTCAAAGCAAGGCCAATTTTTGGTTTTGCCGCAACCACAAAGAATTGTTGAAATAAAATTTGTAATAATGCCATAGGCATAAAGAAAGTGAGAGTGAGGGCATAGTCGTAACAATATTCATACAATTCTTCATTAGCACCTAAAAAATGTAAGACATGCGGAAAAATAAGTAAAAGCGATAAGCAAAGAAGAACGACTAATAAAGTTGCTGTGAAAATGATAAGAGTGAATGATTTTCTTGCAATGATGTTTTTTTCTTGTCCTAAAAGCTTTGAAATAATTGCACTACTGCCAGCTGCAAACATGATTGCAAGAGAAAAAACTAAATTAAGTAAAGGATATACAATATTAATAGCAGAAAGAGCATTAGTATTTACAAATCGTGAAACAAAGATACCATCAACAGTCATGTAAATAGACATGACAAACATAGTGAGCATTGTCGGCAAAGTAAATTTAAAGACATTTAAAAAAGAAATATTAAGTGCAAGATCTGAATTTGCAGCTTTATCATGTCCAGACATATTTCCCCCTATGGGAAAGATTTATAAAGGGATTTTTATCACTAATTTACGAATTTTCTTAGGCTGATCAAGCATAATACTCGCACAATGTGCTTCATGCGGAAAGAAAACGCAAAAATTTGCTTTTTCTTTTGAAAGATGGATAAGACTTTCTTCCTTTATTTGTTCTTTATAAAATTGTAAGTCTTCAACATTTATAGGCAAATCTTCTCTAAAAGCCTTGATTTCTTGAGGATCTGAAAGTTTTGTTAAGTGAGAAAGAGGAGTATATTTTACATATTCTTCGCCATCAAGAACTATATGAATATCAGTCATTTCTACATGACTTTCATACAAAACTTTTTCTTCAGGATTTGTTGTGTAATGGTCGATAAGAGCTTTTGCATTATTAGAAAGAGGATGTTTGCCATTTTCTAGAGGATTTTCAAGCAATAATAGTATTTCATCTACAGCTTTTTCTATTTTTTCAGGCAATCTTGCATTTTTATAATCTTTAAAGTTTGATACTATCATACTGTGCTCATATATAAATTTAAAATGTTTTAAGTCAATAAAATTAGAATGTTGTTTTAAAGTTTATATGTTTTGAGAAGAGCTTCTAAAGTATGTGCAAAAAGATTTAAATCTTCTTCGTCTATGTTGAGTGCAGGAACAAGTCTGAGAATTCTTTCTTGTGTGAGGTTTAAAATAAAGCCTTTTTCAAGAAGTTTTGTCCAGATTTCTTTGCAAGAAGATGGAGGAAGCGAGAGTTCGATTCCAATAATAAGGCCAAGACCACGAACTTCTTTTATTGTGCCAGGAACTTTTTCGCCTATGATATTAAATCTTTCTCTCAGTGCATCGCCAAGTAAATAACATCTATCAAGTAAAGAATCTCTTTCAATAATATCAATAACTTTCGAAGCAACAGCTGTGCAAATGGCATTTCCGCCAAAAGTTGTTGCGTGCGAACCATAGTCAAAACCTTGCGAAGCCTCTTCAGTGCAGAGCATAGCACCTAATGGCATGCCATTAGCTAAAGCCTTTGCAGAGGAAATGACGTCAGGAGTGAGGTCATAATGTTGATGACACCAGAATTTTCCTGTTCTTCCGACACCAGTTTGCACTTCGTCAACCATGAATAAGATATCGTTTTTCTTGCATAAATCTTGAATTGCAAGTGCGTATTCCTTGCTCATCACATTCACGCCGCCCTCGCCTTGTATGATTTCTACCAAGACTGCTGCAGTATTTTTTGTTATTGCTTTTTCTAAAGCTTCTATATTACCAAATTCCACTTGTACAAAGCCACTTGTCTTTGGTTCAAAGCCTTCTAGATATTTTTCTTGGCCTGTAGCGGCAAGGCTTGCAAGAGTTCTGCCGTGAAAAGCTTGTTTTAATGTAATGATTTCAGAGGCATCTTTGTTTTTGATCTTATGATTATATCTTCTTGCTAATTTAATAGCTGCTTCATTTGCCTCTGCACCTGAATTACAAAAGAAAACTTTTTTCAAATGTCTTGAATGTTTGATTAATTTTTCAGCTAATTCTAATTGTTCTTCTTGGTAAAAAAGATTTGAAACATGCACTAATTTCTTGGCTTGTTCAAAAACAGTTTGAGCTAATTCATCATTGGCTTGGCCAAGATTTGTGCAAGCAATACCTGTGAGCAGATCAATATATTCTTTATTATCAAAATCGTATAATTTTGAACCCTTACCAGATTTTATTGCAAGAGGATATCTTGCATAAGTCTTGCAAAGTAAACTTTCTTCTCTTTGTTTTAATGTATCAAAAGTGTGCATTTTTAATCCTTTGTTCAAAATTATACGAATAAGTTAATAAGTATGAAAGTAAGGTAGAATTAGAGTTGTAAACGGCCTTTGAAAGCCTCTGCTAATTCTTCAATTTCAATATTGATTATATCTTTACCATTATTTGCTATAGTCAATATAGATGTGTTTTCTACGGTGCCTATACATGCAAAGTCTTGATTTTCAAATATTTTTTCAAATTTTTCTTTATGCTCTGCTTTAATTGTCACTAAAAGTCTTGAAGCAGATTCTGAATAGAGTTTTTCAGTAAAAGTAATTTCTTTATCAGCTTTTATAGGAAGAAGATTTGCTTCAACCTTTGCACCTAATCTGCCGCCCATAGCCATTTCAGCTAAGGCAACTGCAAAACCACCGTCTGAAAGATCGTGTGAAGATGTGATAAGTTTTTCTTGGATTGCTTTGTATATAGCTTTATAGCGGGCTTTCGCAAGATTTGAATCGACTACAGGCACTTGTGAATAAGTAAGCTTTAATTCGTCGGCAAGTTCTGATCCAGCTAATTCTTTGCTGGTAGCACCAAGAATATAAATTAAATCGCCTGCTTGTTTGAAGTCAGAAGTGACAGCTAATTTCACATCATCCATACTGCCAATAACAGTGAAGAGCATGGTTGGTGGGATTGAAATTTTTTGTCCGCCACCTGTGTAGTCGTTTTTCATACTGTCTTTTCCTGAAATACAAGGAACTTGATAGTCAGTACAGTATTTATCAAGTGCTTTACCTGATTGAACTAATTGGGCTAATTTGTATTCGCCATCTGGTGTGCGTTCGCTTTGAACAGGATCGCACCAACAATAGTTATCACAACCAGCAAGAGAATCAGGATCTGCACCAACAGCAATAGCATTTCTTACAGCTTCGTCAACAGCATTTGCTGTCATGTGGTAAGCGTCGTAGTCTGCAAATTTAGGGCAGATACCATTTGATAAAACAATGCCTTTTTCAGATGTAAGCACAGGACGAAGTACAGCTGCATCTGCTGGTGCGTCTTGTTTTACGCCAACCAATGGTTTTACAACAGAACCACCTTGTACTTCATGATCGTATTGGCGAATCATGTATTCTTTTGAACAGATGTTGAGACGTGAAAGCATGTCGCAAAGTGTTTGATTGTGTTTTTCTTCTGCTAATTCAAAGCTTTGTTCTTCTTTTTTAGCAATTTCAGGTTTTTTCCACACAGCCTTTAATTCCATTTGCGGAAGGCCTTTGTGCATGAAATCCATACTCAATTTTGCTACATCTTTGTCTTGGTATTTGATGTGGAAGTAGCCAGAATCAGTAAATGTGCCTAGAGCATTTGCTTCAACACCGTAATGTTTTGCAAGTGCTAAAAATTCTTGTAGTTTTTCTTGTGGAACAGCTAAAGTCATACGTTCTTGAGCTTCTGAAAGAAGAATTTCCCAAGGACGTAGGCCGTCGTATTTTAAAGGAGCCTTTGATAGATCCATCAAGCAACCGCCAGTGTCTTCAGCCATTTCGCCAACTGAAGATGAAAGTCCGCCGGCACCATTGTCAGTAATAGCGTTATAAAGGCCTAAGTTACGGGCTTTAATGATGAAATCATACATAATTCTTTGTGTGATTGGATCGCCGATTTGTACGGCTGTAGCAGGGGAATCTTGGTGTAATTCTTCTGAGGAGAAGGTTGCACCGTGGATACCGTCTTTACCAATTTTTCCACCACACATGATGATAGCATCACCAACTTTTGCTTGCTTTTGCCAGCCTGGTTTACCGTGTAATTCTTTTGGCATAAGTCCAACAGTTCCGCAATAAACAAGCGGTTTTCCAAGGTATCTGTCATGGAAAACAACAGCACCATTCACTGTAGGTACACCAGATTTATTTCCGCCATGCTCAACGCCCTCACGCACGCCTTCAAGCACACGTCTTGGATGGAGTAAACGCGGTGGAAGTTCTTCATTGTATTCAGGAGAAGCAAAGCAGAAGACATCTGTATTACAAATCAATTCTGCACCCATGCCTGTTCCCATTGGATCGCGGTTAACACCAACAATACCAGTAAGAGCTCCGCCGTATGGATCAAGAGCTGATGGGGAGTTGTGAGTTTCAACCTTGATACAAACATCAAAATCGTCATTGAAAGCTATAACACCAGCATTATCTTTGAAAACAGATTTACAATAATCGTCTTTTCCAAGACTTTCACGAATTTTCTTTGTAGTATTTTGGATATAGCTTTTATAAACAGAAGAAATTGTTTCTTGTGTGTTATTTTCAGCGTCTGTATAATCGATTTTTGCAGCAAAGATCTTGTGTTTACAGTGTTCTGACCAAGTTTGTGCAAGAACTTCAATTTCTGCATCAGTTGGATTTATAGGAAGATTATCCGCTTTTCTTTGTGCTTGAATTTCTTCTTTTAAATAATGGTTTTTAATGGTTTGCATCTCAAAAAGTGAAAGAGCAAGAGTGTTTTCTCTGCTAAATGCCATGAGTTCATCGTCAGTCATATTGATTATGTCAATAGTTTCAACTGTATCTGAAGAAGTTCCGCTTACCTTTGCTAACTGAGCTTCAAAACCAGCTTCTGCTTGCCATTCTGCCTTTGTTTTGATTCTAAAACGTTGAATCAATGTGTTTGCTAGAAGATTTTCAGCAATGTTTTCAGCATCTTTTAATGAAAGCTTGCCCTTGATATGGTATTGAGTTGAAGTGTAGGCAGCTATTTCTTCTTTGCTTTTATTAAGAACAAGAGCAATGGTTTTTTGTGCAGTATGCCCTTCATTGTCAGTCACACCTGGTCTAAATCCAACTTCTATAATAAAATCAGCTATGTCAGCAAATGGGGAAGGCGATGGAGTTAAAGGAGCGATGTTGAGTGCGTGTAAGACAGGATCGTGTAAGACAGATTCTGTGCTTAATTTTTGCACTTGTTCAAGATTTATTCCACTCAATGTAAAAACCTTTACCACGCGTACACTTTGGGCTTCTAGCTCTAAGGCATGCTTGATAGATTCAGCAACCCTTCTGCCAACAGCATCGTCTAAATGATTGTGAGGGGCGATTTCAAAACGGAAAAGTTCTTGATTGTTTGTCATTTTTTGTCCTTATGAGCTTTTGCTCTTTTCAATATCATTTTTATTGAAATATATTATGTTTTTTACACAGAATATATCGTATTTCTAAATTAATGTTCTCTTTTATCGAGATAATCAGCCAATTGTGCAAAAGTTTTTCTTGTTTCATTATTTGGAAGAATTTCAAGTAGTTGTTTTGCTTTTTGAAGATGTTTACTCGCTCTTTGTCTTGCTATTTCATCAAAAGATTTATCACGTATTTCATCACAAATAGTGTTGAGTTCATCTTGAGTAAAGGAATTTTGTGTAGAATTCCCGTCCTTTAAACTTTGAGAGAATTTTTCTTTGAATAAAAGAGCCCTTTTATTGTCATTTTCAAGAAGAAAATTATAGTAAGCAAGTATAGGAAGAGTTGCTTTTCCTTCTTTTATATCGCCGCCTTGCGGTTTACCTGTTTGTTTTTGCGGCGCAAAATCAAGGGCATCGTCGATAAGTTGGAAAGCTAAACCAATTTCATTGCCGTATTGTGCTATAGCTTCAACTTCTTCGTCGGAAATATCTGCTTTCAAAACATTTTTTGCGTATAAAGCACCCATTTTACATGAAGAAGAAATAAGATAGGCTGTTTTACCTGAAATGATTTCATAGTATTTTTCTTCGCCAAGTTCTAAATTTCCAGCAATTTCAATTTCTTCAAAAGCTGCCGCCGCTGTTTGCAGAAGAGCCGAAGAAAAAGTGCTCATAAGGGCAGCATCTTTGTAAGTAGCTACAGTTGCATTTGCATGTGCAAGAAGAGCATCTCCGCAAAGAATGGTTTGAGCCTTGCCAAAAAGAGTGTGAGCAGTTGGGCGATTACGCCTTGCATCAGCATTATCAATGACATCATCGTGTAAGAGTGAGGCTAAATGAATAAGTTCAAGGCAAGAACAAAGTGGATAAATTTCTTTATCTTTTTTAGCAAAAAGTTGTGCAGAAAGAAGTGTGAGAAGAGGTCTTATCCTCTTGCCGCCTGCTTTTGAAGTGTGAAAAGCAACTTTTTGTATGTTTGTTGGCAATATAGTCAAAAGCTCTTCTAAAGATTTTTCTAGTTTAAGAAGTTCAGTTGCGTATACTTTTGTTAATAAAATCATTCTGTGCCCTTTGTTTTTCTTGCAAAGATTTTCTCTCAAATTCAGTTAAATTGCAAGTTTTTTCTTCTAGATGAATCTCAAAAATTGTAGAAAGTGTTCAAAAGTAAATTATATAACAAAAAGCAATCATTTATGACAGACAAAAGCTGACTATTATTGTTTTTTGCACTTAAATTTCACTTTGTATCTTTCTATCAATGAAATGTTTACAGTTTTTTGTGCAAGATAAAAAAGCAAAATTCTAGCCTGTTATTTTCCTTGATAGAATATTTTATTTATTGTACACAAAGAACACAGCTTTCATGAAATTTTTCTAAAAAGAATAAAAAAATCCTATGAACATGCTTGATAAAAGGAGAGAAAATGGAAATAACGCTGAATTTGATTATAGCTGCCTTTGGTATATCTTTTATTATTGAATCAATTCCATGGATTATCTCGCCATCAAGTATAAAGGCCGTGCTTGCGGCTTTGAGTGAAATGTCTGATCAATCGCTAAGAACACTCGCAGGGGCCTTGCTTTTATTTGGGGCTATCCTCCTTTGGGTTGCGAGCGTACTATAATTTGGAGTTTTTATGTTTCAATCACAATATTTAAAATCTTATGCACTTATTCTTGCTGCTGGCAAGGGTACACGTATGCCATCTAAAAAACCAAAAGTATTACAAGAGCTTTTGGGAGATTCTATGCTTTCTTGTGTTTATTCATGTTTGAATAAGGTTATAGACGAGAGAATTTTTACTCTCGTTGGTTATGAAAAAGAACTTGTGATAGCTGAATTAGCTTCGATTTCGCATGAAGCAGGCAAAAAACATATAGTACAAGAAGAAATTTTAGGCACAGGACACGCTCTTTTGACGGCTTTACCTCATTTTATTGAAGAAAAGGCTGACTATATTATTGTAATGAATGGCGATGTTCCTCTTGTGAGCCCTGAGTCTATCAAGGAAATTTTAGACTATGCTTTTACAAATGATGCAGATTTAACTTTTGCTTCTATTGAAGTTGATGATATTGCAAAATACGGCAGAGTTTTGAGAGATAATCAATCTCAAGTATTGAGTATTATTGAAGCAAAAGATTATGACGAAGAAAAACACGGTAAGGCAAGCAATGAAATTAATGCTGGGCTTTATGTTGTGAAAAGTGACTTTGCAAAAGAGTTTTTACCAAAGATTGAAAATAATAATGCTTCAAAAGAATACTATATTACAGATTTAATAGAACTTGGTGTGAGAGCAGATAAGAAAGTTTTTGCTTATAATTTTGGTAAAGATTTTAGGTTTTTGGGTGCAAATAATCCACTTGAGCTTTCATTTTCAGAAGAGTATATGAGAAAGCAGAGGAATAGAACTTTTTTAGAAAATGGCGTGCTTTTACATAATCCAGACACAATCACAATTTCAAAAGATGTATGCATAGAAGAGGGAGTTGAAATTTTTCCTTCTTGCGAACTTTATGGAAGAACGAAAGTTGGCAAATTCACAAAAATTTCTTCGCATTGTTTCATAAAAAATACTGAAATTGCAGAAGAAGTTATTATTCATTCCTATAGTCATATAGAAGAAGCGAAAATTTCTGCTGCATGTAAAATTGGCCCTTATGCAAGACTTAGACCTATGGCTGAACTAGAAGAAGAAGTGCATATAGGTAATTTTGTTGAAGTGAAAAAATCTCTTCTCAAAAAGAATGCAAAAGCTAATCATTTGACATATATAGGTGATGCAGAAATAGGCGAACGTACAAATGTTGGTGCTGGAACTATCACTTGCAATTACGATGGTGTTAATAAATCAAAAACTATAATTGGCGATGATTGCTTTATTGGGAGCAATACCGCTTTGGTTGCGCCTATTGAACTTGCAAATAAGGTCTTGGTTGGTGCTGGAAGTGTGCTGACAAAGAATGTTGAAGAAAATAAACTTGCTTTATCGAGAGTGAAGCAGGCGGTGCTTTCAAGAAAATCATAAAATAATTTTTTAAAACTTAATCTCGCTTCTTCTTTGTTTTGAAAAAGAATTTTATCTTATCTCTTGCATAAAAATATTTATACGAAATATGCAATAAAATTTTAGACTAAAATATTGGCATCTAGCTTTTTTTCCTTGATTTTTCTTAGTAAAGACTTTATTATTATTAAAATGAAGGATGTTCTTGTGTTTTGTTTTTACAAGCTATTGAATTCATAGAAAATTTTATATGCTGAAAATGAGATTGAAAGGAATCTCTTTCTCATGTTTAGTGTTGATTCGAAGAAAAGGGTGTTTATGACACAAGATAAAATGCGAGTTTTATTTTCTGCAACAGAAATAGAACAAAGATTAAACGTTATAGCAAAGGAAATAACACAGCTTTATAGCCAAGATAAAGCCAATCAAGCTGAATATAAAAAACCTATAGCTCTTTGTATTTTAAAAGGAGCTGCTTTTTTCTTTGTCGATTTATTGCGTAAAATAGACATTGACTTTGAAATTGAATTTATGAAGGTTTCTTCTTATGGCGAAAGTCAAGAGTCTTCAGGTTGTGTTCAAATAAAGCAAGAAGTCAATTTAGACTTTGCTGGGCGCGATGTTTTATTGGTTGAAGATATTGTTGATTCAGGGCATTGTATGAAATTTTTAATTGAAGAACTCACTCGAAGGGGAGCAAAATCAATTAAAATTGTTGCTTTAGTCGATAAATATGAAAGAAGAGAAAGTGAAGTCAAGGTTGATTTTGCAGGCTTTACTATAGAAAAAGGTTTTATTGTTGGATGTGGAATGGACTTTGCTGAAAAGTATCGTGCATTACCAGATATTTATGAAATTATCACATAGTGATTGGAGTTTTTTATGCTAGTAACTTGTCAGCATTGTAACACCACATATAATTTACCTGATGATAAAGCGGTAAAAGGCGCTAAATTACGCTGTACTGTTTGTAAAAATGTGTTTGATCTCACTGAAGGGGTTACAGAAGAAGTTGAAGCTCTTCAAAAACCTGAAATAGAAGAAAAACAAGAAGAGAATACAAATGTTTCACAAGCTTCTTCTGCTCAAAGCTATGCAGCAGAAGATAATCTACCAGTAAATAAAGAACAACAAAATAATTTTTCTGAAGAAGAACATGCTCGTGCAAAAGAAGCTATCAGAAAAAAAGGCCTTATAGGAAATAGAATTTCTAAAAAAACAAGTATCTTTATCTTTATATTTATACTTGTTCTTTCAGGAACTTTTTGGGGATTATTTTCTTATACATCACTACTAGATATGTTCAAAGCAAACACAATGGCTGAACAAATACAAAGTGCTTCAAATTTAGAACAAAAAGTTCAACTACTTGAGTTGAGAAATGTACGTCAATATTCTGTGGATAACGATAAAATCGGAACTTTGCAAGTTATTGAAGGAAGAGTTATCAATGGTTTTGATACTGCACGTGCCATGATTGAAGTAGAAGCTATTTTATACGATGCACAAGGCGCAAAACTGCTTAGCTCAAAACAATTAGCTGGTACAAGTCTTTCACTCTTCCAATTACAAGTTTTAGGAAAAGAAGAAATAGTACAAGTGCTTTCAAATACAACTGATATCAACGCAAATAATGGTTATATACCGCCTAATGGAATGACGCCATTTATGATAATATTCTTTGAAACTCCATTATTGGCTCAAGAATATTCAGTGAAAGTAGTAAGTGCTCAAAGTCCGACGACTACGCAATAACCTAAATACAATCTAATACATTCTAAAAAGCTTCTTACTTCTGGTAGGGAGCTTTTTTCTTGGGCAAGGGTGTAATATTTCATCTTTGTGTAAATTGATCTTAGAAAATAAAAAAATAGCAATTCTCATTTTGAGTTTTGCCATCATAAGAATAAAAAATGAAAAGAGTTCCATGCCTATAAAGAATGGAACTCTTTTTTTAAAAATCATAATTCTTTTATAAAGTAACTTATGCTATCAATTGTAATTGAGTAAAAGAATTATTTTGAAAAGAGTATTTTCCTACAACAAGAACAAGATGGAAAATATTCTTTTTTCATAGAATACAAATGCCTTACAAGGAGTGAGAAAAAGGCATTTGTATTCAATTTGAGCAATAATTGCTCTAGCTCTGTTTGGGCAGAAATGCAATAATGCATGCTGCCAATTTTTGGAGGTAAAATAATACATTCATGAGAATTAATATATAATTCTTCTTGCTTTAGCCAAGATAGTTTCTAACTCAGTTTCTAGCTTCGCTTTTAGCTATGCTTCTAGCCTTGCTTCTAACTCTGTTTCTAGCTTCGCTTTTAGCTATGCTTCTAGCCTTGCTTCTAACTCTGTTTCTAGCTTCGCTTATAACTATGTTTTTAACTTTCTCTTTTAGGCTAAGCTGTGAATGTTATAAATTGTTGATAAATTTTGTAGCCAGTGATGTTCATATGTTATTACAATAACTGTGCTTGATGTTTTCATGCAAGCTATGCCTGCATAGGGAAAAATGCTTAAGCCTCAAATTTCATCACAAAGCTGTTAAACGATTTTTCTTTCATATAATTTTTTCTAACACTTTTTTCTTATTTTCTTTCATGTTATGAATAGAAGGGAGAAAAAGTATTGTTTTTTTAAAAGTGAACTCAAAACGCGTTTTAAGCATTTCTCCTCAAAGAGAAAAAAGCTTTCATGCAGTTTAATTTAGAATATTACTTTAAAATTATTTATTTAGATTGCCACACAACACGTTACTATTGCCAATAATAGATTTTATGTTGGTCTTCTCCTACAAGTTTAGTTCAAATTTTGACTTTGTTTTAAATTTGACTTAACAACGCGTTTCAAAAAAGTTTAAGATTTTAGTTGAATATTACTAAAAAACACGTTTTCATTAATTTGCTCGTTATCTCATATAATATCAGAAATTTCGCTAATGAGTAAGAGCAAAAGAGTGCGATATGACTGGCAGGATTTCAATTCCAGTACCTTCAAAGACTTAAGTATTATTATAGAAAGGAATTGAAAATAGAGTAGTTAAATTGTTTTATATGCATGAAGAAAGATTTTTTTATGAATCTTTGAGCATTTCTTCTATTTGCTCATAAGAAATAATGCCAACTTCGTTATATATTGCTTTTAATTTTTTGTTATAGACGATATTTTGCGGTATGGAATATACCTTGTACGTTTTTACTAAATTTTGGCTCGCGTAAAAGACAGGGTAGTTAATTTTATGTTTTTTTATAAAATCTTCTAAAGCTTTAGGATCTTGATCTACTGAAAGTCCGATGATCATGATATCTTCTTTTGGATGATTTTTTGTGATTTCTACAAAATCAGGGATTTCTTCAACACAAGGAGGACACCATGAAGCAAAGAAGTTTACTAAGATCAATTTACCTTTATTTTCATTTAAAAGCTTCATAAAGCTATTAGAATCTATATTGTGTATGGCTGAACTTGCCAAAGCTTCTGTTTTTGTTGTTAGATGCGTTGTTGTAAACAGGTTCATAAAACACACAATGAAAACAACAAAGACATATTTTAAAAGTTTATTTATCACCGAATAATTTCCTTATAACTACCAAGGGCTTTTTTAGCCTAGCTAATTTCAATCTTTTCTATTCTTCTAGTATGCCTTCCGCCTTCAAATTCTGAAGCAAAAAAAGCATCTACAATACTAAGTGCGAGACCTTCGCCTGTTACTCTTGTGCCTAAGCAAAGCACATTTGCATTATTGTGTTCTCTTGTGGCTCTTGCTTGAAATTCGTTTGCACATAATGCAGCTCTTATGGCCTTATGTCTATTTGCTGCCATGCTCATTCCAATTCCTGTGCCACAGATAAGTATGCCAAAATCGGCTTTCTTTTCTTTGATTGCCATTGCAACTTTATGTGCAGAATCTGGATAGTCAAAAGAATCTGTTGTATATGGGCCATAATCTTCAGCTTCAAATCCTTTTTTTTGTAAGTGTAAGATGATGGATTCTTTATAGTCTAGTCCTGCATGATCAGAAGCAATTATAATACGCATGTTAAAACCTTTATTGTTAATTAAGTAGGTTAGTCTAAATAAAGAGCACGTTTTTCAATCATTATTTTTCTGAATTTTTCGTGTTCTTCTTTAAGTTTATCTAACTTTTCATCGGCATTTGTTAAAGCAAGAATATTTCTTTCTTTTTCAAATCTTTCTTTTTGTTTTTCAAGTTTTTTGATATTTCTTTTGAAGAAAGTATCGGCATAAAGCCAATAAAGCTCTTCAATGACTGTATACACGCCAAAAACAGTGTTTTTATAAAGCTGAGCACACGATAGATCTTTTGAGAAAAAAGCCATTTTGTATCCTTTTATACATTTATAAAAGCGTCATACATCTGTGTTATTTTTTTTAAACTGTTACCGAATTTTGAAAGTTTAGCTCAACTTTTATTTAAGTATCGACTGCTAAAAATACTAGTATTAAGTATAAAATAATACATTTTTAAAAAAGGTCAACAGAAAAAAATAAGATTAATGAAGCTTTTAATGAGTTAGAGCTAGTTTGAACACTCAATTTAGTTAATAAGTTATGAATATAATGTACTATAAAAATATTCAATAAATAAAAAAAAATATGCATTTTTTTGATAAAGCCCTTGTTTATTATAAACAAGGGCTTTATTTTTTATGATTTTATTTGCCTATTCACTAAGCTTGTTTTCTTACCATTCTTTTTTTCTTTGTTCTGCAAGTGCTTTTGCTTGTTCTGCAAAGTTTTTGAAGCCTGATTGATGGAGAGCATCGCTTACTGTTTCGTCCCAATTCCATGCAGCATAGATAGCTTTTTTATGGAATTTTGCTCTAAAGCTTTGTGCTTTATTTCTTGCTTCGTCTTCTTTTGGAGTAGCAAGAGCTTTGCGCAAGTCGTCGTGTAAGCGAGCAGCTTCGCCTTCGTACCATTCTCTTAAGTCGTTAGCTGTGACATATTTTTTCATGATATGTCCATAGCCTTCTTCTTCTAAAAGAGCTTTGAATTTTGCTAAATGCTGTTCTGAAAGCCAATTTCCTAATTTTGAAGCGTCTAGGTTGAGTTTTTCAACTTGTGCTACATCAAATTTAGTTTGGTAATAGGTGTCAGGGACAACAGAAGCAGAAACTATGCCAGCAATAGAAACAAGGCCGCGAATGATGAGTGAATTAGACACACCTTGTCCACAGAAGCCCACTTTTTTATTGAACTTTTGTCCTGTAAAGATAGTGCATAAGATAGCCCAAACAACAGCTGGATCTTCTTCATCGTAGATATAGGAGAGGGCAGCATTATCTCTATCGGTAGCGAGTACCATTTGAGTCATGTCGTTTGAACCGATGGAGAAACCGTCAAATTCTTCGATAAATTGGCGAGCTAATATAGCATTTGATGGAATTTCAGACATTTGTATGAGTTTTAATCCATCTACACCAGATTTGAGATTGTGCACACTATCAAGATAGAGTTTCATAGAGCGTGCTTCTTCTAAAGTACGCACAAATGGAAGCATCATTTGGAGGTTTGTACCGCCATAAACGCCACGAGCAAGCTTGAAAGCTTCGATTTCCCAATCGTGGATTTGACGTGAAACACCACGCCAGCCAAGCATTGGATTGTCTTCATAGGCTTCAAAGAGTGATCCACCTAATAAGTTTCTGTATTCATTAGATTTAAAGTCAGTTGTACGATAGACAATTGGCTTTGCATAGAATGCCATAGCAAAGAGAGCTAAGGATTGTGAAAGTGTTTGAATATAGTGTTCTTTACCGTTTCTATAGCCACGTGAGCGAATGATTTCTTGAATCTTGCTTGGTGTTGAAATAAGTTCGGTGATTTGGTGTTTCATGCCAGATTTGATAGCAACTTCATTGCGTATATTTGCAATTGCTTCAATCACTTTTTGAATGCTTTCTTTGCTTTCTACAGCTTGTGTTTTGCCTTCGATTTCGTTTTGAATAGCAGCTCTTCTTGCTTGGCCTTCTTTAGAATTTGGCAAGAATGCTAATTCTTCTTCAAAACCATAGACTATGCTGATATGTTCTTTTACATGTCTTGAAGTTCTTAATGTGTCTAGATGTCTTGTTGCATTTTCAACATGTTCGTCTAATTTGTATTCAAGTTCTCTTAATTTTCTTTGTTGAGCAAGAACTTGTTCAGCACCTTGGACTTCTTGATTTGAAAGAGCAGTGATTTGAGTATTTAAACCTGTGAGTTCGCCAACATATTCACGTAATTTTAGATCAAGATGTATAAGTCCTAATTGGAATTGTTCTTTTGCAGTTTGAGTGACTTTTTTACTTAATTCAGCTAAGCGTTCGTCTACTAAGGATTGTAGTGAACCATCGTCTAAAGCTTCTAAAGCTTTTGGATGAACGCCAACATTTCCTAGCATAAATTCAGCACGCAATAAGCCAACTTCAAAATCTTCTACTTCACGTAAGCGTGAAAGGAAGAGAGCTTGGTTTACATCTGCTAAAACAAGGCCAACCTTTGTCTTTGTTTTAGGTAATTTATTGAGATCCATTTCGCCGCCAAGTTCTACAAGAGGAAGAAGTCCTCTATAGACTCTGCCGGCTGTACCATCGACGGTGACGTCTAATCCATCAAGTGAACGTAATGCTTCTGCTCTTTGAATACCGATAACAGCAGCTATACCAAGTTCACGTGAAGTGATAGCAGCGTGTGAAGTGTCTCCACCAACGTCTGCTAAAATAGCAGAAGCAACACGCATGCCTGGAACCATGTCAGGATCTGTTCTTTCAGCGGCTAAAATATCACCTTTTGTGATTTTATTGAGTTCTAAAGCTGAACGTAAGAATTTGACTCGTCCTTGTCCAGCACCACGTGAAGCACCATTACCTTCAAGTAAGACTTCGGCATTTTTCAAAGCTTTTTTATCTACTTCAAGTCTACGCATGAAGATAGTGTTTGGATGCTCTTCAAATTCTTCATTCCAGCGAGTTTCAGGGCGAGCCTGTACAAACCAGAGTTGTTCTTTTGAATCTATACAAAATTCTGTATCCATGATCATTCCGCCATAGGCATCAGTGATAAGGCGTACACATTTTGCAATTTGTTCGGCTTGAGGTATTGTGAGTGACCATTTATAGATTTCACTTTCAGGCACTGCAACCTTCATTGTGCCGCCGTATTTTTCGTCATAAACAATCTTCATGCCTTTATGGCCAAGATTACGAATAACTACTTCGTGTTTATCGTCTCTTTGGTAGACATAGAATTTATCAGGTGTTACCATACCGCCAACAATAGCTTCGCCAAGACCATAGGAAGCATCTATGCTGACTAAATCTTTACGAACAGTACCACGACAGCCAGTTGCTGTGTCTGCACTAAAGGCAGTTCCAGCAATAACAGGTCTGATCATACGCATCATACAAACAGAAAGTGAAGTATTTTCAATAGCCCATTCTTGTTTTGCTTGAAGTGCTAATTCGATTTCGCCAGTTTCTTCTGCTCTTGTGATACCATCTCTAATTGCTTCTCTTCTATATGTCATAGAACGAAGGTTATAAGCGGAGGCACAATCCCAATGGTAGGCTAATTCAACATTGTCAGGGCCAACCATATTAAGGTAGGTGTCTTGAAGGCCAGCAAAAGCTTTTTTACGTGAATCTTCGCCAGCAGCAGAAGAACGTACAGCAACAGGAACATTTTCTTCGCCAGCTTCTTTACAGATTGCAAGATATGCTTCACGAACAGCCTGTCCAACTTCTTTTGGCATTTCAACTGAAAGAATTGCAGATTGAACTAATACAGAACGCTTTCTGAGTTGATCAATCACTTCTTGTGAAGTAGCAAAACCTTCAACCACATTATTTACAAACATACGCAAAGGAATTTTCTTTGCATTTTTTTCTTCTTTGTCAGCTTCTTTGATTTCTTTAGCAAAAGTACGCACAAGTTTTTGTAAAAATTCTGAATCTTTATTGATTTCAGGATCGTTCCAATCGATTCTTGTGTATTCTTTTTCAATAATAGAACGTATTAAAGAGGCGTTTACCTTTGTTTCGTCGAGTAATCTATGAAAACAAATGGAGGAAATTGCACGGAATTGAGGAGATTGTACCCCCGCAACTTCGTGTATAAGAGCTGTATTGTAGTTTTTTCCGCCAACAAGCATTTCTGCTTCTTCGCCTATTGCCTTAATTTGAGAACCTGTGAGAATAAGTTGTTCTTTGAGTTGCTCAATTGAAAGTTGTGGAGCTTTCACTCTTGTAGCCATTTGCTTCCTCCAAAATTATTAATCATCAAGAAAATGAAATAAAAACAAATAAAAACTGAATAGTAACCGCAAAAGAAGTGTAAAACACTTCTAGATAAAGGTCAACTCTAGCAATTTATCATAAAACATTTGAAATATTGATAAAATTGAAATCAAAACATTTAAATTTCAATGAATTTATCGTATATTTATAATTTTCATAAAAAAGCATAAAAAAAATAATCAATTTTTTAAATTTTTTCTTATTATAAAATAAAAGGGCTATCTTTTATCAGATAAAAGATAGCCCCTTAATTTACTTATTTTGCTTTCTTACCGCATTGTGGACAGAAGAGCATGTTTTCTTGTATTG
Source organism: uncultured Desulfovibrionaceae bacterium (assembly GCA_964368455.1). Classification (GTDB taxonomy): domain Bacteria; phylum Desulfobacterota; class Desulfovibrionia; order Desulfovibrionales; family Desulfovibrionaceae; genus CAYJAZ01. Next base: position 69,869 of record CAYJAZ010000003.1, read on the forward strand.
GTAGCTTACAATCTGCATTTTTGCATAATTTTGGTGCTGCTGAAAGTTCGATGATAAGCTCACCTTCTTTCACAGGAACCATCTTACGTGTTTTCTTGTAATTTGCTTTTTTAATCACACGTTTAACTATGCCATTAGCTTTTGAAAGCACAGCTTTTTCTTGTTTCATAATAGAAACGTTGAAAAGTTCTTGTCCTTCCTTGACTATATCGCCTTCCTTCACATAAACCACCCATAAATCACCATTACTTGGTGCTGCAACATGGTTTGGATTAGAAGAATCTGCCATTTCAAGGCCAGCTTTACCATGTTGGTTGACTTCAGCTATTTTTACTTCGTGAATCATAAATTCAGAATCGTAAGTATAGCGAACTAAAGCCATGCCAGTTTCAGGTGTGTGGCGTATGGAATGTATAGTCATTTGATGCGGCTTGTGTTTTGAATCGATAAAGTTAAGAGTTTTATCTTGTTCTAAACCTTCAAACCAAATATCAAGTGGTAATTGGTTTGGATCGCCGTATTGTTGAACAAATTTGAATGTTTTAAGAGCATCACCTGGATGATTGAGGTAAAGCACAAGTTCTTCATCTGTAGGCTTTCTATTAAGGGCTTCTGTTAAAGCTTTTTCTTCTGCTTTGATATTCATATCTTTAAGATGTAATAAAGGAGAGTCTTCAGTTCTTTCTTTTAGTGCATCTTTATAGTTTTGGCCAAAAGCAGATTGGTATACCCAATCAGCAGGGAAGCCAAGAGGTAGTTTACCAAATTTGCCTAAGAGAAGATTTCTGAAAGCATCGTTACAATCTTGATAGATAATCAATCTGTCTTTTTTCAATTTTGCAGTAAGATCTTTTTCTTTCTTTGAAGAAACTTCTTTCAAAATAGAAAGTAAATGTGCAACTTCTTCATCGCCACCACGTTTATAAGCACCTGTTACTCCTAAGAAAGCTGTGTTCCAAGTGATTTGTGAACCAGGTGTTACGTCGTGATAACGAACGATTTTACGAGTTGCTGCAAGATATTCAAGCATTGAAGGTAATAAATGGATATAGCCTTGCTTTAACGCACCTTCTTGTGAAGATGAAGTTGCGCCACCAGGCATTGCGTGATGAATTGCATTATAGTCTGTGCCTAAGAAATAAGGTGAGCAATATCTGTCAAAATAAGGCATGATTTGCTTTGCAACAAAGTTTGCTTTGTTGATAGCATCATTATTTAAGATATTGTCTATGCCAAATTCATCTTTAATATAGGCAGCTGTTGATTGGATATCGCCTTGTCCATAGGAACGAACAGTTGAACCAAGTGCAGCGTCTACAATATGGCAACCAGCTTGTGCAGCTGCACCAACAGCAGGAACAAAGAGGCCGTCTGTGTAATGTCTGTGGTAGTGAAGAACTAAATTCGGGTATTTCTTAGAAATGGTGGACACTAAGTCACGCATAAAACGTGGCGAGCAAATGCCAGCCATATCTTTAAGGCCAAGAATAATGTGTTTTGAAGCAGCTTTTGCTGAAATACCAAGTATTTTACCTATGCTTTCAAGAAGATAGTCAGTCACATTGAGATAATGATTAACATCAAAATTTTGTGCAACCGAAACTGAAAGAGCTGGTTCAAAAATACAATCTTTTCTATTCAATACAACTTCAGCTAATGGCATCATATTGTCAATTGAATTGAGGAAGTCAAAACAACGCATAACTTGATAATGTTCACAAATCATTTCAGCTGTCTTATTCATGACATTACGTGATTGCGGATTATAGCCAAGTACGTTTGTTGAACGAACAAGCAATTGTTTCAATGTTTTAGGTGCAAAAGTGTTCCATTTATGTGCTTCTGTGAAAGGATAAGTCATATTAGCAAGCATATTCATGTGGAAATGAGCACCACCACCATTTTCAATAGAAAAGAGGTTTGCATTATCTAAGTATGGCCCAATCATTTCGTCTTCTGCGAGACGGAATCTATTACCGTGGTTTGATTGTGTCATATCACGTGGACTTGTGTCTGTGAAGTGAACTTTTTTAGAATCACGAATAAAATCGAAGAGGGCAGTTCTGTCGCCTTTTGGATAGGAATTTGGAACTTGCTGATCTTGAGTTGGATTGTCTGGTAAAACAACATTGAATTCAGGCATTCTTGGTGTTGTTGAAGTGCGGTATTCGCCAAGTTCAACAAATGGATTGTAACCACGTGCTGATATTTCAGCAACTAAACGTGCAAGTCTTTCGCCTTCTGGAGCCATGTCTTCATAATCAAGTAAACCTTTTGTATCTCTAATGAAATTTGTATCAAATTGAGCATTGACAAAGGCATCTTTTTTAATGACGTGTTTATAGAAAGGAATTGTTGTTTTTAAACCTGAGATTGTGTACTCACGCAAAGCTCTTTGCATAATTCCACAAACTTTATCCCAAGTTGAACCATAGGAAATAAGTAAAGAACCAGCTGAATCGTAATTTGAAGGGAAATCATAACCAGCAGAAATATTAGAATCCAAACGAATACCAGGGCCACCAGGTGAAACATAACGAGTGATTCTGCCTGTATTTGGTGTGAAGTTTGACTTTGGGTCTTCCATATTAATACGTAACTGCATAGCAAAGTTGAGCGGTTTTGTATTTTCTTCGTTAAATGGAATCTCAGCTCCAAAAGCAACAGCTATTTGAGCTTCAACTAAATCAATTCCATAGCGTGATTCAGTGATGCCATGTTCTACTTGAAGACGAGTATTTACTTCAATTAAATACGGCTCGCCTTTATCTGTGACTAAGAATTCTACAGTTGCAAGAGAATCGTAACCAACATGCTTAACTAAATCGCATGAATATTTTTTAAGTTTTGCACGAAGTTCAGGTGTGATGCCTGACCAAGGTGATGGAGTTATTTCAATAAGTTTTTGGTGATTACGTTGAACAGAACAATCTCTTTCGTCAAAAGCAAAAACATTACCGTGTTTATCAGCAATGACTTGTATTTCGATATGACGTACTGATTGAAGATATTTTTCAACAAAAAGTCTTGGATTACCAAAGGCTGCTTCTGCCATAGTAGATGCTTTTTCAAATGCGTCTTCTAATTCGTCTTCATTTGTGATAGCAAAAATACCACGGCCACCGCCGCCACCTTCTGCTTTAAGCATAACAGGTAAGCCCATTTCTTTAATAAGTCTGCGAGCTTCTGGAATGTCAACAGCACCTTCAGAACCTGGAACTACAGGAACATTAAGTTTTTTTGCAAGATTACGAGCTTGAACTTTATTACCAAGAAGATTCATAGCTTCTGCACTTGAACCAATAAAGATAATACCAGCTTCCTTACATTTTCTTGGGAAAGCATCATCTTCAGAAGCAAAACCCCAACCAGGGTGTATTGCAACTATTTCATTTTCTAATGCTTTTGCAATGATAAGATCAATATCAAGATAAGAATTAGGATCAGCACCAAGAAGTAAGAGTTCATGTGCAGCCGAAGCAGCAGGGGAGGTTTTGTCAACATCAGTTGCCGTCATAATAGCAACGCCGTTTAAACGTTCTCTAATAGCACGACAAATTCTTCTTGCAGGAATACCTCTGTTAGCAACAAGAATACGCTTATGCTTTAACTGTGCAAGCACTTCATTAAAATTTTTACCAGCCATAGTCCCCTATTACTCCTCTTTTTATAAATACTTTATAAATACCTTATAAATAACAGAAAATACGATCAAATATACAAAATGCTTATTTGCTATTCTTTCTAGAAAAATTCTCTATATCATTGAATATTGCTACATTCTACAAAGGCCGAACTCTGCCAGCTATGAAGGTTCTTTTTCCATAACTTGTATCAATAACTAATGCCCCAAGTGAGCTTTTTTCTAGTGAGATTTCACGTAAAATACCTGTATATTCAGTGATTTGTTCTCTGTTTTCTCCATAATCAAAATCTTCAAGAATCAAGGCTTCGCTTATATAGACTTCTTCATTTTTAAAAGCCAAGAGCTTTTGCGCAGTCTTTAATGCATTTCTTTGAAGAAGAAAATTAATTTCATCTTGATTTGAAGCTTTAACCCCTAAAGTTTTAGAAATGTAGCATAAATAAATTGAATGCACAAGTCTTTGCCACAGTGCATTAATTGATAAATCGCCTAGTTTATAATATTTTGAAATATAAGACGGATTAATAGCATTTTTTTCTAGTTTTTCAGAAAAAATAGGGGCTGAAAGAAGATTAATACCAATTCCGCATAAAAGGCAATTTCCTTTTTCTTCAACAAGTATGCCGCCTGATTTAAAATAGTTATTACAGTCTCTTATGAGTATATCATTTGTCCATTTTAAGCGAAAACTAGCATTGGCAGGAAAAGATGCAGATAAGCATTTTTCTGAAAAAATATCATTTAATTTTTCAACAAGAATACCACCTACAATAATGGCTAAAGCATGTGTAGAAAAAAGGCCGTCATTAGGGAGGCGAAGTGCAGCGTAAAGATTGCCAGTAGGCGATTCCCATTCTCTGCCAACTTGCCCTCTGCCAGCTGTTTGTTTTGCAACAAGTACAGAATCCCAAATGTTTAGAGAATTTTCATTATACAATGCATAAGCAACATCTAGCGAAGAAGTGGCTTTTTCAAAAGAGTAGCAGTTGAATGCTGAGGCAGATTCAGAAAAAGAAAACACTTCTTTTATGTACTTTTCTTGACATATTTGCATTATACTATCAAAACCCAACGATTAATCTTTATATCTTGTTATTTCAGAAACTTGTGGAAGATTTCTTACTTTGTCAATTGTTTGATAAAGTTGAACAACATCTTTAACTTCTATAATCATTTCTATTTCTGTTTTTCCGTCTAGTTGTGAAGCAATCATAAGAGAATCTATATTCACATCTTGCTCTAAAAGAACTTTTGAAATAGCAAAAAGTGTGCCTTTTTCATTGAAACAAAGAAGGTGGATTCTTGCTGGGAATGGTTTTTCAATGACTTCTTGATCACTCCATGTAACGCTGATAAGCCTTTCTGGTTCAAGCTCTTGAACGTGCGGGCAGCTAAGAGTGTGAACAATAATACCACGTCCACGACTGATAAAACCAACAACAGAATCACCAGGAAGAGGAGAGCAACAATGAGCAAAACGAACAAGCATGTCGTTTTGTCCTTGAATAACAATTGCTTGCTTCTTTGGGTTTGGAGTTTCTTTGTGTGCTTCTGCTTTTAATTGTTTGTCTTTAACATCTTCATGCTTAACAGCTTTGCCCGTGATTTCAAGATATTGATTAATGACTTTTCTTGGAGTGATCTTTGTATAACCCACTTGCGAGAAAATATCGTCAAGAGATTGTACGCTCATTACTGGTATGAGCAAGGCAAAGGAATGATCTTTTATAGCTTTTGTGAGGTTAAAACCATGTTTTCTTGCTTCTTTTTCAAGCATTTCTTTACCAAGTGCGACAGAAGCTGACCTTTCTTGAGTATTGAGATAATGCTGAATGCGTGAACGTGCTTTAGAAGTTTTGACAAATTTAAGCCAATCTCTGCTTGGATTTCTATTTTTATCTATAATGATTTCAATAGTATCGCCACTTTTTAAAGGTGTAGATAAAGGAGTGAGCTTACCATTTACTTTAGCACCAACACAATGATGGCCAATATCAGTATGAATCAAATAAGCAAAGTCCACAGAAGTAGAGCCTTCTGGAAGTTCTTTTACTTGGCCTTTAGGTGTGAAAACATAGACTTCGTCTTTGAATAAATCTAATTTGAGCGAATGAAGAAATTCAGAAGAATCTGCTTCGTCTCTTTGTCTGTCCAAAAGATCTCTTAACCATTGAAATTGCGGAGCATCTTGGATTTTTTTATCTCTTTCCTTATAAAGCCAATGCGAAGCAACACCGTGTTCAGCTAATGTATGCATTTCTTCTGTTCTTATTTGAACTTCAAGTCTTTCGCCTTCTGGCCCAATCACAGTAGAGTGTAAGGATTGATAACCATTAGCCTTTGGCATGGAAATATAATCTTTAAATCTTGTTGGAACTGGCTTCCATAATGAGTGAACAAAACCAACAACAGCATAACAGTCGCGAACATCATTAACTATCACACGAAAGGCAATGATATCATGCATTTCATCTAAAGTTGTTTTTTGCTCTGTCATTTTCTTATAGATAGAAAATTTATGTTTTATTCTGCCAAAAACTCTACCGCTGATACCATTTTCATCAAGGATTTTATTTAAAGAATTGATAACTTTTGAAATGAGTTGACGTTCTTCCATTTGGTTTTCGTCAAGCCATTCACTGATCATATTCCATGCGTCAGGGTGTAGAAATTTGAAAGAAAGATCTTCTAATTCAAGTTTAAATCTATGCAAGCCTAAGCGATTTGCTAATGGAGCATAAATATCCATTGTTTCTTGAGCAATACGCTTTTGTTTATGTGGTTTTTGAAAATCAAGAGTACGCATATTATGCATTCTATCTGCAAGTTTAACAATAGGCACACGCACGTCATGACTCATGGCTAGTATCATTTTTCTGATATTTTCTGCTTGCTGCTCTTCTTTTGTATCAAAATCCATAATAGAAATTTTTGTCACACCATCAACAATATCAGCAACTTCTTCGCCAAATTCTGTGTCTAATTCTTCAATATAAGCTTCTGTATCTTCAACTGTGTCGTGCAAAAGGCCAGCACAAACTGCATATTGATCAAAACCCATTTCAGCTAAAATCAAGGCAACATGAGCTGGATGCATCAAATATGGCTCGCCAGAAAGACGTAATTGTCCAGCATGAGCTGCTTCTGCATATCTATAGGCACGAGTGACAAGCTCAGCATCAGCATGTATATTGTTTTTCTTAAGAGGTATAATTATTTCTTCAATTGTAGGCAAAGAAGGGTGGGAACGCTTGGATTTAAGTTTAAGACTTTCTTCTTCTGCATTTAAATCATTAAAAAAAACTTCTTCATTATAATCTTCTGCGTCTATGAAGTTGCCTTGAGTGTCTTCTATTATTTCAGTTTTTTGATCTTTGTTTGCTTCTTTATTCTTGCTCGCATGTATATCTTGAAGTTTTTTTATATTTTGCATCTATTTTCTCTTTATTTACTAGAATTAGGAACAAGTGTAGCTTCTGCATAAGTCAGAAAAGATTTATTTATAAATTTGTAGGGATTTTGGGACATACCATTGATCAATATTATAAGAAATACCAGCCGGTGCTGTTTTTATATTTTTAAATCTTTTTTGCACCATTGGAAGTGCATAAGGAACATATAAGAAAAGATATGGCTGTTCTTCATGCAGAATTTCTTGGAATTTATGGTAATATGTCGTTCTTTTAGCATCGTCTAAAGTAGCTCTGCCTAGTTCAAGCATGCTGTCTACTTCAGAATTTTTATAACGAATAAAGTTTAATCCGCCCTCAATCGCACCAGAAGAATGCCAAACATTATAAGAATCAGGATCTTGTAGGATATTCCAACCAAGTAGGGTTGCTTCAAAATTGCCTTTATGAATAAATTCATTAATAAAAGCACTCCATTCAATTGTTCTTATCTTCATTTCAATTCCTACTTTTTTGAAGTAAGCTTGAAGTAAAGTGGCTGTTTTTATTCTTAAATCATTGCCTTGATTTGTAATGACTGTAAAAACAAATTCTTGTCCATCTTTTTCTAAGATATTATTTTTATTAAGTTTCCAACCTGCTTCTGCAAGAAGACTTTGTGCTTTTTCTAAATTGAAGGCATAAGGTGTTAATTTTGAATTATATACCCAAGTGTTAGGCATATAAGGGCCTACAGTACTTTCGCCAAGGCCTAATAGTACGCTTTTTATAAGAGTTTCTCTGTCAACAGCATAGGACATTGCTTGACGAACTCTCTTATCTTGAAACAAAGCATTTTCTAAATTAAAACCCAAATAGGTATAGCTTGGTGAAAGATATTTGAATTTATTCCAATTTTCAGTCCATTGTGCAGTATTGGTTTGTTTGAGATATTGTTGAGGAGTTGGAGAAAAGAAGTCTATAGCTCTATTTCTTGCTTCAAGAAAAATAGTAGAAGAGTCTGGAATAATACGATAAACAATTTTAGATAATGGCGGTTGTCCATTGAAATAGCGAGGGTTTGATTTTAATGTAATAGAAGTTCCAGATTTCCATTCTTCAAGTATAAATGGCCCAGCTCCAATCGGTTTACGTGAAAAAGGAGTGCGAACTATATCTTGATTTTCAAGTATGTGCTTAGGCAAAATGGAAGCCATCCATGAAATAAGCGAACGCGAATAGACGGAGTCGTAAAAAACTTCAAAAGAAAATTTTCCAGTTTGTTTATATTCTTTTACTTGTTGAAAATCAGTAGCATAAGCTGTTGGTGTAAGAGGATCTAAAGTGATGTTATAGGTAAAAGTGACATCATCTGCAGTAAGCTGAGTGCCGTCTTGCCAATAAACATCGTCACGCAATTCAAATTTTAAATGTTTGCCATCGTCTAAAACTTCAAAAGATTTTGCAATATCAGGTATAATATTGTAATCTTTATCATATTTCAAAACAGAAACAAATAAAAATGAAGCAATTTCATGTGAAGCTGAATCTGTTGAAAGCATGGTAATAAGGTTTGACGGTTCGCCTATTGAAGACATGACAAGGGTTCCACCTCTGTTTTTTTCAGCATAAATATCTACATTTGTGCTTGTAGCTGCTAAGGCAGAATTACCCTTTAATGTATCGATATTGTTTAGAAAAGATGTAAAAACGCAAAAGAGGGAAGCAAGAAGAATTATTTTCTTCATCATTTTTTCCTTATATTTTTTATTAATAATTTCGATTTAAGTAAGATTAAGAATAAAGCATAATGTTTTTTTTGTAAATAAAAAAAGATTGTTGTCTTTGGGTACGATTAATAAATGAAAACAAGTGATTATACAAAAAAATGCATTTATTATCGTATACAATTTTAGAATATTAAATAAAAATCCGAAGAAATTTTTTAATTTAATATTTAAGAAAATTATAAAATTTAAATCAATTATATTTATAGACAAATATTTTATTGACTAATAAATATTATTATAATAAAAGATAATATGTTTAAAATACATATTATATACCTTTTAATAGGTTGTGAAAAAGAGCATACATCGAATTTTGTACTCTTTAGCCGTATTTTATTCAATCTTGTGGCATAAAGGAGTTTGAAAAAATATATTCTATTAAGAGAGATATTTATATTTTTTTTAATTTTTAACTATTTGTTTTTTAAGATTTAGAACAAAGAGGATAATTAGGTTTATTATATGACTAGAAAGAAAGATAAGTTTATAAAATTAAAAGAAAATGTTGATGATTTATTAAAGTATAACTTTGAATTATATGAAGACGAACCCTTAATTGATGAAGGTTATAAAAAATTTTTAGAAAATGAACAAGAATTAGAAAATATTCAAATGATGATGCCTTTAAAGCATGAAGAAATATTTTCTACAAAAGAAAAGAGCATAAATAAGCAACATGTACGTTCAGTTGCACAATCTGCTACACAATCTTATGGGCAATCTTACGGGCAATCTCACGGGCAAAAGATGAATAATTGTGAAGAAGGTATAACCAATGGATTTATGCAAATCGATAATACAGATCAAATAAACATTCATTCATTTCAAATGCCTGCAACTTATACTGTTGTTGCACCAAAACATTTAAGATCTCTTGCCGAAATATGTAAAACATATGGCAAGGGCAGAGAAAGTGTTAAGAAATGGTATGCTGAGGGTGCTCCAATAGCCTTTGATGGTTTTAGTTATTTTTCTGAATATCATGCTCTGCAAAATTGGCTTGTAGAAAGAGGTAGAAAGCTTAAAGCTGGATAGTCTAAGGTGTATTTTTTAAAATTCATTTTTTGCCTTTTGAGATTTATTTTTTTGCAAAAAGTATATTTCTCAGACTAATTAGACTGCTTGTCTCTCTTTTATTGAATTTCAAACCTTAAAAAGTCTTTTTGTTAAAAATCCAGCAAAATTTATTAATTTGGTAAAATATTTCAAAAATCCATGTGTTTAACAAATAGTGTCAATATACTTTATTTGCTAGCATTCAGAAATATTTCCGCTTATTTGCGAACGAGGCTTAATCACTATGTTACTACAAAAGCATGCAGAGAGCAAAAAAAGAAGCAGATGAATAGTGATTTTCTAAACTTCTTTCTTGTAAAAGCTAAGTTTTGTCTTTGTATTTATTCTTTATATATTGATATATCAATATTGCCTTTTCTATTCCACTCTTGCGCGAAAGAGTTTTCATGAGCCTTAATGCCTTATCGATGCAGTTTATTTCAATTTTGACAAAATATTTTTAATCAATTTGGGTGAATTTGGAGGAAATGCTATGCGACATATTGATACAATAATAATTCATTGTTCTGCAACTAGGCCGAGCCAAGATATTGGTGTTGAAGACATACGCAGATGGCATATAGAAGACAATGGTTTCTTTGATATTGGCTACCATTTTGTCATTCGTAGAGATGGAAGTATTGAGAATGGACGAAATGTTGAAAAAGTTGGTGCCCATTGTAAGGGACATAATCAATATTCTTTAGGTATTTGCCTTATTGGTGGGCTTTCAGAAAAGATGAAGGATGAAAATAATTTCACATATGAACAAATGCAGGCATTAAAAACACTTTTGAAGCATTTAAAGGCAAGATATAAAATTGAAGATATTTTTGGGCATAATGCCTTTAGTCCAAAAGCTTGCCCTTGTTTTGATGTTGCAACCTGGTTGAAAGCAGAAGCTTTACTCTAATGTATTTTATTTATGAAGTTAATTAAAAAAGCAAACAAGTATAAGGAGTTTTTATGAGCATATCAATGATGGTTGGCGGAATTTCTAGCTTGTTAGTTAAGGCCTTAGATTTTTTTGAGGGCGACGATAAAAGACAAGTAGAAATAGCACTTAAAGAACTTGAAAATATGCAGGCACAGCTCATGGGCCAACAAGCAATAAATCAAGCAGAAGCAGGGCATAGAACTGTTTTTGTTGCTGGATGGCGACCATTTATAGGCTGGGTATGCGGCTTTGCTTTATCTTTTGAATTTATCCTACGTCCAGTATTCAACTATATTTTTATGATGTATTATCCAGAAACTCCCTCTATTCCAAGTATTTCAGAAGTTTTACTTGAGCTTGTTTTTGCAATGCTTGGAATAGGTTCATTACGTTCCTTTGAAAAATATAAAGGAGTGGCAAAATGATAGAAGATTTTATGACTGTGTGGCGTACTTATTCGCGTGCATTATTTCAAGATTGGGAATTGAAAGCCCTTGTTTCTCTTATAATGACTACTATTTCATCATTTACAGGACTTTCTCTTGTTATTTCACATGTTTTTCTTGCAGTTCTCTTTTTTGATTTCTTATTAGGTGTTGCATGTTCATTGAAATTTCACTCTTTTTCGTATTTCAAATTTAAAATGGGAATATCGAAAATAGTAGTCTATGTTTTTTATGTAATATTAGTGAGTTGGGGGGATAAAGTTTTTCAAGAAATTTTCTTATTTCCCTCTGAAAAGCATTATTTAGCTATGTGGTTAGCAGGAACTATAATTTTTACTGAATTGATAAGCATATTGGGGCATTGTAAAATGCTTGGTCTGCCTGTTCCTGAATCTATGTCTTTTATGCTCAAAAAAGCGAGGCAAAGCCTAGATAGTTCTACTTTGAACTTTATGGAAAACAAAGAAAATAATAAAAGAATAGAATTAGAAGATTAAACAAAAACTTTAATTAGCATTGAATATTATACTTGATATTCAACAGTTTATAACAATACACAAGAGGGTAAGAATATGATTAAAAGAAAGAATACGCTGCCTTCTCAAAGAATAAATGAAGAAGAAAAAATAAAGAAACTTGTTCTTGAAAAATCAAAAAAGAAAAATATACGCACTTGCGAAGATATTATTCAAGATATTCAGGAAGTTAAAGAAAGTGCTTTGAATGAAGGTGATTACAGAACGGCACTAAAGGCTATTGAATTAGAGGGCAAACAATTAGCAATGTGTGCACAGCTCTATGAAAATAAAGATAAAAACATTGAAGAATTAGAAAAAGCTTCAGAAGAAATGAGTGTGACAATTAAAGATTTTTTGCTTTCATTAGAGAAAGAAGAATAAAATGAAAAAACTTATAATGCGGAGGCCTTATGCAAAGGCAACAAGCTTTACAAATCTATACAGAAATCAAAAATGATACTGAAATCAGAGAATTAGCAAAAAGTGATCTTTTCTTTCTTCTTGTTTGTCTTATGGGGCGTAAAGATATGAATTGTGATTTTCTTTACGATAGATGTAGAGAAGTGCAAAAAAATCCAGATGGTTATCTTGATTTGTGGGCAAGAGAACACTATAAATCTACAATTATTACTATAGCCCTTACCATACAAGATATTTTGAAAAATCCTGATATTACTATTGCAATTTTCAGTCATACAAGGGCTATTGCAAAAGATTTTCTCAAACAAATTAAAAGAGAGTTTGAAAGTAATGAACTTTTGCAAAAACTGTTTCCGCATATTTGCAAGCCGACAAGTAGAGAAAGTAAAGCATTATCAAGAACTTGGAGCGAAGAAAAGCTGCTTGTGATGCGTGAAAAAAATCCAAAAGAAGCAACTCTTGAAGCATGGGGACTTGTTGATGGACAGCCCACGGGCAAGCATTTTGATATCCTTATTTATGACGATGTTGTCACTCTTGAAAGCGTGAGCACTTCTGAACAAATCAAAAAGACAACCGAAGCATGGCGACTTTCCCTTAATCTTGGCGCAAGAAATGGAAAAATTCGCATGATTGGAACACGTTATCATTTATTAGACACTTACGACACTATTATTAAGCAAGGTTCTGTTATTCCTAGAATTTATCCAGCAACTGTAGACGGGACAGAAAGCGGCGAAGCTCTATTTCTTGATCAAAAAACTTTAGAAAAAAAACGTAGAGATATGGGGGCTTATGTTTTTGCCTGCCAAATGTTGCAAAATCCACAACAAGACAAGATGCAGTCTTTTAAAAGAGAATGGTTACAATTTTGGCAACCTGAACAAAAGCATTATCAAGGCATGAATAGAATTGTCTTAGTTGATCCAGCCAATAGTAAGAAAAAGACTTCAGATTATACGACAATGTGGCTTATAGGCAGAAATTTTGACGCAAAATACTATGTCATATTTATGTTTAGAGATAGGCTTAATCTTTCTGAAAGAACAAGAAAACTCTTTGAAATAGTGCGTAATTATGATGTTGAAAATGTTGTTTACGAACAATACGGCGTGCAAGCAGATATAGATCATATCAAAAGTGAAATGCAAAGACATTGTTATCATTTTAACATTCATCCTGTCGGTGGAAAAATGGCTAAATACGACAGAATAAAACGTTTAGAAACTGATTTTGAACATGGCAATATTTTCTTGCCAACTAGCTGTCATTATACATCTTATGATGGAAGTTTTGACGACATGACAAAGATTTTTATCAATGAAGAATATCTTTTATTTCCTATGTCTTCGCATGACGATATGCTAGACGCTTTAGCACGTTTGCATGATATAGAAATAAATGCGCCTAAGATGTTTGAAACACAGAGTAAAAATACAAAATCAGCTTCAAAATACGATATTTGGCAAAGAAGGTAAGTATGGCTGAATTAGAAATTAAAAGTATAGATAGCAATGACAAAGATATTTTGTGTGATTATTATGAAAAAATTAATCAAGAAGGGCTTTTATCTGCTTTTTTATACGAAGACAATTCTTTACAATCTTTTTTAGAATTTAGTTATAATGCATGGATTTATATATGTTTTTTAGATGGGAACGAAGTGGGTTTTACTTTGTTTAACGACTTCAAAGGAAAATCAGCCTTCTTTCATTTCTGCCTTTTTGAAAAGGGGCAAAAATATGCTTTGGAATTTGGAAAAATGCTTTTTGAAACAGTTTTTCATAAAGACGATTTAGTCTATGTTTTTGGCTTGACTCCATCTGTGTATAGGCATGTCTTTCCACTTTTGCAAAGTGTTGGAATGCAAAAAATGTTCGCAATTCCAGAAGCTTGTGTCTTGAACAATAAAAAAAGAGAAGCTGTGTTTTCTATGATCAGCAAGCAAAGATTCTATCAATTACATATGAAAGAAAAATATTGATAAAAATATTAATGTAAAAGGAGAGAAAAATGAAGATTTCAACAAAGATTGTCTATGGCGTTAATGGAGATGTTTTATTTGAAGAAAGTTATGATTATGTTGGTGAAATAGCCTATTGTGGCGGAGGTTCTAAATCAACCTCTACACCTGATGTCACACCTGCACCCGAACCTGTGCAAAAAGTGCAAACAAAGGCCATTAGTGAAAGTGCTCAAATTGCAAGAGAAAATCAATTAGAGAAAGCACAAAGAGCAAAGGGCATAAGATCTACCATATTAACTACTGATGATGAAGACTCCTCTTTATTAGCAAATTCCCAAACAAATAATACTACAACAACAAGCACAACTAAAAGTCTTTTGGGGCAGTAATATGGTAACAAATGAAAAAATATATGAAATTCAAGTTCTTTACGAAGACTTGAAGAAAAAAAGATCTTCTTGGCTTTCTTATTGGCAATTACTTGCAGAAAATTTTGACGCAAGGGGTTTTAAAGATGCTGAAAAGCAAAGCGAAGCAGAAGAAATACTTGTGAATAAAAAGTTACTCAACACTTCACCTGTTATAGCCGCTAGAACCTTAGCCGCTGGAATGCAGGGCGGTATGACATCGCCAGCAAGAAATTGGTTTAATCTACGTGTTCCAAAAACTCATAATAGTTTTCAAACTATTATTGAAAATGGAAAATTGCAGCAAGACGATATGCAAAAAGAACAAAGAGATCATGAAGTGCTTACTTATATAGATCAAGTAAGCGAAAGAATGCGTATTATCTTTCAAAATTCTAATTTTTATAATGTGATGTTTCAAGCCTATCAACAACTTGGTGTTTTTGGTTCTGCTTGTGTTTTAGAAGAAGCAAATTTAGACGGTTTTTATTTTACTTGTATGCCTGTTGGTTCATATGTATTTGATGTGAATGCAAAGGGGCATGTAGATACATTAATAAGAAAAATTTGGCTCGATTCACGTCAATTAATAGTAGAATTTGGAGAAGATGTCTTACCTGAAAGTTTGAGAAGTGAAAAATCTCTCAAAAATAAGCAAAAATTTGAAGTTTATCATGCAATTTTGCCAAATATGCATTGCACAAAGAAATATCTATCACTCTATTATATGAATAGAAAAGATACTGACGGAAATTTCATCCTTTTACGCGAATCTTATTTTGATTCACAGCCATTTTTTGGTGTGCGATGGGATGTGCAAGCTGGTGATATTTATGGCAAAAGCCCCGCAATGGATGTGCTTGGTTCGGCAATGCTTTTACAAGCAGTTGAAATGGACACAGCAGAGGGCATACATAAACAAATAAATCCGCCAGTAAACGCACCGGCTGAATTGCAAGCAATAGGCGTTGATCTTTCTGCTGGCGCGGTGAACTTTGTATCAAATAATTTAGGCACACATCTTGGCGTAGCCCCAACCTTGCAAGTGCAGCCTGATGTGAATGCTGCTCTATTGTATATACAGAAAATAGAAAATGAAATTCAAACTGGCATGTATAATGATTTATTTCGGATGCTTATAGGATCTGATAGAAGGCAGATCACAGCAACTGAAATAGCCTCTAAAGAACAAGAGAAATTAATATTAATAGGGCCTGTTTTAGAACGTTTGCAAGATGAATTATTCAATCCGCTCATTAAAAGAACTTTTGAATTGATGGAAAAGTATAATGCTCTACCTGAATTGCCTAAGACATTAGAATCGCAATCTTTAAAAGTTGAATTTGTTTCTACCTTAGCACAGGCTCAAAAGATAGTTTCAACCTCTTCTATAGAGCAATTGCTTGCATTTACAGCTTCTTTTGCGCAGATGAAACCTGAAGTCTTAGACGCACTTAATAGTGATGTGCTTTTACAAAAATACGCAGATTATTTAGGAACAGATGCTTCCTTGCTGCTTTCACAAGAAAAAATCAATCGTATTCGAGAAGAAAGAAAAATAAGAGAAAACGATGTATTAGCAAAAGATGCTGTGAATAATTTAGCACAAGTGGCAAATACATTATCAAAAACTTCTTTAAACGAAGGCAATGCATTAGATATGCTTTTAGGCGGATTAGGTAAATTATAAGTATTCAATATCAAAAGTGTTATGGAAAGTAAAATGAAAGAAAAAGAAAGAAAAGTAGTAGAAAATATGATCGATGAATTGATGTTGAGGCAAGAGGGAAGAATTTTTCTTCGTGCCTTAATTGAAAGTTCTGGAATATTCAAGCCAATACAGTCAAGTGATAAAGAAATAGTGATGTATTATGAAGGAAAAAGGGCTTTTGGCCTAGATTTGATAAAGATAATGAATAATCAGAATAAAGATAATCTCTCAATAGTATTAAAAAGTGAAAGTAATGAAATGAATGTAAAAAGTGAAGATTAGTTTTTTGTAATATAAATATGAAATGTGCACATCAAATGAGAGTAGATTAAAGAAATAAGTAAAAAAATAAAATGACTTAGTGGCTTAATATTTTGGAAAAAATAAAAGAAGGAGAAAATATGAAAGGAATCAATGAAAAAGAGTTAAAGGCTGCTGCTAAAGAAGAATTTTCTTCAAAAAAAGTTGAAAATACACAGAAAAAAGAAGAAAGAGACACTCTTTTAGCAAGCGAAGAAGATGCAGAAGATATCGAAATTGAACTTCCTGAAAGTTATGGAAAAGAAGAAGTTGAAAGAATCAAGGCTTTTGCAAAATCTTTAAAATTGACTAAAGAACAGGCTTTAGGGCTTTCAAAACTGTCTAAAGAATTAGAAAAAAATTCACTTCAAAAGCAAGAAGAACAGATGAAAGAATGGGAAGATGAATTAAAGAATGACAGCGAATTTGGCAAGAAGAATTTTGCAAAAAATCTTGAATACGCAAAAATTGCTCTGCAAAAATTCGACACAAATAACGAGCTTCGTGCTCTTTTGAATGAAAGTTCTTATGGTTCGCATCCTATTGTAGTGAAATTTTTTATGAATTTAGGCAAGAAATTGAACGAAGATAATTTCGTGCAAGGCGAAAATGCTAAGAAGAATAAACCTCTCTACGAAAGATTATATAATTAGAGCATTTTGCAAAATCTATAAAAGTATATTCTATAAAAACAATTATTTAACATACTTGAAAAAATAAGAAAGGAGAAATTATGAAAGGATTAGTTGCATCATTACACGAATTAGAAGATTTTTACAAAGGCGAAAAAGCTGGCGATGTTATTGAATTGATGAATCAAACCAATGATATATTGACTGACGTCCCACTTATGGAATCGAATCAAAGCAATGGACATCTTACAAGAATTCGCACAGGTTTGCCTGAAGTGTATTGGACAAAGTTATACGAAGGCACATTGCCAAGTAAGGGCACTTATTCGCATGTGACAGAAGCTTGTGGAATGCTTGAATCACGTTTCTTCATTGATGAGCGAGAATGTAATTTATACGGCGATAAAGCTAAGGCATTTAGACTATCAGAAAGTATTGGCCATGCAGAAGCTATGCGTCAAGAAGTTGCACGTACACTCTTTTACGGAGATACAGCTGCTTCGCCAGAAAAATTCAATGGGCTTTCAAAAAGATATCCAGCTAAAGACGCACCTAATGTTATAGATGCTGGCGGTAAAACTGGCGATATGACATCACTTTGGCTTATTAGTTGGGGCGATAGAACCGTGCATGGACTGTATCCAAAAAATACAAAGGCTGGACTTTCAAGCGAAGATTTAGGCAGACAAACAGTTTCAGACGATAAAGGCGGCCGCTATGAAGCTTTAGAAGAAAAGCATATATGGCAAGTTGGACTTGCGGTAAGAGATTGGCGAGCTTGTGTGAGAATTGCTAATATTGAAGTGAGTAAATTAGCTCTTGCAATAGATGAAAGCGGTTATATTGATTTGAGAAAATTCACAGTTAAAGCAAAAAATCTCATCCCTGAACATCTAAGAAATAATGCTATTTGGTATTGTAATCAAGATGTACTTACAGCATTAGAATTGCAATCAAGCGACCCAAAAGGCGTGCATCTAACTTATGGCGAATACTTTAATTCTACTGCTATTCCTGTCTTGCATGGAAGACCTGTAAGACAATGTGACGCAATTATTTCTACAGAAAAAGCAATTTAATACTTGAGCAATACAAGGAGAAAAATATGATTTTAGATAAAAATACCATACTTTGCAACGGTTTACCAACAAAAGCAGAAAATATTTTTGCTGTAGATACTGGTTTTATGATGGCGGGCAGAAAAAACATTCTTTTTTACTTCAATGTATTAGAAGATTTTGTCGGTGGAACTTCTCTTGAATTTAGCCTGCATGAAGCAGACAGCGAAAAAGGCATTTATTCAGAAATCGAGAATTCAAGTTTCACTTATACATTAGCTGAATTAGAACAAGGTATGCGCGCTCCTTATAAGTTTTTACCACAAAGCACAAAGAAAAGATGGATTAAGCTTGTTGTGAGTGCAACAGGAACTTTCACAGCTGGCAGCCTGCTTTGTGCTTTAGTGAGAGAGGAAGAAGACGGCTATACTGAAGGCATGTATTACGATAAGGGCATGCTTATAGCTTAATTGAGGGCACATTCTAAAGAGCATAAAATTTTGAAAGCCATTTGTTTTTGATTTCATTTTGCTAATAAAGGACAGATGGCTTTCTCAATAAATTTTTAAAAATCTTTTATTTATTAAAGAGGTTTTATATGGCAGTAGGAAAGATAGAGATTTGGAATATGGCACTAGGATTTTTGGGCATTAATGCAATAGCTTCTGAAAGTGAAGCAAGTTTAGAAGCTTTAATTTGTTCAACTTATTGGGATTTGGCAAGGCGTAGTGCTTTGAGAGATTTTCCTTATTCTTTTGCACAAAAAAGACTTTTTTTGACAAATATTCCTCTGACAAAAGAATACCAAGATGATTATGCCTATGCCTACGCTTTGCCAGATAATTGTTTAAAAATACATAGTCTTATAGGAAAAAATTCTTCAAAATCAAGTGCAATAAATTCTGTCATGCAAGAATATGAAATAGTGCAAATGAATGAAGACGCTCTTGCCTTAGTGTGTAATATTGACGAGGCAATACTTTCATATACAGCTGATATAAAAGAAAATATTTCTTTTACAGACGATTCTTTTGTTGAAATGCTTGCCTATAGATTGGCTTCTTGTATTTGCACGCCTTTACTTAAGGATAATCATAATAAACTCAAAAGTATAAATCAATTATATCAAAATAAATTAGCTCAAGCCATACAAAATGATCTTTCGTCAAAGAAAAAGGCTAAAAAACAAGATGCTTGGGTTGAAATTGTTCTCAATAATTGACTAGAGAGAAAAAGGGGGAATATATGCGTTATTCGTGGTCTAATTTTAATGGCGGCCTTGCGTCTGATTTATTAGAAAGCCGTTACAATTTAGCAAAATACCCAACTCTTGCACGCAGAATGAAGAATTTTATTCCTCAAGTGCATGGAGCTGTGAAAAGAAGACCTGGACTGAAATATTTAGATATAATCAATGAAAAAACAGATGCTATAAACGATGGAGAACTAGAAAATTCTCAAAGTTTTCAACGCGAAGAAATACTTATTCCTTTTGTTTTTAATACAGAAAAAGAACATAATTATGTCCTTGTTTTTGAAATTGAAGAAATAGAGAATGAAAAAAAGGCCTATATACATGTCTTTAGTATAGAAGATGGAAAAGTAGCAACTATTCCTAGTCCTTATGTAGATGGTGTCCTCAAGAAAAATAAGATATTGCTTTCATATGCACAAGTTGGAGATGTTATCTATCTTGCTCATGAAGACTATCCTTTGTATAAATTCATGCGTAGTGGTAGTGCATCAAATTATTCTTGGCAGATCGAAGAAGTTGTATTCAATACTTCTTTAGAGCCGCCTCAGCAAGTCAGCGCAGAATTTATTTCAGGAAGTGTACAATCTGGACAAATTGTTGCTTCAACAAATTACGAATTAAAGTATAAAGTTCTTGCTGTGGACGAAAAGGGAATTTCATCTATTGCTTCACAAAGTGCTTCTTGTCTTGGAAGGTATGCAACAGAATGGATTGTTGGCGATTATGTAGATATTTCTTGGCAAAAAGTGGAAGGGGCAGTTGAATATAATATTTATAAGGAAGCCATTGGATATTATGGATATATAGCCACAACAGAGGAATTGACTTTCAGAGATCAAAATTACGAAGCAGACACTTCTGACACTCCTCAAGAAGATTATTTTCCTTTTGCTGATGGTAATAATCCAGCTTTTGTTACTTTTCATCAACAAAGAATGGTGCTCGCAGGAACAAAAAAAGCAGGGCAGACTTTTTATATGTCTAGGGCAGGAGATTTTGAAAATTTCAGAAAATCCAGACCCTTGCAAGACGATGCACCCATTGAATATACTTTAGCAAGTTCTTCAATCGATGCTATACAATGGGCAGTTTCTTTTGGCGATTTACTTATAGGCACAGCTGGAGCTGAATATAAAGTAAGTGGTAATAATGGTACAGGATCGCCTATTACAGCAAAGGAAGTTTTGATTTCAACACAATCTTATTTTGGCTCAACAAGAATACCGCCTATTATTATTGGTAATAGTGTTTTACACGCACAAAAATACAATGCAAAAATAAGAGATCTCTATTATTCACTTGAGAAAGATGGCTATGCTGGAAATGATTTAACGCTTTTAACACCTGATTTATTTGGAGAATATTCATTAAAGCAATGGTGTTTTCAGCAAAATCCAAATTCTACTCTTTATTGTATAAGAGAAGATGGAAAATGCTTTTCCTTAACTTATCTAAAAGAACAAGAAATCTTTGCTTGGGCTGAACATGAAACACAAGGTAAGTTCATTTCACTTTGTACAATTTCTGGCGACACGCAAGACAGAATAGTTTTTCTTGTTGAAAGAAAAATAAATGGCAAGACAATGCTTTTGCTTGAATATTTAGCCGAACCTTTTAGTCAAGACGCAAATATAGAACAAGCTTGTTTCTTAGATGCAAGTGTGAGTTATACTTTTGAAGAGTCTACCCATCAAATTACTGTGCCAGAACATTTAAAAAATGCAAATATAAAGATGCTTATCAATGGATCAATGAATGAAGTGTATTCTATTGAAAATGATAAATATATTTTTGAAAATGTTCAAGTAAAGCATGCAACAATTGGCTTGTCGTATGAAAGTTTGCTTTCTATGATGCCCATCAATGCAGACACTGAAAAAGGTTCTACATTAGGCCTAAAAAGATCTTATGCACAATGTCTTATCAAATTGCATAGATCTGTTGGTGGTAAATATGGTTTCAGCGATGATTTTACTAAGATGTATGATTTCAAGCTTACGCCAAAGCAATATAATACAGCCTATGAATTGTTTTCAGGGGAATATTCATTCAATTTTGATCATCCTTTATCAAGTGAAGTACAGCTTTATATCGGCAAAGACGATGCTTTACCCTTAGATATTCTTTCGCTCGTTGTAGATGTAAACTTTATGGAAAATGCTTGATAAATAAGGGGGGCTTGTGTTCTATCAAATAGAAAAAATTAATGATATTTATGATGAAATACAGGAGCTTGCTACGTTTTCACACAATGAATTAGAATTAGAAAAGCTTTTTGGCAAGGTTGTTATTCAAAAAGATATCTACGAAGAATTAGAAGAAAAAAAAGCTCTTTTAGTTGTTAGTGCGAGAATTGGTAAGGATAAAGAACTTGTTGGTTATGCAGTCTATTTTCTTTCATACAGTATTTTTAATCTAAAAAAACAAGCAGAAAGTCATTCTTTCTTTCTCAAAAAAGAATATAGAAAAGGTTTTAATGCAATGAATATGCTAAATTTTGCAGAAAATGCCTTGAAAGAAAGAAAAGTTGATATTGTCTTGCAAAAACTGAATGTTAAAAGAGATATTTCAAAAATATTTGAAAGAATGAAGTATAAAGAAATAGAAAAAATATTTGCAAAGGAGTTGTGATTATGGCTACTGGAATAAGTTTAGCTGTGACAGCACTCACGGCAGCAGTTTCTGCTGTGGGGGCATATACATCAGCAAAAGAGCAAGAAAATCAATTAGAATATCAAGAGAAACTTGCTGAAAATGAAGCATTGAAAAAAAACTATGAACAAGAAATTGCCTATGAACAAGCAAATGAAGAAGCAAGAAAGGGGCATGAAGAAAAACTAAAGGAAAGATTACAAACTTCTCAGATTATAGCAAAGCAAAGAGCTGAACAGGCTGCTTCAAATGCCTTGCTTGATGAAGGCTCTTTTCTAGATCTACAATTAGACACAAGCGAACAAGGCGAACAAAGAGCTTTATTGAAAGAAGAAGAAGGTTACGACAGACAATACCAATATCTTCTCGATGCACAAGACGCTCAATACCAAGCAAGTCAATTCGATGATAAAGCTTCTTTATATTCTCAAAATGCTGAAGATGTGCAAGCAACAAAGCAACTTGCTTCTTCCTTGCTTGGTTCAGCTTTAGAAAAAGGTTCGTCTTTTAACTTTTTTTCTTCCTAAGCACTCAGAAAATAAATAAATCTGAAAATGTAGATTAAAGTATAATTTAAAAGACATAACTCTCTCTATTAATTTATAGAGAGAGTTTTTTTACTTTTAATAAGTGCTTTGAAAAATTGACTTAAAAAATTAATTTCATGTATAAATAAATTTTTTTTAGCTTGATTAAAAGTTGACTCTTTATTATCTTTATAGTAATTAGAATGCTGATTTCTGGTGCCCTATTTTATAAACAAGTTTTATCTCTTTTCGGAACGTTGCATGCAAGATGATACTTTTTTACTTATTTCGCAAATAACTGCTCTTTGTGTATTGTTTTTCTATACTATACAACTTTTTGCATACTTGCGTCTCATTTTAAAGAAATCGTCAAAAAATAATTTGTATCTTTATGTTTTTGCTGCTTTTAATACAATTGCCGCATTCAATTATCAAATATTCCTGAGCACTCATCTTCTACTTTTTTATGTGATTATGCTACTTGTCTTTGTGGAATCATTGATTCTTTCACCAAGAAACTACAGGCAAGCACTTTTTGGCGCTTCTGTTGTCGTTTTACATATTGCAACTGTCTATTTACCTATTGTTATTTTTCTTGCAGATATCTTTGGTGTGAGCCCATTAGAAGTTATAACTGTTGAAAATTATAGATATTTAGCAATGACTATTATCTTTGCAATTTTAAATCTTATCTTATTATTTGTGAAGCGTTTTATTAAAAATGAAAGTTTTATTTTAGTATCAAGTGCAAAAACATATTCAGAAGTATTTATATTTGTTATCTTTTTTATGTGTACATATCTTGCTGTTGACTGTACATTACTTATTACACCAAATGTTTATAGCGGACAGTTTACTCTAAGCCTTATCACAAGTATATTTACTATAGTAGCATTTTATAGTATATTGATATATACTATTGATATTGTAACGTTTGCTAAGCATAAAAGACAAAGCGATTTAGCCCAGCTTGATTATGATCACGTACTTATTATGAAGAAAGAAATAGTGAGAAAAAACACTATAGATGATTTAACTGAGCTTTATAATAGAAAATTTATTTATAAAACTTTAAATGAATTCTGTACTTTAGCTAATCAAACTTTTGCTCTTTTGTATATAGATGTTAATGGATTAAAATTTGTGAATGATAATTTTGGACATGAAGAAGGCGATAAGTTTTTGAAAAATGTAGGCATTGCTATTCGAAAAGGTATACGCGAGGACGATTATCCTGCACGTATAGGTGGCGATGAATTTATTGTTTTACTTTACAATATCTTAGAAGAAGATGTTGTGCATGTTGTTAAAAGAATTGAGACAAATTTATCACAATTTGATGAAAGCGAAAAATATCCTGTTTCTGCAAGTATTGGCTATTTATACGTCACAAAAGATATGTGCAGGCAAGGATATAAGTCTTTACTAGAAGCTGTTGATAATATCATGCGTGAAAACAAAGCAAAATTCTATACAGACAAAAAAGAGAAGATTGCTGAAAGTCACGTGGAAAGAGGTATAGCATAATGTTGTTTTATGTTACGATCTTAGCTTTTGCTTTATTCAATTTTACTTCGCTTTATTCGGCGAACTCTTTCCACGTGACTTTCAGTAATTTCTTCTTACGTTTTATTCCTATAACTGCGTTAAATGCTGTTCTTTTCTTTGCCTATTTCTTTTTTTTCAATTATGAATATGAAGTATATGCACTTTTAGGTGTTTTTCTTGTCTATGTCTCTCAATTTGTGCTTTTTATAGATGATAAAACAAAATATAAATACGCTGTAAGTGTCTATCATGCATTAGCTACTATAATTCCTTTTTACGCTATGCGTTTATTTTTCTTAGGCTATTTTGCCTACGATGCTCATCTTTCTATTCCTGTCTTTTTAGAAAATGCTCACGATAGAACTGAACTTCTCTTGTATTCTCTTGTATTTGCAACTTTATCAAAGTCTTTTTATTTATCACGATTTTGTGTGAATAAAGTTGCTTCAATCATGCAAGATTATAAGAATTTAGCTTTCCTCACACGAGTTTTGGTGGCGATCTATATTCATGCATTATTTATGTCTTATTATTTATTTAGATTAAATTCTAATAGTATTGATCTTGATATCTTCTCAATTAAGGTTGGTGTTTGTTACATTGCCGGCTATTTTATAATGGTTGTTTATGCAATTATCTTTGATAGGTTGAGTGAATATCAGCAAAAGCTTTCAATGATCAAGAAAAGTTTGCATGAAGAAGAAAAAGAGATTGAAAAATTGCAAAAAGAAGTGCAAATAGATCCAACTACAGGCTTGAGAGTTCGTAGTGTTGCACTTGAAGTAATTAATGAATATTTACAACAAAAAGAAGCTTTTTATCTTATATTTGTTGATATGGATGGCTTGAAACATGCCAATGATGTCTATGGACATGAAGAAGGCGATTTTTATATAAAATCGATTGCAAGCTTGCTTAAAGAAGAATTTTTGAGTGATACAGTTGTGCGTTTTGGTGGCGATGAATTTTTGATAGTCGGCGAAGTTGAAGAAAATGACGAAATGAATATCAAAGAACAAATACACACTTGTCGTGAAAAAGCTTTATCTATTTCAAGTAATCATCATAAGCCTTATCCAACTTCCTTTAGTTATGGCCTCATCGAAGTAGAAGCAGACACAGATCTTTCGCTTAAAGAAATTCTTGATAATGCAGATAAACGCATGTATGAATTTAAGAAAACTATGAAGAAAACTCGTCAAGTTATTGATATTAGAGATGGTTTAAAGTTTTCTGCAAATAAAGAAGACAATGCACAAGAACAAGCTCTTATAAAAAATGAAGAAGAAAATCTTTGCACAAAAGTCATGAATGAGCCTAATAAGCCCGAAATTTCATCACTTGCTCAAGAAAAGAAAAATCTTCTTGTAGACGAAATTCCTGCTCATATTAGAGCGATAATGCAGCAAAGCGAGAAAGAATAAGTTTTTCTACTTGATAAAATGCACAATCAGAAAAAAGGCAATGAGGGCAATTACTATTTGTATTACAATATAAAAAATTCCAAATAGTATTGAATCTTGCATAAGAGCATAGGCTTCAAAAATCAAGGCTGAAAATGTTGTGAAAGAGCCTAAGAAAGCTGTTAGGCCTAAAAGCCTATAATAATCTGGTATTTCAAAACGAAATGAAAGTGCATAAATAAGTGCAAATAAAGCAGCCCCAAGAATATTGACTAGGCTTGTTCCTAAAAGATAAGGAAAGCTAAAAAGAGCATTAAAAAGATTTGTGAGCAAATAGCGTGCAAGAGCACCTAAAGCACTAAAAAACATAAAGATTGTCAATTGAAATAAAGTTAGATTCATTTTTTTCTCTAAGAGCAATCTTAGTTATTGTTGAAGCTGCTCTTATCTCTTTTAGTAAAATATAAAGCCAATAATCCTAAGATTATTGGCTTTTTCTTACATTTATGTTTTATTAAGCTTTTGTTTCGTCTTTTTTGGCAATTCTATTAAGAAGTAATTGAATTTCTTCTTGGTTTTTCTTGTTTTCAATTTCTTTTTCAGCAAGAGCTTTTTCTAAAGCTTTTTCAGCTTTTTCTACGCGTTTTTCTAAGCCAGAAACTTTCATCTTTGCACTTGAACAACGTGCTGAAAGTGAAATTCTGTCCCAAAGAAGCATAGCTAAAACAACAAAACCACCAATAGTGAAGCAAAGGAGCATTATTGCATAAAGTGGAAGTGGCATAGATTCCATCATAGGCATAAACATTAAATCAAGCTTGAGTACAACTGGGTCAGCAAAAGAAGCTTGGTTTTGCACAAAGAATAGCATGACGAGAAAAAATAAAACCACTAACAAAAATACTTTTAGATAACGCATGGTTACTCCTCAAAATAAAATAAAAAATAAAGTTACACAACCAAGAAAATACATAGCACAAGAATAGAAAAGTGGCAAGTTTAAATCTTTTACTTTAATAAATTGAAGAGCATATAAACTACATTTCTTGAGCAAAAGCAAGCCTTTCTGAAAGTTTAGTGTATCTTTTATGAATGGTATTATTTGCAATAGCCATATTGATAGCTTTTGCAGCACCTACAATAATAACCATTTTCTTGCCCCTAGTCACAGCTGTATAGATAAGATTTCTTTGAAGCATAATATAATGCTCGTTCAAAAGAGGAAGAATAACACAAGGATATTCGCCGCCTTGAGATTTATGTATAGAAATAGCATAGGCAAGGGTAAGTTCATCAAATTCTTCTATTAAATAAGAAAGATATCTGTCATCAAAGCGAATAAGTAAGGATTTTTCTTCAGTATCAACTTCAGTAATAATGCCTATATCGCCATTATAGATGTCCTTGTCGTAATTGTTTTTTATTTGCATTACCTTGTCATTGACACGAAAAATCCTTTCGCCTCTTTGCAAAAATTCTTGAGAAGTATTGAGTTTTGCTTGCAATTCTTTGTTGAGATTAAGCACACCACAAGTGCCACGAAGCATAGGCGAAAGAACTTGTATATCTAAAAATGGATCAAAGGCATATTTCTTTGGTAATCTTTTTGCTGCAAGTTCAACAATAATATCACATGCTTTTTGCGTGTCAGGTTCGGTAACAAAATAAAAATCAGTTTCTTTTTCCTTATCATAATAAAGATTAGGCACAATGCCTTGATTTATTCTGTGTGCGTTTTTGATGATATCGCTTTTTTCCGCTTGTCTAAAAATTTGTGTGAGTTCAACAACTGGGATTTTATTG
The DNA here is from genome assembly GCA_964368455.1 of uncultured Desulfovibrionaceae bacterium. Lineage (GTDB taxonomy): Bacteria > Desulfobacterota > Desulfovibrionia > Desulfovibrionales > Desulfovibrionaceae > CAYJAZ01. Next base: position 97,333 of record CAYJAZ010000003.1, read on the forward strand.
GAATAAATACAGTCACGTAGAACGTTTCCAGCACCAACAGATGGCAATTGATTTATATCGCCCACAAAGATAAGAGTGCAAGTTTGTGGAACAGCCTTAATAAGACTGTACATTAAATAAATATCTATCATTGAAGCTTCATCAATAATGAGTAATGAGCATTGTAAGCTATTGTTTTCGTTACGTGCAAAACCATTTTCATTGGGATTATATTCAAGAAGACGGTGCAAGGTTTTTGCTTCTAAGCCAGAGGTTTCACTCATTCTTTTAGCCGCTCTTCCTGTTGGCGCAGCAAGCAAGATTTTCGCCTTTGCTTTTTGAAAAACCTTAATAATTGCATTGATAATAGTAGTTTTACCAGTACCAGGGCCACCAGTAAGTATCATCATCTTTGATTTTGCCGCAGTATAGACAGCTTCTTCTTGGCTTTGTGCAAGTTTCACAGGAAAAGAATTAATGGTTTCGCTCACGTCTTTGTCTACATCTTTAAAAAAGACTTGCTTAGGCGTTGCAAGTAAGCGGCCTAAATAAAAAGAAATTTGAGTTTCAAAATGATAATAATCTGACAAATAAATAGCTGTATGTTCGTCAAAATATTCGCTCACCACATGTTCGCCTTTTTCAAGGTATTTTATTGCTTCAATAACAATAGCTTCATCTATACCTAATTGTTTGATAGTGAGCTTTATTAATTCATCTTTTGGTAGATAAACATGTCCATTATCGCTTTCCTTTGTCAAGATGTAAAAAGCAGCAGCTTGTGCACGCAAAGGAGAATCTATGTCAAAACCAAGACTAAGAGCAAATTGATCAGCAGTCAAAAAGCCCACTCCACGAACTTCCATTGCCATACGATAAGGGTTTTCTTTTATTATTTCAATAGCATCAGATCCATATTGTTTATATAGTCGAACACAAAGAGCTGGGCCAATTCCATGTGGGCTTAAAAAAACCATCAATTCTCTGATGCCTTGCTGTTCAGCCCAAGAATCTTTTACGCTTTCAACAACCTTTTTTGTCACTCCAAAAACTTCAAGTATTCTATCTGGTTCATTATCAAGTACGCGAAAAGTTTCTAATCCAAAGTGGTTAACAATATTTTCTGCTCTTTTCTTGCCAATGCCCTTGATAACACCAGAAGCAAGAAACATCTTTATACCATCAAGGCTTTCAGGCATTTGCTCTTCGTAATGATTAAAAGAAAACTGTTTGCCAAATTTTGGGTGTCTTATCCATTCGCCTTTAAATGCATAAAAACCGCCAGTTCGCGGACTTGGAATAATACCCACAACCGTAATAGCATCTTCGTGTTTGCTATTTGCTTGCAATTTTATGATAGCATAGCCGTTTTCAGGATTGGAAAAGATGATCTTCTCAACTGTTCCTTTTATAGTTTCATTATTGTTCTCGTTTTCTATTAATGAGGCTTGCTTGGCTTTCATAGCTATCCTTATGGCTTGCATTTCTACTCGGCTATCTTTCTAAATTCATTTTTCTTGTAAAATTCACAAAATCTTTAAACTTGGAAACACATCCTAAAAATCTTGTAAGCTTATAATTTACTTTACAGTGTAATTTATTTCTACTATACTTTCTTAAAGTGTACAATACTTTACAAGAAATTGCTGTAAGTGTTTCATATGTTTGAGAATAAGAATGTATCTCTTCAGATTTCTAAGAATGGATGAAATTCTAAAGATAAGTTTCTTTCATTTATAAAACTTTCTCAACTCATGCAAGCTTTGTACATAATTGTATTTTCAAGTTTTTTTTCATGAAAACTTGAAAATAAAGCGTTGAATATTGATATTCCTTTCAGTTATGGAAGGTTTTTTTATTATAACTTATTATAAAATTAAAATAAGGCTTTAATATGAAAGAACTTGTTATTGGTATCGCAGGTGTTGGTGTTGTAGGCGGCGGTTTACTTGAACTTCTTGAAAAAAACAAAGACACTATCTTGCAAAGAACAGGCAAAACCATTCGAGTGAAAACACTTTGCGTGCGTGATATTTCAAAAAATCGTCCTTATATGCCAGAAAATATCAACTTGACTACAAATGTCTTGGATATAACTCAAGATCCTGAAATTGAAATCTTTATTGAATTAATGGGTGGGATTGAAGAAGCAAAAAAAGCCATACATTCAGCCTTAAGTCATAATAAATCCGTTGTTACAGCAAATAAAGCTTTATTGGCAGAAGAGGGGAATGAACTCTTTGAATTAGCCGCAAAAAATAACTTACATCTCAAATTTGAAGCAGCTGTTGCAGGCGGTATTCCAATTGTTGAAACACTCAAAGAAAGCTTAAATTCCAATCAAATTGTATCATTAATGGGGATTTTAAACGGTACCTCAAACTATATCCTTTCACAAATGACAACTGAAAATCTAGATTTTGCAACTGCACTCAAGCAAGCACAAGATCTAGGTTTTGCTGAAGCTGAACCAACTCTAGATATAGGTGGATACGATGCCGCCCATAAACTCAATCTTCTCACACGTTTAGCTTGGGGTGTTGAATATCCTTATAAAAAAATGCTCATTTCAGGTATAGATTCGCTTGAAAGTATGGATATAAAATTTGCAAGGGAATTTGGCTATAGAATCAAGCATATAGGACAAGCTACCCTCAATACAGAACATGGCAAAAGTATAGAAGCTGGGCTTTTTCCAGCCTTAGTGCATGAACGCTTATTACTTGCAAAAGTTGGCGGTGCCTACAATGCTGTAAGGGTAGAAGGAAATGCCGTAGGTTCTTTATTCTTACACGGTTTAGGTGCAGGTGCTCTACCAACTGCTTCTGCTGTTTTAGCCGATATCTTGTCCATAGTAAAAGGTAATGAATCAAATAATTTCGGTTATAGAGATCAAATTTTACCTCAAGCTAATCTTTTAAATTCAGAAGAAAGCATCTATCCATACTATCTACGTTTTATGGTGCGCGACGATGCTGGTGTTTTACGCGATATAGCAGGAGCCTTTGCTGAAGAAAATGTAAGTATAGCTCAAGTAACGCAAAAAGCTAAAACAAATGACGGCGTGCCGCTCATCTTTATCACTCACAAAGCACCCTATAAAGCTATTCTAAAATCTTTGCCAAAAATCAAATCTATGATAAAGCAAGAAGCTGTGTGTTACAGGATTTTTGATTAATTCTTCTCTGCCTTCATTCAATAGGAATTACATGACATTTGCAAAAAAATCACTTGGACAGCATTTTTTACACGATAAAAATATCTGCCAAAAAATAGTAGACTTACTCGATGTTCAAGACAAAGATGCTATACTTGAAATTGGGCCTGGAACTGGTGCTTTAACAAATATTTTAAAGCTATTACCGTATTCATCTTTTCTCATTCTTGAAAAAGACGACAGATTCGCAAAATTACACGCTGAAGAAAATCTGCCGAATGTAAATGTAATACATACAGACGCATTGCAATTCAATTGGAAGAAACTCGATAATTCCATAAAAATTATCTCAAACCTCCCTTACAACGTTGCTTCACCACTCATGTGGGATATCGTTTCACAAACACCCGCACTCCAAAGAGCCGTGTTCATGATACAAAATGAAGTGGCAGATAGATGTGTTGCACAAGTAAATACTAAGCATTACGGTGTATTATCTATTTGGTTGCAAGCTTTTGCAAAAGTAGAAAAAAACTTCGTCGTCTCTCCACGTGCCTTTAATCCGCCGCCAAAAGTAGATTCCGCCGTCATCACATTAAAACCATATGCACAAGAAGAACAAACAAAAAATCCAGCTATACTCGCAAATCTCATAAAAATTCTCTTTCAGCAAAGAAGAAAGCAAATTGCTGGAATACTCAAAAAAAGTACATATTCCACACTCGCAACTCAAATGCTCGAAGCACACAATATACAGCCAGCACAAAGGCCTGAAACCATAGATGTGCAAACTTATATTTCAATGGCAGATTTCATAGCAGAAAGAAAGTAAAATCATTTTTTGTCTGCGACGCTTTTTTTGTGTCTCCGACGGCCAAAGGGAATAATTCCCTTTGGAAACCCTAGCATGCAAGGTAAGTATGTAGGGTATTTGTTAATATTCCTTTATTTTTTTTATTTGCGAAAAAGTTTTAAGGCTTTGGTGCTATGCACCAAAGCCTTAAATACTGTTTCGCTTTAAAATAGTGTGGTATCAATTTTTACGCAAAACAAGTTGCCATTTGTCACTATGTTCCAAATGTGATTTCATTGTTTTGCGTAATGAAAAAGTCGTAAGCAGTGAAAGAAATGTTCTAGACTCGTCATTGCGAGGAATGAACAAAGTGAATGACGTGGCAATCTATTTCTTATTAAATTAATTTCATTTCTTACATTTGGAACGTAGTGACAAATGGAAACTTACTTTTTGGTATTTCTAGCTTTAAAATTTTAAAGCGGAAAAGTATTTAAGCGAAGCTTAAAACTTTTCCGCAAATAAAAAAAATAAAAACTACTTTAGCTATTTCCCTCTGTGCTCACCTTGCCTCATAGGGGTTTCCAAAGGGGTTCAACTCCTTTGGCCGTCGGAGACAAAAAAAGGCATAGGGGACTAGCTAATACTATAACATTTCGCCTGTGATTTCTTCATCAGTGAGGAAACAAGCAGGATCGTCAGCCCAGATGTCGCCGTGTACAGCTTCAGCTCTATGCCTAAAGTTACCGGCACATATATTGAGGAAGCGGCAACGTGTACAACGTCCTTTAAGATGTGGTCTTTTATCCTTGAATTTATGGAGTAATTCGATATTTGGATCAGTCCAAATTTCTGAGAATGGTCTTTCAAGCACATTACCAAAAGAGATATGTCGGAGGAATTGATCGGCATGAACTTGCCCATCCCATGATATACAGCCAATTCCGCGTCCTGATGAATTTCCTTCATTGAATTTAAGAAGTTCTAAAACTTCAGCCGCACGTTTTGGATCTTCTTTGAGAAGACGCAGATACACAAGTGGGCCGTCTGCATGATTGTCTACAGTGAGAACTTCTTTTGGAGTGCCGGCATCGTGCAATTTTCTTGTTTCGTCCATGATGAGATTTACGACTTCACGAGTTTGTGCGTGATCTAAATCTTCTTTGACAAGTTCAGAACCACGTCCTGCATAAACTAAATGGTAGAAACAGGCACGCGGGATTTCATAATCCTTTAATATTTGGAAAATAGTTGGGATATCTTGATAATTTTGCTTGTTTATAGTAAAACGCACACCAACTTTTATGCCTTCAGCCATTGCATTTTGCACGCCTTCTAAAGCACGTCTGAAAGAACCTTTCACAGCACGAAATTTATCATGAATTTCTTCGCCACCATCTAAAGAAATGCCTACATAAGAAAAACCTACTTCTTTGAATTCTTTAGCTTTTTCTTTGGTAATCAATGTGCCATTTGTTGAGATAACGGCACGCATTCCCTTTGAAGTTGCGTAATGTGCTAATTCAGTGAGATCTTTTCTGATAAGTGGTTCGCCGCCAGAAAAGAGGATGACAGGTGAGCCGAAATTTGCTAAATCATCAATCATTACTTTTGCTTGTGAAGTTGAAATAGGATCTGCTGCTTCATTTTCTTCAATGGCATGTGCATAACAATGCACGCATTTAAGATTACAACGCTTTGTCATATTCCACACGACAACAGGTTTTTTGTCTTTTGAAAATTGAAGTAAATGCGAAGGCAATTTGCCTGATTCTCTACCATATCTTAACGCATCGGATGGTTCCACTTGGCCACAATAGAGTTTTGATATTCCAATCATTTGTTATAACTCACTTATTTAAAGATAATTTCTGTATAGACTTTTTGTTGAATAAAATTCCTAATAGATGTATACAGTAATGACTTCAATTTTTCTGTGATTGGAAACACATTATGAAAAAAATTATCTGCATAGTTGGCCCTACGGGTTCTGGGAAAAGTGGCTTTAGCATTGACTTAGCTGAATATTTTATTAATAATTCGCTAAATGTACATATAATTAATGCCGATTCACGCCAAGTGTATAGAGATTTTCCTCTTATCACAGCACAACCAAGTGCAGAAGAAAAAAAAGATATTCCACATTTTCTCTACGGAATTTTGCAAAGTCACGAAAAATGCACAGCTGGACTCTGGCTTGACTTGGTGCATGAAGAAATAAAAAAAGCATATGAAAACAATGCAATACCTGTTTTAGTTGGCGGAACAGGTATGTATATTAAAGCTCTCACAGAAGGTATAGCTCAAATTCCAGCTATACCAAGTGAAATAAGTGAAAAAATACTACAAGAATTAGACAAAGAAGGCATAGAAAAAATGTATGCAAAACTTCAAGTAATTGATGAAATATATGCCAATAAAATACATAAAAATGATAGACAAAGAATATGTAGGGCTTTAGAAGTTTATACGCATACAGGACAAAATTTATCGCATTGGCATTCATCTGCACAGGGCAGTTCAAGATACCAATCATTTAAAATAGGAATCGGACTACCACTTTCTCCAATAGATGAACTAAATCCATATCTTATAAAAAGAACAGAAATGATGCTCAAAGATGGTGCAATAGAAGAAGCAAAAAAAGCTTATGAAATATGCCCAAATTTGAAAGCTCCAGCTTGGACGGGTATAGGGTGTATTGAAATTGGTAAATACATTACAAATACTTACGCCTTAGAAAAGTGTAAAGAAGAATGGAATAAAAACACAAGAGCTTATGCTAAAAGACAATGGACTTGGTTTCGAGCTGATAAAGCTATAGAATGGTGTCATCCATTTGATAAAGAAAGAAGAAATATTCTCATAAATAAAGCTTTAGACTTTATAAATGAGGCATAAAATCCACATAAAACAAAAAGCTTTACTACAAAAAAATGTAATAAAGCTTTTTATTTATAAGAAATTTAGTGGTGGACCATCGGTGACTTGAACACCGAACCAATTGATTAAGAGTCAACTGCTCTACCAATTGAGCTAATGATCCACAAGCATTTTCATGCACTGTTTAGATAGCAAATTTCTCATGCTAAAGTCAAGCTTTTTTTCTTGGCATTTTTATTTCATAAAAAGTATATCCTTTACATTTTGTTGATAGTGTTTATTTTTTTAAAATAACTTTCGAGCATATGCTTTGTATGAGCTTCATTTGAAGTTTTATAAAGCTCAATATATGGTGATATATGAATAATAGAAAATTATGTTTTTTAAGGCTTGTTTTTTTACCGCAAGCCATGCTTATAGTTCTTTTTCTTTCTTTTGTTTTTTTAAGCAATGCTTATGCTTTTAATGACGAAAGTTCGATTTCGCTCAATGACGCATCCACAACTATGAGCAGGCTTAATATTGAAAAAGAACAATTTTCTTTACAAAGTGAATGGTATTTTTATACAGAAAAATTGGAAAAGGAGGAGAATAAAAAACTTATTCTTGCTCTTGATTTAGATTTTAAAGAAGGTTTTTATACCTATGGTCCGCAATATTCTTCTTTTCCAACTTCTTTTAATATTGCAGACGCAAAATACGATTTTTACTATCCGAGAGTAGAAGAAAAATATGATATTTTAACAAATAAAAAATTAAAACTATATTCTAACAATATAAAATATTATATTTTATTTGATAATATTTCAAGTGTTACTCAAACAAATAAAATAGAGCTTAATCTTTCTTTTTTACTTTGTTCTGCACAAAATTGTATGCCTATAATGGGGACTTATCCTCTTAATTTACCTAAGCTTGATGAAGTTCAGGAATTGAGTGAAGTTTTCTATAATGATATAGTCTCTCACTATTCTTCTCTTGTGTTTGACAATATAAATATGAAAAATGCTGAAGTGTACAGCTTACAAACAGCTGAAACGATGAATTTATCAAAAAACACTTTAAGCAATGATTATAGTTTTGATTTTGCAGTACAAACAGCATCTTCTAGTATTGAAGCTACTTCCTTTGTTTTTGCAGTAGTTCTTGGCTTGATTGCTGGTTTTATACTCAATTTCATGCCTTGCGTATTACCTGTTGTAGCGATAAAAATACATTCTATCATGCAAAGTGCCAATTATAATGAAGAAATACAAGATGAGATGATACGTTCGCATTCATTGTATTTTTCATTAGGAATACTCACGCTTTTTACATTTTTAGCTCTTGTTTTTGGTCTTTTTGATATGATGTGGGGAGCTATTTTTCAAAATATTTATTTTATTATCTTTTTAGCAAGTATTATCTTTTTATTTGCTCTTTCTTTCTTTCACGTGTTTTCCTTGCCTTTATTTAATATTTCAGCTCCTAAAACTTCATCAAAGAGAGTAGATTCTTATTTTCAAGGTATGCTCACAACCTTGATAGCGACGCCTTGCTCAGGTCCTCTTTTGGGTTCAACGCTAGGTTTTAGCCTTACTTTGCCATTACCTATGCTTGTTTTAGTCTTTTTATCGACAGGCCTTGGAATGGCTATGCCTTATTTGATTTTAGTCTTTTTCCCACATTTTATTAAATTTATTCCACGTTCTGGTAAGTGGACAGAAATAATGGAAAAAATTCTTGCATTCATTCTTCTTCTTACCGTTCTCTATTTTGTTTCTATTCTGCCTGATGATTTGATTATTCCAACACTTGCTTATTTATTGTCATCGGCTTTTTTTCTTTATCTTTATTCCTTTATTAAATACAATAAACATGCCTTTAAGTGGGGGATTTTTCTATTTATTCTGCATGTAGCTCTTTCTTCTTATATTTTTGCCCCTGAAAGTGCTGAAAGGCTGAATTGGCAAGAATATTCTTATAATGAATTTAAAGAAGAATTAGGCAAGACAAATATGATTGTTGATTTTACTGCTGACTGGTGTCCTACTTGTCAAGTCCTCAAAGAAACAGTATTAACTTATGATAAACTTAAAGTTTTAGTTGATGAATATGATATAAAATTGATACGCGTTGATATGACAAAATTTGATAAAGCAAATCAAGATTTCCTTGCTAGTTTAGACAGTGCGAGCATACCTCTTCTTGCACTGTTTAGAAAAGATATTTTTGCTTATTCGCCTATTATTTTAAGAGACATCTATACATTTAATCAATTAAAAGAAGAGATTGAGAATAATTTTTGATTTTGTTGAAGCTTAATCTTCTTGCATAATGAGTGAAAAAAAGTTATAAAGAGCTCCTTAGACTGTTGACAAAGTCGACAAGCTCGAAAACATAAACTTCAAAATACATGTAGAATTATCTACTTATTTGAAATATAAATAAATTCATAAAGGATAAAAGATGGCAGACATAAAACTTATGGAAAAATGTCAAGCTCCTGGTTGAGCTGCGAAAACCGCTCCAGAGTTGCTGGAGAAACTTTTATCAAATATAACAAAGATTCCTGATCCAAGTAAAAGAATAATACATGGCTTTGAGCATAATGAAGATGCTGTGATTGTTTCTTCTGTTCCTCAAGGTATGGCATTAGTGCAAACTATTGATATACTTACACCAATCGGTAATAATCCACGTTTATTTGGCCAAGTTGCGGCGGCGAATGCACTTTCTGACGTGTATGCTGTTGGTGGTAAAGCTTGGTCTTGCATGAATGTGCTTGCCTTTCCTTCAAAAGAATTAGACATTGAAATACTTGTAGAAATTCTTCAAGGTGGCATAGAAAAAATCATTGAAGCAGAAGCTGTGCTTGCTGGCGGACACACTTTAGAAGAAGATGTGCTTAAATTTGGATTGAGTGTGACTGGTTATATTGATCCGCAAAATATTGCGAGTAATGCAGGTTTACGTGAAAATGACGAGCTTCTTCTTACAAAACCTATAGGTTCTGGCGTGCTTGCAACTGCTATTAAAGCGAATTGGAAAGGCCTTGATAAGACAGTAGAATTAGAGAATAATCTTTACTATTGGGCAACAATGCTCAATAAAAAGGCTTCTACTCTCATTCAAGAAATGCAATTAAAAGCTGCAACCGACATCACTGGTTTTGGTCTTGGCGGACACTTGCTTGAAATGGCAAAAGCTTCAAAAGTCTCAATAGAATTAGACTTAGGCTCTATTCCTTTTATGCCAGATGTGCTTGATTTTGCTGAGCATGGACTTATTCCTGCGGGCACATACACGAATAGAAAGCATTGTGTGCCTTATACTCATCATGCTTACAATCTTGAAAACGATAATCTTGTACTCAAGGCCTTGCTTGCTTTTGATCCGCAAACTTCTGGCGGTTTAGTTTTAGCAATTCCAAAAGAAAGATTAGACGAGGCGAAGCAAAGATTGAATATATTGAATGTTGAACATTGGCATATAGGCAGAGTGAAGAAAAATAGTCTAACAAATGAACACCTTATTCTTGCATAATAGAGATAATAGGTGAATAAGAAGAATATACTTTTTAATTGAGGTTTTTTATGGCAAAGAAAAAACAAATACAAAAAAATATAAATGAAGAAAATCAAAATTATAAGGACAGTTCTTCTTTTGATAATCCATTTAAAAATATTGATAAATCTTCCTTTAGATCAGACAATAGAAAAGAACCTAAAAATGCTGTGAAAAAACCTGTTTATCAAGAAAAAATAGTCGCTCCTCATACTTCTGATGCTTTTGAGAATGATGAAGATTATTTTCTTTTTGCTATGTCCAATGTAAATTCTGTAAAAAACAAAGAAAAATATAAACAAAAAGAAGAAAATGCATTTAAAGTCGAAAAAGAGCAAAAAAACGACAAGAAAACAGAAGATAAAACTAAAAAAGATGCACAAAATCCTCTTTTTTCAGCTGAATTAACAAAGAAATTGCAAAAAACAAAGGAAGAAAAAAATAATCTAGCCCATACTCTTCAAAATTCTTTGTCACAAAACATGCAAAGCACTTCTTTAGCTAATAAGAATCAAAATAAGCAAAATAATTTGGCAAAAACTCAAAATAAGCTAGATATAAACTCTCAAACTATACCAGAAGATAATGAATATTTTGACTTCTTTTCGGCTGTGCAAGACGTAAAACCATTGGACGGCAAGGAGCGATTAGCACCACCAGAACCAGAAAAAATCATTGTTCAGCAAGATCAAACACCTTTATTGCATGATTTTGAAGAGGGTAAACTTGAATTTTCTCTTTCTGCAAATGAAGAACATGTGCAATGTAATATTCTTGGTCTAGATTTACTTACCTTAGGTAAATTGCAAAACAGACATTATAATCCTGAGGCTAGCATTGATTTGCATGGTTTTAATGCTAAAGAAGCTTTTGAAGCACTTATTCCTTTTTTTAAAAATGCCTATTATAAAGACATGCGTTGTGTGCTTATTGTTACTGGTAAAGGTTTGAATTCTTATGATAAAAAGTCTATTTTACGAGCGAAAGTTTGTGATTGGCTTATAGATATGCCATTTAAATATATCACTCTTGCTTTTTGCACAGCAAAGACAGAGGACGGCGGTGCTGGTGCTTTGTATGTTTTGTTGAGAAAAAGAAGAAAGAACTCGCCTGAAATTGCTTGGCATAGAATACCAAACGACTATGATATTTGGGCTGATTTAGACAAATAAATACTAATAAAAGAAAATCTTGTTTTAGGGCAAGGTTTTTCTTTTATGATTTAGTTGTAGAGCTAGAAGAATAAAGACTATGGACTATTGAGTTTTTGAAAAAAAACATGTTTTTCTCTTTTTTTTATGCTTTAATTTCTTGTTTTAAGGTTGATATTTATGCAAAAATACTTTTTTTTACTTTTTTGTAATTTTATTCTTTATTGACAATAACAAACAAAAATGCTATATACTATAAGTAATGAGAACAAGCTAAAAGCTAATTTTAGTTTTTTTCTTGTCTTTTTCTAAAAAATTTAAAAATGTATCTTATACATAATAAATAAAATAGGTGATTTATGCCAAATACGATAGAAGCAACCATAACCCAGAAAAATGGCGTTATATATGTAGAAAGAATGGGCGAACGTTTGTCGCTTGAAATAGGCGATGCTATTTACGAGCAAGATCTCATTCTTACAGGCCCTGATACAGTAGCAGAAATTCAATACAGAGACGGAACAAAGTCTCGCCTTGCACCAGACACAGAAATGCGTCTTGTTGACTATGAATACGGCTTATCTGCTGATTCAGAAAACAGTTTCCTTGTTGATATACAAGAGGGTGCAGTAAGAACTGTGACAGGAGATATTGTAGATCTCAATCCAAATGGCTTTAACATCACTTCACACGGAACTGAAATGAATGTTTTAGGTTCTGAAGTGCTTACAGTAGTGAGAAATGGCATTGTTGATCATCTCAATTTATTTTCAAAAAATGGAGTTATGGTTACATTGAACAATGTAACAGTTCCTTTGAAGAATCTTCAACTTGCTTCTTTTGATTATCGTAAAGGTTCAAGTTTTGAGTTTCAACAATTTAATCTCCAAGAAGCGAATGAATTTATTGATAAAAATGCAAAATTTCTTAATTTCAAAATCCCTCTCATGCAACAAAATGAAGGCGATTGGGAGGATGTGTTAAATTCTGAAAACGAGCTTTCTATAGTTCTTACAACTCATGGCAATTCATTTGTTTCAGCCTTTATTCATCACAATTTGCAAACAGAAGGCGAAGATTTTGCTTTCAATTCAGCTGTTTCTAAACTTGTTCTTTCTCCTCTAGGTGGACTTCTTGAATTTTTCCCTACTCTTCTTCCAAATTTAGAAATAGCAAGCAAGATTTATCCTAAGAATGATCCTATTCTTGAAACAAATGGAGCATCTGATATTGTCAATAAAGTTTCCTTTGATACTTATTCTACTGGCACTTTAGAACTTACAGCTTTAAGAGATGATGTCACTATAACAAATATGATAGGTGGCGAAATAAATCTTAATGATAATAACGACACAATTACAATCACTAATTTTACTAATGGAACAATCAACACAAATGCAGGCAATGACTATGTAAAGATCACAACCTTTGGTGATGGTACAGATTCTACAAGTATGCCAAATCTTTTCTTCGATCAAGGTTCTAATGTTCTTGATATTGATAATTTTTATAGTGGGCGTATAAGCGTAATGGGTGCTGATGCATTAACAATTGACATAGGTGTAGTAGGTTTGAGCACTGGTGGTTTTGCTCCAGAACTTTTTGCTGGTGATGGCGACACAAAGATAGATATGACTGTTCGCTCTATGTTTACTGGCGTTCTCAACTTAGGTAATAATGACGATTCTCTAAAAATTACTTATATGGAAGACGGTTCTGTCTCTTTAGGTGCTGGCAACGATTTTGTAGATATTAATACATTTGTTTATGGTAATATCACTCTAGGTGCAGGCAATAATAATATGCTCTTAGGTTCTTGGGGAAAATCTGGATCTGGCGGGGGAACTATATATCTTAATGAAGGAAATAATGTCCTTAGTGTTTTTGATGTTGATTTTAATGATGTAGTGGCAGTAACAGGAAGCGGTATAGATCTCTTGATAAGAGACGCCTCTGATACTGAAAGTATTTCATCTGGTTCAGGTTCTGCTCACGATTTTGATTTTGAACTACTTGTTACTGGTGCTACAAGTGCAGATGACTTAAATTATGCAAATTTTGGCATTTCTTTTGGTACAGATAGACTTATGCTTGATAGCCGTTATTGGACTGAAAGTGGCGGTAGATTCCATTATTCTAATGGCTCAATAACAGCTACTTTAACTGACGATTCATTAACATACAATGCCGAGATTACTACAAGTGTAGGTACTGAAAATCCTCCATTTGCTGCATCGGTTGCAACAATGAGCATGGCTGACGCTTCTATGGGAGTGGCAACACTTTCTTATAGTCCTATGCCTGCCTCTGATCCATCTGCAAACCAAGCCTATGAATCAACACTTGGCCATTATCAATCAGTGATTTAATATACTTATGATAGAAAAAATAAAGCGTGGGCAAATAAACCCACGCTTTTTTTTATGTATTAAATTATTTAAAATAGAAGAAATTTAATTCCTAAAAGTATTAAAATTAAAGCTCCTATTCTTTCAGCTTTTTGGCTAAATCTTTCATCCACTAAAGAGCCTAATTGCACACCTAATGCCGAAATACAAAAAGTAGTGAAGCCAATAAGGCAAACAGCTAGATAAATAGGTAAAGTGTAATTATAACTATAGATTACGCCAATAGCAAGAGCATCAATACTTGTTGCTACAGCCGCCAAGAGCATAGGGAAAAAAGCCAATGGATTTAATGTTTTTTCTTCATCTTGCTCATCTTGCTCTTCTTTCTTAAAAGTATTTTTGAGCATATTCAAACCCAAACAAAAAAGTATAAGAAAGGAAATAAGAGGAGCGTATTTTTCTATAAATGTCGTTAAAACAGAGCCTAAAAAATCTCCAGTTAAAGGCATGAGAGCCTGAAAAACACCAAAATAGAGCCCAACTATAACAGCTGAGAATACTTTATTCTTCTTTTGTATGATTTGTAAGCCAATACAGATAGATATGGCAAAAGCATCTAAAGAAAGGGCTATGGCTATGAGAAAAATTTCTAAATATTGCATAAGTTCTTTGCGAGCTTAATCAAAAAATAAAAAAAGTAAAGAAAATTTTTTTCAATCAAAAATTGAGGATATAAAAATACTTGCTTATTTATATTTTTTCCTATAAAAAAAGCATGTTATTTATTTTTTTGAGTGTGTATAGTATTTTTATGAATTTTTCTCTTTTTTTCTGCCTTCTTCTTTCATTCTTCCTTACTGCCTTGCCAAGCTATGCTTCTAATAAATGGACGCAATCTTATTCAAAAGCAAAGAATACACTTGAACAAAAAGTCTATCTCACTTCTCTTGAAAGAAAAACAATTTATTGCCAAGCACAGTTTTTTGAAGATAAATCTATTGCCTTGCCACAGGGCTTCACAACACAAAAGCATGTAAAAAGAGCAAATAAAATCGAATGGGAACATATAGTGCCTGTTGAAAACTTTGGTAGAGCCTTTACACAATGGCGTGAGGGCGACAGACTTTGTGTAGACAGCAAGGGCAAATATTATAAAGGCAGAAAATGTGCCCAAAAAACAAATGAAGATTTTCGCTATATGCAAGCTGATATGTACAATCTTTATCCAGCTATAGGTGCAATAAATGCAAGCAGATCAAATTTTAATTTCACTCCCTTTATTAAAGAAAAATCTACTTTTGGTTCATGTGAAGTAAAAATCAATAATAAAAAAGTAGAAGTGCCTGAGCATTCACGTGGTAAAATAGCAAGAGCATATCTCTATATGGAAGCCAATTATAAATCCTACACAATGAGCAAACAGCAAAGAAAGCTTATGTTAGCATGGGACAAACAATATCCAGTGCATAAAGAAGAATGCGTACGAACAAAAAGAATAGAGCAAATACAAAAAAATGAAAATCTTTTTGTGAAAAATCAATGTCTACAATTAAATTATTGGAATTAATTTATTCTTCATTAAAACAATATGTTATATAAAGTTGATAAGTACAAATTTTTGTATTTAAAGACTTTACATTTGTTTATATAAAAGATATACTTACAATTAATAAAATTATAATGGTGTAAATCCTTATTTAAAGGAGTTTGTTGTGAGAAAAATTTCTTTTTTATTTATTCTTCTATCTTTTGTTTTAGCTTTAAGCACTAATGCTATAGCACAAGAGACTCAAAGTCAATTAAAACAAGAAAAACAAGCTGCTGCACAACTTTTAGAAGATGGCAGAAGTGAAGAAGCTTACGAAGCTTATTCTCTTTTATTAATTGAATATCCAAGTGATTTAGGAATAAACTTAGGCTATGCAAGATCAGCTCTTGCTTCAAATAGATATGGGCATGCAACAATGACTTATGAAAGATTGCTTGCACAATATCCTAATGAGCCAATTTTATTAAAAGAATTAGCATACGCACTTGCTATGCAAGACGATGAATTGCGTGCAAGTATGGAATTAGAAAAAAATCCAAAGGCGAGTGCACAAGAAAATATCGATCTTTTAACCTCGTGGACACAAGAGCCAAAGCGTACACATATTAAAGGTAGACTTTCTATAGGTGCTATCTTTGATAGTAATATCAATGCTGGCCCAGCTTCTAGAGAAGTAACCTTAGGCGTGTGGGATGTGCGATTAAGCGAAGAAGCAGAGCAGCAAGAAACTTTTGCAAATTATATTGCTGCAAATCTAGATGTCGCACATAAATTATCGCAAGAAAGTCCATGGTGGCTCACAGCAACTCTAGATCTCTATGCTCGCTACAATTACGCATCAGAAGCAAATGATCTCAATCTTTCTTCTTCTGAATTTGCTTCTGGTAAAGTTGGTATTCGCCATCTCACAGAAGACACAATGTTTGAGCTAAACCTCACTTCACAAGTGTTTGATTATGCCTTCTTAGAAAATACCTTTTCAGTAGGGCCTGAAATCAACTTTGTTTATGCACTAAATCCAAAATTCCACCTCATCACAAATGCAACATACACTCACAGAGCCTATTCTGATAATTCACTCTATAATGGATGGTATTCATCAGCAGGGCAATACGCACGTATATTCATGGGTGACGCAGGGCATAATTTCACCTTCGGTGGCAGATATATAGGTGCAAATGCTGAAAAATCAAATTATTCTTACGACGGTTTTGAAGTCAGTGCAGATCTAACTTTCATACTCCCATACAACCTACGTTTATCCACCTTCTTTGCCTACGGAGAAGAATATTATCACGGAGTTGCAAGTGCATTAGAAACTGAAAATAGAAAAGATACACGTATAAGAACCGGTGCAAGTCTCATGATACCACTTTCAGAAGCATGGGAAATCGTATTTGGTTATCAATACACTAAGAACGATTCCAATAGTGCACTCTATACCTACGATCAGCACATAGGTACCTTTGCAATTTCATGGAAATTCTAAGAAATAAATAAAATAAAGTAAAAAGAAAACTGTCTTAAAGCAATAAGGCAGTTTTTTTTGGTCTTCGATTTTTTTTGTTTTCTATGCCTCTGGCAGCCAAAGGGAATAATTCCCTTTGGAAACCCTAGCATGCAAGGTGAGTGCGTAGGGATTTTGCTAAAGTAGTAATTTTATATTTTTTATTTGCGAAAAAGTTTTAAAGTTTTAGTGCTATGCACCAAAACATTAAATACTGTTTCGCTTTAAAATGGTGGGGATTATTGTTTGCAAAGATTTATTTACCATTTGTCACTGCGTTCCAAATGTCTAGCTTTTTTTAAAGACATGGATTGTCACGTCATTGCGAGAAATGAGCAAAGCGAATGACGTGGCAATCTAAACGAATCTATAATTAAATTATAAATCTTAGTTCAAAGTTGAAATTTTTGATCTACAGAAATTGGCACTGTCTTTTGCCGTCGTAGACAAAAAGAGCATACGAAGATAAAGCATACTGATTTTGGTAAAAAAATCGTTGTATGCCTGTACAGTCAAGACGGCTTTAGTGCCAATTTAAGCGCAGGTAAGGCGGGTGTTCGTCAAGAGGGGGCGCTAAGGACAGGCACTGTCCTTTTGCCTCTCTTGACCCCCGCTGGAGGCGAGTTAAAATTGTGAACGAGCATTAGTTGATAAAAGAAATTAAAATCAATAATGTGAGCTTTGCGAACAAAAGCTTTAGCGAATTTGAATTTTTCATACATTCTCATTAATATTCCAAATGCGTATAGAGAATATTTTTACTCTTTAAAGACATGGATTGCGACGTGGCAATCTATTTTCCTTTTTTAACAAATTTTCTCGTAAGTCCTAAATATAATCTTCAAGACTCGTCATTGCGAGAAGCTTGTGACATGCCAATCTACGTTTTTTTGTATAAGCTCCTTTAAATTTCTCTGTATTCTAAAAACAAAAAAAGCCCTTTGAAAACAAAGGGCTTGAAAGTATAATTTTCTTAACAAAGATTAGTCTGTTTCAAAGTCTATAATGCCTGAAACATTACCAGAGTATGGTCCAGTTCCACCATTGAAGTTAAGTGTTCCGTCAGCTGTGTTATTAGGAATATTTATATTGCCTGAAGCGTCCCAAGAAGAAGCCATACCTTGCTCAAGTCCATTATCTTTCCATTGTGAACCAGAAATAGAGTATTGAGTACCTTGTATCAAGCCAGAGCCCTTAAAATTACTATCACTTTCAACGGCACCAGTTAAAGAGCCAGAAGGCAATTTTGCTTGTCCATTTGAAATAGCACCACTTGTGAGATTAACATCAAATTGTAATTCTCCATCAGTAAAAGGTGTGCCATTTGATGTGTAATTTACGCCTAATTTGATTTCTGCGTCATCACTTAGAATAGTACCAGCTGGTAAGCCTGCAATCCCTGTATTTGGATCATTTGGATTGAAAGTGCCAGGAGTTGAAGAATCTGCCTTTCCAGCAGAAGATTCTGGGCTTGTTCCTAAAGATTGTTGACTTTCTAATACAAATGGAAGAGTTTGAGAAAGTGTAGTATCTGATTCATAAGCCGGCAATCTGTTAGGATCGTCTGGATTTAGAATTGTTGGTAAGAAAGAAATGCTTGTTTTTTCAATAATAACTTGTCTATGGCCACGGTTCATTGTAGTTGGCGGAGTAAATAATCTACCATCTGGGCCAAAAACAGCATAATGTCCAACAGGTATAACTGTATTATTCACAACAACACTTCTTGTTTTTACACTATTTTCAACTGAAACAGTTGTGTAATCATTTGCTGTTTCAACAGCAAAAGTAGTGCCACGAATGCCTACAGTAGCTTCTGGAGTGATAACTTTGAAAGCTTCTGGATTTGATTCAACAATCTTGCCAGTTACAAATCGTGCAAAACCTTTGCCTATATTAGCAGTAAAGGAAGCGTCATTTTGTGTGAAATTAAAGTCAGACATAGTAAATACAGTATTTGAACTCAAGCTCGCTAATGTGTGATCTTTGAACATAAGTTGAATTCTGCCTGTGCCATCTGTGATAATAGTATCATTATTATGCACTTCATCTTCAAGATTTACATCTATTTGATTTCCAGCACGTTCTATAACAACGCCTTGAGAAAGAGCAATAACTTTTGCCACTACTTGAGCTTTAGCTTGAAGTGGTGAAAAAAGTAATAAAGATGCTAAGAAGATAAAGGAAAATAATTTGAAGTTTCGCATAGAGCCTCCAAAGTAAAATAGTAATTTACATTAATGAAATAAATATAATAGAAAAAAGGGAAAATGTAAAGCAGAAAGTGAGATTGAAATGTTGATAAAAATACACATTTATATAAAATAAAACCCCACTTTTAGAGATAAAAAGTGGGGTAATTTTTCTTAAGGACTTACTACTAATCTCCAGCTTTCAAACTTCTTGTGAGTTTTGAAAGTTCTAATGCTTGGCCAGCAAGTTCATTGACTGAAAGGCTAGCATCATGCATGCTTTTTGAAGTGACAAGTGCAATTTCATTCACTTGGTTCATAGCATTATTGATAATAGAGGTTGTTGAAGATTGCTCTTCTGCAGCAGTTGCAATAGAATGCACTTGTTCAGCAGATTCTTTAGCCATCTCTGCAATTTCACCTAGAGTTTCACCAGATTGCATAACAAGATTTGTCGCCTTTTCAATAGCTGTAAAAGAGGCAGTAGTCTGTGTGAGACTTTGGCTTGCACTTTGTTGAATTTCAACAATGATTTTAGCAACTTCACTTGTAGAAGCCATGGTTTTTTCTGCAAGTTTTCTTACTTCATCAGCAACAACAGCAAATCCACGTCCTGCTTCGCCAGCTCTTGCTGCTTCAATTGCAGCATTAAGTGCAAGCAAGTTTGTTTGATCAGCAATTTCAGAAATAACGCCCATAACCTGATCAATAGATTTTGAACTTTCGTCAAGTTTTTGCATATCTTCCATGAGACGAGTTGTAAGGTTTTGCACCTCTTGCATGCTCTTAATAGCATCATTTGCTATCTTTCTACATTCTGAAGCTTTTTTACCAGTTGTTGAAGAAACAGTTGAAGCATTTCCAGCGTTTTGTGCAACATCACGTACACTTATGTTCATCTCTTCCATTGAATTTGAAGTTTGTGCTATTTGTGAAGCTTGTTCGGAAGCACCATTTTCACATTCTGTAATGGTAGCGATGAGTTCATTTGAAGCATTGCTTAGATTATTTGCAACTTCTTCAAGTAAATTAGCCACTGAAAGCATGTGTTCAGTTTTTGCATTTGCACTTTTTTCAGCTGTTGCAGCAGATTCAAGTGCTTGTTGTGCTTTTTGTGAATTTTCTTGTGCATCTTGCATAGCTTTTTGCGAAACAGAAATCTTTTCTTTAAGTGATTCCACCATTCGCACAAGTGCATTTTGCATAAGTGCAACTTCATTTTTTGACTTTGCATCTAAACTTTCTTCTTTTAGAGAAATATTGAGATCGCCGTCTGCTACTTGAGTAGAAACTTGTGTAAGAGAAGCAATAGGTTTTGTGACTGAATTGATAATTTTCACTGAAACAAAAACAACTAATGTCGCAACAAATAAAACAGCAACAAGTAAATACATTTCAATTTTTAATGCTTGTGAAAGCATAGATTCTTGTAATTGAGCACTAAGGGCGTCTAATTGATCTATATACACACCAGTTCCTATCCAGAATTTTGTGCCTGGAATATAGACTGCGTAAGCTAATTTTTCAGCTATTACGCCGTCTGGCTTTGGATATACATAACTAACAAAACCGCCGCCTTTTTGAGCTGCTAAATCTAATTCATGTACATATCTTACGCCATTGCTATCAGAAACATTTGCAAGATCTTGTCCATGAAGTTTAGGGTTTACAGGATGAACGCGAGGAATTGTGTTTTCATAAGTGAAGAAATAACCCGCATCTTCGTAGTCAAAACGAGATTTACTGCTATAATCACTTATGATTTTTAATTGTTCTTCTCTAGCTTTGCCTTCAATTAAAACAGCAATACCTTTTGCAGCAGAAAGTGTGATGTCTTTAATTCTTTCTTCTTGCATGTTAAACATCTGTTCTTTTGAAAGTTCTGTGCTAGATATAGAAATAAATCTAACAGCAAAATAAAAGGCTACAATAAGCGCAAGCATTACTGCAACACAGGAAAAGAGTATAATATATATTCTCTTTCCAATAGAAGTATTTTTAAACATTGTTTTCTCCTTAAGAAATTTTATACTTTTCTAATATTCTTTTTCGGACGAAAGTCAAATTAAATTAGAGTAAAATTACACTTGTTTTAAAATTAACTTTAATTTATATTCTTTTCTAGAATGATATCTATAAGTTGACGTGAGCATAAGTTGTTATATAAGGAGTTTCACGTGGATTACAATAATTTGTCGACATTTGTGATGGATAACTTTGATCTTATCTGCTATATTATTGATATAGATAATGATACCATAATTTATATGAACAAAGCAGGAAGAGAAGCTTTTTGTAATTGTTCTTCTTCTCCTTCACAAGAATGTTTAAGCACTCATTCATATCTTGGAAAAAAATGTTATGAATTTTTTAAAGGTTATCATTTAAATTGTGAAGAATGTTTAAGAAACAAGCATCAAGTCACAGAAGCAAAAAATTCAGCTACTTTTAAAAAAGAAATACATTTTAAAATAAATAAAAAAAACTACTATCTTAACAGTACAATAGTTTCATTTAATGGAAAAAATGTACGTCTTAGTATTGCTTTTGATATATCAGAACACATGAAATATGTCAATGATTTACAAGATAAATTATCACTTGAAAAAACATTGATTAATTGCATAGAAAGTTTGATTAATGATGTTGATCTTGATAAAGCTATTCTTGATTTACTTTCTATTGTAGGCGAATATTATTTAGCGGATAGGGCATATCTTTATGAAGTTGATCCTCAAAGTTGTATAGCAAAAAACACCTTTGAATGGTCTGTAGAGAAAAAATTAGCAACTATTCATACAAATCCAATTATGCCAATTGAAGATCTTGAATATGTTCTTAAATCCTTTGCAATAGATGGCGAACTCTATATTGAAGATATTTATAAACAGCTCGAAAAAGATTCGGTTCTCTACAATTTGCTTCATGAAACAAATACACGTTCACTCTTGCTTGTGCCCTTGCATACTGGACAAAAGGTGACTTCTTTTATAGGCGTTGATAATCCAAAAAGAATGACAGATGATCTTACCTTATTGCATTCTGTTTCTATATTTGTTGACGACGATATAAAAAAACGCAAACTCTTTGAAGAATTAGAAAAACTTTCTTATTTTGATCCTCTTACAAATATTTATAATAGAAATAAATACGCTGTGCGTTTAGCGGAATTGTCGACTCTTGATCTAAAGTCTGTTGGTGTTATACATGCAGATGTGAATTCATTGAAGAAAATTAATGAAATGTATGGTGAAGAGTATGGCGATAGTATGATAAAGAAAATTGCCGAAACGTTAAAACTTTTTGTACCAAAAGAGCTTTTTAGAGTGGCTGGCGATGAATTTATTGCTTTGTGTATTGATATTTCTCAAGAAGAATTTGAACAAATGCTTGCAAAAATTAAAAAAGATTATGCAGCAAATAGCGATTTTCCTTTTGCTATTGGTGGTGTGTGGCAAGAAAAAAATATTGATATCGCACTTGCTGTAGCACAATCAAATGAATTAATGCTTATGGATAAGCAAAAATATTATAAAGATAATGTTTGTAAACTTGTTCAACCACGTTCAAACCCACTCAAAATATTACTCAGTGAAATAGAAGACAAGTCTTTTATTATCTTTTTACAAGCTAAAGTTGTATTAAAAACGGGAGAAATCGTTGGTGCTGAAGCCTTAGTAAGAAAGTTAGATAGTAATAAAAGAATTGTTTCTCCAGATAAATTTGTTCCTATGTATGAACACGATAGCACAATACCTTATCTTGATTATTTTGTGCTTGAAGAAGTGTGTATACTTCTCAAAAGATTAATTAAAGAAAATAGAGCTTTAAAGATTGCTGTTAATTTTTCAAGAATGACATTTATGGATTATGAACTTGTTGATGAAATAAAGAAAATTTGTGCCAAGCATGAGGTTCCTCATAAATATATTCGCGTGGAAATAACTGAAAGTATTGATAAAATGAACTTTGAATTTTTTGCAAGAAAGCTTGAGGAATTGAAGAATAATGGCTTTGACGTTTCTTTGGACGATTTTGGTGCCAAATATTCAAATTTACTTATGCTTTCTATGCCTGCTTTCACTGAAGTAAAGATAGATAAAGGCCTTATTGACAATATTGCTTCTTCTTATGAAAACCAAACAATTGTAAAAAACATTCTGCGTACAATAAAAGAACTTGGACGTTCTCATAGTTTAGCGGAAGGTATTGAAAATATTGAACAAGTAGAAAAACTTATTGAGTTTGACTGTACTTATGGACAAGGTTATTATTTTTATAGACCTTTGCCTATAGATGAATTTTTGGATTCTTATGATAAAAATAAAATAAAAATTCTTCAAAATTAAAAATTTTCAGATTTTTTATAAAAAATAAAAAAATAATTATTTTAATGCAAAAATGAGTTTTTCAATGCTTAAATGTGGTTTTTTTTGGTTTTTGAGGAGAATATAAAATTTTTGACAAAACTTTTGCAAAAAATAAAATTTTTTACACATTTGACTTTCTAGACTTTTTAGTGTAAGAATTTAGATGTGTGAAAAAAAATAAAATCTTTGTTTTTCTTTACTTTCTTCAATACTTCTATTGAATTAAAAAGAAATATCTAAAAGATGAAACAAAAGAGGAGTGTTTTATGCAAAGCAAAAATGCAAATATGAATTTAAAAAATCGTTATATGTCAGTTTTGAAAAAATGTGCTATTATTAATGCTTTTGGAAGTCTTGCACTTGCAGCAGTTTTAGTAGTTGGTGCTACATCAGCTAATGCAGCTAATATTTCAAACGAATCAGTATACGATAAAGCTCAAAAATTATCTAGTCATGCTGATAATAGCTATGATCAACATCAAAAATCAAGCTCAATGATCAGCGGAAAAATTATCTCTGACGCAAGCACAGAAAACTTAACTTTCTTAGCAAGTCGTGAAGATAGTAAAACACAATACACTACAGTAGTAGCTGAAGAAACAGCTGTAATTGTAAATGAAGATTCAATCACTGTAATTGATGAAAAAATCATGTATGTTGACACTAAGAAATATTCAGCATGGATTCAACCAATGTATCAAAATCTCTATTCAAGCGAATTTGATGTGAAAGGTTCTTCAGATGATGTTTCATACACAAGAAATACTTTTGGTATCAACATTGGTGCTGACATCACTTTTTCAAACAACTTAACAGTTGGTGCTGCAATACAAGCTGGTTCTGCTGATGGTGCTATTTCAGGTGTAGTTGACACTCAAGCTGAATTCTACGGTCTTTCACTTTATGCTGCATATACAATGGACAAGTTGACTGTAAAAGCTGATCTTGGTTATGTAAGCACAACTAACGAAATGAGTGTTTCAAATATTAGCGTACAAGATCATTATTCTGCAAATGCTATCACTTTAGGTGCAGTTGCTGAATACCGTGTAGAATTAGAGCAATTAGATATTATTCCTTATGCTGGTATGCGTTTGACTCATCTTGATCATTCTTCAGCTTCATTTGGTGATTTTTCTAACTTCCCAAGCGAAGAAGCAACTGTTTTCTCTATTCCTGTTGGCGTAAGATTTGAAAAAGAATATATGACAGAATCTGGTGTTACAGTTATTCCACATGCAAATATCGGTTTAGAATTTGCAATGGGCGATCTTGATGAAGTTGAAGCTGTTTCAGTTATCGGCGTAAGAAATGAATCAAGATTTATGAATAACATCATTGATCCAGTGACTTTCCAAATTGGCTTTGGTCTTGAATTAGTGAAAAATGAATACTCATTCAACCTTGACTACGACTTTAGACTTTCTAATAACACTAACGAACATGCTTTAATGGCTAACTTCCGTTATAAATTCTAATTCTAGTTTTTATAAAATAATAAAAACCGATGCTTGCATTTGCTTGTGTCGGTTTTTTTTGCTTATAGTATTTGAATCATATTTTTACTTATTGAAAATTTTTTTCTAATATATCAGTATATATACTTTTTCTCTTTTTTTTATATACTATTGACGATTTTCTTTTATTTGTTATAGTCGTGTGAGTGCATCCTTCTGTTTTGTCTTTTCTCTGTTTAAAAATCTCAAGATAAAGGAAGAGTATGGAATATAATTTATTTAACGACAAGCACAATGATTTGCTTTTAAACAATGTTTCTGCATTAAATTACATAAATCCTCAAGCAAAGGATATGTATCATTTAGTTGTTATTGGTGCTGGATCGGCTGGTCTTATTTCTGCTATTATAGCTGCTGGACTTGGAGCAAAAGTTGCTCTTATTGAAAAAAATCTTATGGGTGGAGATTGTTTAAATACAGGCTGTGTTCCTTCAAAAGCCTTGATTTCATCTTCACGTTTAGCTAAAGAAATGCAAAAAGCTTCGAATTGGGGTTTAACATCTTCTTATAGCGAACAAAAAAACGATTTTCCAAAAATTATTGAGCAAGTGAGGCAAATACGTGCACAGATTTCTTCGCACGATTCTTCACAACGCTTTACTTCTTTGGGAATAGATGTCTTCTTTGGACAAGCTGAATTTTTTGATGAAAAAAGCATAGAAGTTCAGGGACAGAAATTGTTTTTTGATAAAGCTGTGATTGCAAGTGGTGCAAGGGCTGTTCAAATATCAATAGAAGGTCTTAGCGAAGAAGATTATTATACCAATGAAAGTATATTTGAAATTAATGCTTTGCCAGAGAAAATGCTTTTCTTGGGTGGTGGGCCAATTTCTTGCGAACTTGCCCAAGCCTTTTCACGTTTAGGCTCTAAGGTTTATATAGTGCAAAGAGGTAAATTTTTGCCAAGAGAAGATAATGAAGCTTCTCAGATTTTAGAAAAAACTTTTCTTGAAGAAGGCATAGAAATTTTCTTAGATGCAGAACTTTTAAAGGTTGAAAAACTTGAAAATGGAAGAAAAAAAGCCTTTGTGAAAGACAAAGAAAATGCAATGCTTGAAATTGAAATAGACGCGCTTTTTGTGGGGCTTGGCAGAGCAGCAAATGTTGAAAATCTCTCTTTAGAGAAAGCTAAAGTTGAGTACGATACAAGAAATGGAATAAAGGTTGATGACAGACTTTGCACTACAAATTCAAATGTCTATGCTGCAGGCGATTGTTGTATGCTTTATAAATTTACGCATGCGGCAGAAGTTGCTGCACAAATAGTTGTGCAAAATGCATTATTTTTTGGCAAAAAGAAACTCTCTGATATAAATATGTCATGGTGTACCTATACAGATCCAGAAATAGCACATATAGGAATGTATGAAAATGAAGCTTTAGAAAAAAAGATAAAAGTGGAACACTATACTTATTATATGCAAGAAAATGACAGAGCTATTGCAGATAGAAAAATCGAAGGTTTTGTTAAAATAATGTGCGAAAAAGATAAAGATAAGATCTTAGGTGCAACCATTGTGGCTTCACATGCTGGCGAAATGATAAGTGAAATAGCTTGTGCTATGAAAGCTAATATGGGGCTTAGCGCATTATCTGAGGTTATTCATCCTTATCCAACGCAGGCAAGTGCAATACAAAGAGCTGCTACGCAATATAAAAAGAAAAAATTTACGCCATTTATAGCAAAGATTTTCTCTTTATTTTTTAAGATACGACTGCATTTTGCAAGAAAAAGGCTTAAAGAAAAACAGATTTAATAAGATCTGCTATGAAAAAAGCTTAGCAATAATTATTTATTATATTATATATAAAATTCATTTTTATCTAAAGTTTTTTATTTCTAAGGCGATAACGCTTATAGAGATGTATTATAGGTATTGTTAATACAAGTCTAATAAAATTAATTTAATGATGGAGTATATTATGCGATTAAGTTTACTAAAAAAAATGTTGCTCTATATCTTAGGGCCAACGGTTTTAGGCTTAGTTGTGCTTACGGCTGTATCTGGTTATATAGCCAAGAAAGATTTTACTGAACAAACAGATGTTCAACTTATGGAACTTGCCACAGTTCAGGCAAATGAATTGAATAATATTTTTAACTACTTAAAGGGTATTGCTTTTACTACAAGTAGATTAAACACAGTAAGAACTTTTGCAGAAGCTGCAGCTGAAAATCAAAATTCAGAAGAGTTTAAAGAAAGACAAATCTATGTAAGTGATTATCTCACAAAATCAAAAAATGAATATCCTGACATTCACACTTCTTATGTGACTGATAATAAGGGTATTATTATTGCAAACACGCAAAAGAAATCTATAGGACTTGATGTTTCTCAATATAAATCAATAAAAACAGCCTTATCTGGTAATGTTGGTATTGAAGGAAGAATGTCATCTTCTACTGGAAGATTTTCAGCATATGTTTCTGTTCCTGTTGTTTCTGAAAATAAAACAGTAGGAACATTGTCTTTTATTGTAGATTTAGCAACTATGCATGCTAAAACTACTGGATTATTGAATATAACACCAGGTATGCGTGCTTATGTTTATAACGAAAACTTTGATATTATGATGGATAATGAGCCTGAATTTATAGGAACAAATGATTTATCCTTGCCACATATCAAAGAAGTTATGCAAAAGAAAAATGGCAGAACACAATTTGTTTTTGAAGACGTTGAATCTGTTGGGCATTTTGCTGTCATTGAAGATTATGGCTGGTTTGTGTTTGTCGATACTCCATATGTTGAATATATAGAAAAGGCAAACGAACTTATCTATAATATAATTATATTAGCTGTTGTTATTATTCTTATTGCAAGTGTCATTATCTTCCTTGTAGCACGAAATATTTCTTCTGCAATGAAAGAAGGTGCTGAAATAGCACTCTATGTTGCAGCTGGAAATCTTGAAATTAAGCCAGAGAAAAAAGCAGATATGATGAAAACTTTAGAAAGAGGCGATGAAATTGCAGACCTTGCAAGAGGTATGGGCATAATGATCGAAAATCTTGCTAAAACAGTAAAAGAAGCTGAAGCAGCTACAAAGAATGCTGAAAAATCATTAATCGAAGCTGAAGCAGCTCAACAAGCGGCAAATGAAGCGGCTGAAAAAGCAAGCTTAGCTCGTAAAGAAGGTTTATTAGACGCAGCTAGACAATTAGAAGGAATTGTAGACATTGTTGCCTCTGCATCTGAAGAACTTTCTTCACAAATCGAACTTTCAACAAATAGTGTTGGCGATCAGGCTTTAAAAATTGAAGCAACTGCTACAAGCATGGAAGAAATGAACACAACTATTATTGAAGTTGCAAAAAATGCTGTTTCAAGTGCAGAAATCACAGACACAACAAGAGAAAAAGCTATTGCTGGTGCTGATGTAACAAAGAAATGTATGGACGCAATCACAAATGTACGCGAAGATTCGCTCACATTACGTTCAAATATGAGTGCATTAGCTGAACATGCACAATCTATTAATACAGTTATGGGTGTTATTTCAGATATTGCCGATCAAACAAACTTACTTGCTCTCAATGCTGCAATCGAAGCTGCAAGAGCTGGTGAAGCGGGCAGAGGATTTGCTGTTGTTGCTGATGAAGTTCGTAAATTGGCTGAAAAAACTCTCACTTCAACAACCGACGTTGCTAATGCAATTTCTGCTATACAATTGAGTACAGAAGAAAATGTGAAGCAAGTGGATATTGCTGTACGTGGTATTGAACAAGCAACCGAACTTGCAAACTTAAGTGGCGAAGCCTTGAATGACATTCTTGAAATGGCTGACCTTAGTGCTGCTGGTGTTAGAACAATTGCTACAGCAAGTGAAGAACAATCTTCAACAGTTGAAGAAATCACTTCTTCTATTGAATTGATCAATAATACAGCAAAAGAAACAAAGAATGCTATGAATGAAGCTTCAATAGCTGTTTTATCACTCTCAACACAAGCACAAGAACTTTCTAATATTGTGCAAGAATTAAAAAATAGTTAATACATAATCGCATTGTAAACTAAATAATAAAAGGCTATATACATCAAGTATATAGCCTTTGTTGTTCTTTTTACTTCAGCTTATAAAGAAAGGGTTTGCATGATATTTGATTTTAAATCTTCTGCTTTTTCTAAATCTTTTTCACTCATTTCTTTTTTTAATTCTGTGAGTATTGTTTTTCTTTTTTCACTTTCTTCTAAAGTATTTGCAACAAGAAAATGTGCATAAGCTTGGATGATATCTTCTTTAACTCCATGGCCATAATAATAAAGAGTGGCAAGATTATTAAAGGCAGATGCATTTGCTTGTTTTGCAGCTAAACTATAATATTTAAAAGCTTTATCAAAATTTTGTATCACGCCCTCGCCATTATTATATCTATTAGCGAGATTGTATTGTGCTTCAACATG
Organism: uncultured Desulfovibrionaceae bacterium; assembly: GCA_964368455.1. Lineage (GTDB taxonomy): Bacteria > Desulfobacterota > Desulfovibrionia > Desulfovibrionales > Desulfovibrionaceae > CAYJAZ01. Next base: position 126,731 of record CAYJAZ010000003.1, read on the forward strand.
CCCCTTACTTGCGGCTAATTCATAGTATTTAACAGCATTTGTAAAACTTTGTTCAACGCCTATACCTTGATTATATAGATTTGCTACTCGAAATTCAGCTTGTGCATTGCCTGATTCACTTGCTTTTAAAGTGTATTCAAAAGCCTTTTTCTCGTCTTTTTCAAGCTCTAATCCCTCAAGATAAATATCTGCAAGAGTGAGCAGGCTAAGAAGATGAGATTGCTCAGCTGCTTTTTCAAAATAAGCTAAGGCTTTAGTTTTATTTTCTTCTTCTGTTGAATTTTGTCTATAAATTTGTGCTAAGGCGTATTGTGCGTCTGCAAGGCCTTGATCAGCAGCTTCTTGATAATAAGCAAAGGCCTTGGTAAAATTCTTTTCAACACCGTCAGCATTAACATGCATATTCGCTAGATTATATAAAGCGGACACATTTCCTGCCTTAGCTGAAAGTTCATAATATTCAAAGGCTTTTTTTAAATTTTTTTCAACACCTAAACCATTATCGTATAAATAAGCTATGTGATGTAAGGCATCTGTGTCTTTTTTCTCCATAGCTAATGTATAGTATTCTAGAGCTTTTGCATAGTTTTGCTCTTGGCCTAAACCTTGTTCATAAAGAATGCCTAAGCTCGTGTATGCCTTTGCTAAACCTTGTTTACTCGCTTTGAGAAAATAATCATAAGCCTGATCTAAATCTTTTTGCGTGCCTATGCCTTCCTTATACATATAAGCAAGATTGTATTGTGCAATTGCATGATTATTTTGTGCTGCCTTAGTATAGTATTCAAAGGCTTTTTGTTCATTTTTTTCAATGCCATCGCCATGTGCATACATATTTGCAACTTCAAATTGTGAAATATCTAAACCCATATCTGCGGAATTTTTGTATAATTGGAAAGCAAGATTGACATCTTTATTCACGCCCTCGCCTGTATAAAAAAGAAAGGCTAGAGAATTTTGTGCCTCAAGATTTCCTTGTTTTGAAGCTTTTAGATAATATTCAGATGCACGAATAGAGTTTTTTTCTGTCCCTTTACCATGTTCGTATAATTTACCTAGAGCAAATTGACTTTTACTATGTCCAGCATCAGCAGCTAAATGATAATAATCAAAAGCTTTTTTAAAGTCTTGATGAACAATTTCGCCTTTTTCGTATAAAAGAGCTTGTTCGTATAAGGCGTTAATGTCTAAATTTTCCTGAGTTTTTACTTCTTTAATTTCTACTTGCTTTATTTCATTTGTCTTCTTATTTGCTTTGTTAGTATTTGTGTTTTTATCTTGAATTTCAAGAACTTCTAACTCTTCGGCGTATAATGTGTTGGCAGGTGTTGAAAGAAAGAGAGAAAGAGAAAGCAGGGGAAAAGAAATAGTTTTATAAAAAGATTTTTTGTAAAAAAACATGCACACTCCTATTAAAAAGTATACTTTAAAATACGCATATACTTTTATGAAAGCAAGTTAAACTTTATATATAATTTATAAAAGAAATATTGTAGATAAAATAAAAAAAGTATTAAAACAAATATTAATAAGATGATTTATGCTTTTATTCAAAAATAAACTTTTTTTTAATTGATTTATCTTTATATTTCTTGTATTATTGTTATAAGAAATTGATTTTTCTTTTATGTCCTAGATTATTTTGATAAAATTTAATCTTTTATTAAAATAAGTTAAAAAGATTTTACATCTCTTTTGTTTAATGCCTATGAAAAAATCTTCTATTTATGTATTTTGTGTTCTGTTGATCCTCTTTATTTTTAATTATTCAGCATTTGCAAATAATGAAGGTACTGTTATGAGAAATAATAATTCTTTAGTATTATACTATTCTTTAACCAAAAAAACTGATGCTTTAGCAAAAATAATACAAAAAGAAAGAGCTTCAGAGCTTCATAAAATTTCTTTCTTATCATGCTATCTGCCTTTTTTAAATTCTTTTCTCATGCCTAAAGAAGAAGAAAGAATACAGATGCAAAATCTTGGAAAAATTGCAGAACTTAATGATATTTCAAATTACGACACAATCTATCTTGGTTTTCCTGTCTGGTTTGATGATATGCCTTTTTTTATGTATAAATTTTTATCAAAATATGATTTTACAGATAAGAAAATACATCTTTTTATAACGGCAGGGGCAAGTGATATAGGTGAAATTATATCTAATATCAAAGCCTTATTACCAAAGGCTCAAGTTGAAAGCTCTTTATTTATCAATAAACACACGAAAGAAGAACCTGAAAAATTAGTAAAAGAATGGTTAGCTCAGGCAGAATAAAGTATTTTTTAATTTTATTGAATATGTTTTAAATTTGGCAAAGTTCAATATCGCCATAGGCCATAATCTCATTATTACAAGAGGCAAAAATCCCTAATACATTGTGTTTTTCTTGTTTTTTAATAAAATCAAGCAAGAATGGAAAATCTTTTTCGCTTTTAAGCATATTGCACGCGGCTGTAGCGAGCGAATCTGCAATGCTGCCTTTTCTAGCTATGATGAGTACTAAATCAGCATTTCCAAAAGATAAAGAATGTCCAATAGTTGAAGATGAAGAACAAAGAGAAAATCCTGCTATTTCATTCTTATTTTCTGTAGATTTTATATTTTCTTCATTATAAGAAGCTTTGACTTTGAGGCCTAATTTTATACCATTAATAGGTTTATCCAAAATAGCAACTATGCGTTCATTTTTTGAAATAATGTATATATCTCCACCATTTTCCACTAAAACATCACTTGAATAATTTTCTTCTGTAGAAAGATTTTCTTTGATATATGTGTGAATTTTTCTTGCTATATATTCTGCAACTGTGCCTGCGACAGCAGAAAAAGGGCCTATTTGGGCAATTTTGCCTGCATTGAGCATTTCTTGAATGAGCAAAGGAGCCTTGAGATCTTGTTCAAGAGGTAAGAGAGAGCTTTGAAAAAGTGGATTGACAAGTGTATAGGCTTTTATTTGAGCACGTAATGCATAAAGTTCTTTGTGAATGTAAGGTAGAATAATTTCTTTTTTTATATTTTTGCTTAAAGTAATATATAAATCGCTTTCTTCAATAGATAAAGTAAGTTGTTGTTCATTTTTATCTAGATTAAGGCTTGATCTATAAGAGCGATTTGCACTAGTATGTATTGATTTTTCTTGCATATTAATTTGACTTTATTCATTTTTTATGCTGTTCTACAAGCATCGTTTCTAGCTTATGTTTCTAAATTCATCTTGTTGAAAATTTCACAACTTTTCGTATTTAGAAATACATTTTGATTGAAAAGAGATAGTTAATTTATTGAGAATAGGAATTTATTTATGAATACATTTATATACTTTCGTGATTTAGGTTGTCAAGGTGCGACAGAAATCTTAGAAAATGCCTTAGAATTAGCAAAAAATGAATGCAATGAAACAGTTATAAAAAGCTTGAAAGAGAAAAATTTGCTTTTTTTAACGAAAAACACTGATATTTCAACTCTAGTTCTTGCTTCTCCATTTAAAATTTGGCAAGAAATTGCACAAAAAGCTGGTATTGGAACTCTTTTTTCTGATAGCTTTGAAAATCTTTCAGCGAACACTATTATTATAGCAGAAAAAGAATTTATTCCTCTTTTACAAGAAAAAGAAATCAATAATATCATCATACAAGAAGAACATCTTTATGATTATACTATGAAAAGTGCTATTTCAACATTCTCAACATTCTTGTATACTGCTTTGCGTACAAATAAAAATTATAATGAAATTTCTATAGCTTATATGGGTGATGTTGGTGCTCAAAATCTTTCAACAACAAATAACCTTTTAAATGCAAGTATTTGTATGAAAAATCTACTTTCTTTTGCTTTTTCTGAACATTCAGCAAGACAAGAAGAAACAGGTTTTGATCAAGGTGTTTTAGATTTTGCTATGAGTGCTGGTGCGAAGATTTTTCTCACATATTCACCTGATTTTATTGAAAATGATTGTGATATACTTATGCTTGCTGATTGGACTTATCAACCAAGTAAGGATTTAAAAGTTTTAAAACATCCATTTTCTTTTGAACAAATTGGCAATATTTTCTTAGATAAAACACAATTAGTTTCTTTCTTAGCCCAAGTTGAATCTAGTGAAATTAATCTTGACCTTTATAAGAAAGCAGCTATAACATCTCGTATAGCAACGCTTGAATATATGTTAACCAAATAGAGGATTCCAAAATGAGTAAAGCAATAAAAAAAGTAGTTCTTGCCTATTCTGGTGGTTTAGACACTTCAGTTATTCTAAAATGGCTTCAAGAAAAGTACCAATGCGAAGTTGTTACTTTCACAGCTGATTTAGGACAAGGCGACGATTTAGACGGTGTTGAACCAAAGGCAATGGAAACAGGTGCTGTTAAAGCTTATGTGTCTGATTTACGTGAAGAATTTGCAAGGGACTATATCTTTCCTATGATGCGTTCAAATGCATTATACGAAGGCAGATATTTACTTGGAACTTCTATTGCTCGTCCTTTAATCACTAAAAAACTTGTTGAAATTGCAAAAGCTGAAAATGCAGATGCTATTGCTCATGGTGCGACTGGAAAGGGTAATGATCAAGTACGTTTTGAACTTGCAGCTGCAGCTTTAGCGCCTGATCTTAAAGTAATTGCACCTTGGCGTGAATGGGACTTAATGTCACGTACAGCCTTGAATGAATTTGCACAAAAGCATAATATTCCAATTACAAGCGGTGCAAAACATTATAGTATGGATAGAAATATGCTGCATTGTTCTTTTGAAGGCGGCGAATTAGAAGATCCATGGTCAGAACCAGAAGATAAATCTTATATTATGGCTGTTCCTGTTGAACAAGCTCCTGACACACCAGAATATATTGAAATTGACTTTGAAAAAGGCGATGCAATTGCTTTGAATGGCGAAAAAATGTCACCTGCACAACTTGTTTTAAAATTGAACGAGATTGCTGGTAAACATGGTATTGGCAGATTAGATATGGTTGAAAACAGATTTGTGGGCATGAAGTCACGTGGTGTTTATGAAACACCTGCTGGAACTGTGCTCCACGTAGCTCACCACGACTTAGAAGGTATCTGCCTTGATCGTGAAGCAATGGCTGTTCGTGATCTCATATTACCACGTTATGCAACTGCTATTTATAATGGTTTTTGGTTTGCACCAGAAAGAGAAGCAATGCAGGCTTTAATTGATAAAACACAAGAAAAAGTGACTGGTTCAGTTCGCTTAAAACTCTATAAAGGCACAGCTTATCCAGTAGGCCGTTTCTCTCCACATTCCCTCTATTGCCACGATTTAGCAACCTTTGAAGAATGTGCCACCTACAACCACCACGACGCAGAAGGTTTCATACATCTTCAATCTTTAAGAATTCGTGGTTATAATAAAATCTAATTACTTCATTCTTTGATACAAGAGCCCACTTGTTTTTCTTGTGGGCTTTTTTATTTTTTAATATATACCTTTTAAGACAATTTTCTTTATAAAAAAACTTGAAATTTTATAAAGATTCTCTTATGTTAGCTATAGAGAAAGACTAAATTCGATATATATAAAGTATAGACTTTTTATCTTATTGAAAATATTTGATTAATTGGAGGTGTTATGCAAAAGGAAATGAGAAAATTTAAATCATTAGGAAAGGGCTGTTATTTGCCTTCATGTCCACTTGCCTTTGTTGGTTCATACGATAGTGAAGAAAAGGCAAATATCATGGCTGCTGCTTGGGTTGGAATTATTAATTCAGAACCGCCTATGATGTATGCTTCTGTGCGTAAAGGCAGACATACTTACGAAGCTATTCTAAAAAATAAAGCTTTCACACTTTCATTACCAGATCAAGATCAAGCATTAGAATTTGATTATGCCGGCCTTGCAAGTGGCTCAAGGCAGGATAAGTTTGAAAAATTAGAAATTGAAGCTGCAAAGGCTGAATTTGTGCATGCTCCATATGTTGAGCAATGCCCATATATTATTGAATTGAGTCTACACTTAGTTCAAGATTTAGGTTCACATACTGTTTTTATAGGCGAAGTTGAAGACGTTAAAGTCGATGCGAGCTATTATAATGATGAGGGCAAAATTATTTCTTCTCAGATTAAACCACTTATTTATGATCTTTTTTCACGAGAATATAAAAGTATTGACGAAGAGGTAAAGGGTAAATCCTTTTCAATAGGAAAAGAACTTTTTCAAAATTAATTTTACCTAGATTTATTTGAAAAAAATCGAAATTTTTCTAAACAAAAATATAAAAAAAACATGAAATGTTCTAGAATTTACGTTAAAGAAAATCTAAAAAATTTTATGAAAATAATTAAAAAATAAAAGTGTGTAATTCAAGGTGATTATACGCTTTTATTTTTTTTACAATTCTCTAATGAATAATTCATTTTTTTTATGCCTAATTTTAATAATAAAAATCTCAATACTTATAGAAGAATATAAAATTGAAGGTTAAAAAAATGTATTTTTGAAAGTGTATAAAAAAATAAAAAAAAATCTTGTAATGTGATTTTTCTTGTGCTACTGTATTCTATAGATTGATTAAGGAAGTATTTTCTTTGATCAGCTTTTATTAGGTTAAAAGGATACAGAATGAACCGTAGAGAAGAAGCAGCTGCAAAAGCAATTATTGAAAATTTTGTAAAAAATGTCCCAGAATATATTGTAGAGTCGGCACGCTATTTACTCAATGAACAAACGGTTGGAAAGGTTGATAGTGACACTGCAGGCGATTTTATTAAGATTAAAGCCAATATCAGCGGTGATGATTTTCAATCTTACTCACCAAGTTTGAAGTTAAATTTAGCAGATAAGCATGTAGAACATAAATGTAATTGCATGGAGTCTTTTGCAGATTGTTGTAAACATGTTGTTGCACTCGGCATACATTTATCAAACACTCTTGTGAATGAAGAAACAAGAAATGAACTTCCTGCAAAAAAAGCAAATGTTGAATGGAGACAAAATTTCCGTTCGTTTTATTCAGGTCAAGTAGAGCCTGAAACCTCAAGACATTATCTTATTTTTCAAATATATCCAGAACCAGGCAGATTAAGCGTCGCTTTTTTTAGAGCAAGACAAAACAAAACTGGTATTTCAACTGTAAGACAAGATCTCACAATAGAACAATTACTTGAAAATCCAGAATGGTGTGAACAATCACCTGAATTGCCACATATTCTTTCTCTTATCGCCCATCATCTTGATTATAAAGGACATAAGGTGCAAATTCCTGATGGACTTGTTTCATGGTTTTTATGGGCAGTAAGACGTGAATATTATCTGTTTTGGGAAGACAGTGAAATTCCATTTAGAATTGAAAATTCAACAATGCGTCTAAAATTACGTCCTTCAATGGAAGAAGAAGGTTTGAAATTTGATGTTCTCTTACAAAGAGAGGGTAAAGAGCCTTTTTCTATTATAGATGAAGATTTTGATGACTATATTATTGAAAACAAATACCATAAAGTAACTTTTCATGGGCAAATGCCATTGTGGGTATGTTGGCATTATGCCTTATATCCTGTGCAAACTTGCTTAAGCCACCATATTATTCACGATTTGGTTTCAAATCCACCTCTTATTCCAGCAGAAGATATTTCTGAATTTTTAGATAGAGTTTGGACAAGACTTCCTGCTTCTGAACTTTATGAGCAAGACGAATTTCTTAAAATTATGGAACCGGCCTTCCAGCCAGCTTCTTTCAATCCAAAACTTTTCTTGGATGAAGAAGGTTCTTTACTTACTCTTGAAATTCAAAATATTTACGAAACTGTGCATGGCGAATTTCCTATGGTTGGCCCTAACCCTGACTTCCAAACTGGTTCATATGTATATGAAGGAAAAACTTTCTTAGTGCGTAGAAACCAAGACGAAGAAGCAAGGCTCTTACAGCAACTTTCAGACATGCGTTTTCAACCGCGTACAAATAAACTTTGGTTTATGGAACCAGAAGAAGCAATTGCCTTCTTACTTGATGCTTACCCAAATCTTATTGAAGAATGGCGAGTCTTTGGTGAGGCAACTCTTTCACGTTATAATAAAGTTCATAAATCTTCGCCTATTATCACAGCAACTGTTGAAAGTAATGAGCAAGAAAAATGGTTCTCTCTTGATGTTGAAGTTGAGTACGATGGCCAAAGTTTACCACTTGAAAGAATTTGGCGTGCTTGGCTCAAAGGCAAAAGATATGTTCAACTCAAAGATGGTTCTTATGCTTCATTACCAGAATCTTGGCTTGAAAAACTCGCACATAAGCTTAAAGTATTAGGTCTAGATCCATCAAAAGCACCAAAAACACAATTTAAGCAATTTGAAGTACCTACCTTAGAATATCTACTTGAAGATTTACCAAATGTTCATGTTGATTCCTTCTGGTCAACACTTCGTGAAAATATAAATAATTTCGATGAAATAAAAAGTGTTGAAGTTCCTGATGGTTTAAATGCAACTTTAAGACCTTACCAATTGCAAGGTGTTTCCTATATGAACTTCTTGCGTGAATATGGCTTTGGCGGTATTTTAGCTGATGAAATGGGTCTTGGTAAGACAATTCAAACTCTTTCTTTTCTCCAGCACATGAAGAATAACAATCTTACAGGGCCAAACCTTATTGTTGTGCCAACCTCTGTTCTACCTAACTGGGACAGAGAAGCTTCAAAGTTTGTACCAAATTTAACACGTGTTATTGTGTATGGCACAAGAAGAGAAAATATCTTCAAGAAAATTGCTGATGCTGATATTGTTATCACTACCTATGCCTTGCTTAGACGTGATATGGAAGAGCTTGAAAAATATGAATTTAATTCAATTATTCTCGACGAAGCTCAAAATATCAAGAATCCAAATACCATCACAGCAAAATCAGTAAGGCAGATAAATGCGAAAATGCGTCTTTGTCTTTCTGGTACACCTATTGAAAATAACCTCTTTGAATTATGGTCTTTATTTGAATTTCTTATGCCAGGATTTCTTGGCTCACAACACGCTTTCCAACGCGGCATAGTTAAACCAATCAAAGACGGCGATGAAGAAACATTATCCTATTTACGTTCAAGGGTGAAACCTTTTATCCTCAGACGTACAAAGGCAGAAGTTGTTAAGGATCTTCCGCCAAAAATTGAAAACGTTACCTACTGTGCACTTTCAGATGAACAAGCAGAATTATATTCAGCGCTTGCTAAGAAGTTACGTGATCAAGTTCTTGCAGATGTTGATGAAAAGGGTATGGCAAAATCACAAATGTCTATTCTTGACGCTTTACTCAAATTACGTCAGATTTGTTGTCACCCACGCTTACTTAAAATGGAAATGCCTGGATTTACAAATAACTTCACTTCAGGTAAGTTTGAAGCCTTTAAAGATATGGTTATAGACATTGTGGAAGGAGGGCATAAAGTGCTTGTCTTCTCACAATTTGTGCAAATGCTACACGTGATCAAGGGTTGGCTTGAAATGACTGGTATTCCATTCTGTTATCTTGATGGTTCAAGTAAGGACAGATTAGAGCAAGTAGATAAGTTTAACTCAAGTCCAGAAATACCTATCTTCCTTATTTCGCTAAAAGCTGGTGGTACTGGCCTTAACCTCACTTCAGCTGACTATGTTATCCACTACGATCCATGGTGGAACCCAGCTGTTGAATCACAAGCAACCGATAGAGCACACCGTATTGGTCAAAAAAGACAGGTATTCTCTTATAAGATGATTTGTCAAAATACTGTTGAAGAAAAAATTCTTAAGCTTCAAGAAATGAAGAAAGGAGTTGCTGAAGCAGTTATTCCAGGCCAAGACACATGGAAATCTCTCACAAGAGACGATCTAGAAATGCTCTTTGAAGTCTAATAAAAAAATAAACCGCTGTATGAATTTTCATAGAGCGGTTTTTCTTTATTCATTTTATAATTATTTTGAAATTTTATTCTGTAAATATCTATTTTTCAATTCTGCACTGTGCATATTTTTTGCAATAATCAATGCAAAGGCAGTCAATGTCATGCCTATAAGGGGTGAAATGAGTGAAGAAAGAAAGTAAAAAAGGGCAGAAAGTAAGATAAAGGCAATATTTTCTTTGAAGAAAGTAAGACATTGGCATATTATAGCTAAGAGTAGAGCTAAAAGCCCAATTTGCCTTGTACCAAATTCAAAATACATGCTTTGCGGTAGCTTGAGAAAGGAATAGCCTAAGAAAATCAGAGCTGCTAAAGCTAAGAAGAAGACGAATCTATTGAAATTCATTATTTTATTTCTTCTTTTTTCCATTTTTCAATGTTATTTCTGATAAAATCAACACAAATTTGGTGTTCTTCTTTACCATTACCTTCAATTTGCATAGCTTCGCCAAAAGCAAAATGCACAACTTTGTCTGTGCTCACTTTGCCAAAATCTTTAATAATATTTCCAATACCCCAAAAATCAGTTTTTAAAGCAATGGGAACAAGATAAGCATTTGCTTTTTTGGCTACTTTTGCACCTAAAGAATTGAAATCTTCGTCTTTAAATTCCTTTGTTCTTGTGCCTTGTGGGAAAATAAGTAAGGAATTTCCTTTGTTTAGGATTTCTACACCTTCTTTCATACATTTTGTAAAATCTTCTCTAGGGTTCACTCTATCAAGAAGAATTGGATTTCTTGCTTGCATAACGCTTCCAAAGAAAGGATAGTTGACAAGGCTTGATTTAACAATGAATGTCAAGTCTTTATGCGGTTGAATAAGAGCAGGAAGAAGAAAGGTTTCTAAAGTGCTCATATGGTTTGCGACAAAGACACAAGGTTTATCAGTTTTAATAAAAGACTCCATGCCTTCAACACAAATTCTGCCACCAGAACTTTCAACAGAATTGAGAATTGCAAGAGAATCTTCAACCCATCTTAAAGTTGTGTACTGATTGTTTTTGGCAACTTTTTGAGCTTTATAGCATGTTTTAAATGTATTTAAATAAAATAAAAGACTAGGAAAAAGTACATTTTTAATTTTATTTTCATCAGTTTTGTAATTTATTGGAAGAGTTGGTAATTGCATATAATTCCATTAATTCCTTTTTTCTTAAGTCTTTTTTATCTTTTTTTCATGCATCTTTACAAGAATTTCTTCATAACCTTGATTTTTTGCTTGATAATAATTTCTGTGAACGACATTTTCAGGGAAATAATCTTGTTCAATATAAGCATTTTCGTAATTATGCGGGTATTTGTATTCTTTACCATATCCCCATTGTTTTTGCAAGTTTGTATGAGCATTTCGCAAATGTATAGGGATTGGTTGAATTCCTTGTGCTTTAATTAAGGAAGAAGCCCTTTTATAGGCAGCATAGGCTGAATTTGATTTAGGTGCTAATGCAAGATAGATTGTTGTTTCAGAAAGTGGAATAAATCCTTCAGGCATGCCAACAAATTCAACAGCTTGCTGGCAAGCAACAGCTAAAGGCAAGGCATGCGGATCAGCAAGGCCAATATCTTCAGAAGCTGAAAGAATTAATCTTCTACAAATAAAACGTGGATCTTCTCCTGCTTCAAGTAAGGAGGCAAGGTAATAAAGAGCCGCATCAGGATCTGAACCGCGGATAGATTTTATAAAGGCAGAAATTCTTTCGTAGTGGCTATCGCCATCTTTATCGTGTTTTTCAACTATTTCAGGTAGATTTTGAAGAATATTTTCAAGTGACCTTTCTTCTGGACTTAACTCTGTGACAAATTCTAAAAGATTCAACAAGGAGCGAGCATCACCATGTGCAATTTGTACAAGTAATTCTAATACTTCATTGTCAATTTCAAGTTGTAATTCTTCTAAAGATTTTTGAGCTATACTCATTAAATCTTCACTTTCTAAGGATTCTAGTCTGAGTAAATGAAGACGTGAAAGCAGCTGTTTTGTTATTGAAAAAGAAGGATTTTCTGTTGTTGTTGCAATTAAAGTGATATTGCCAGCCTCTAAAATTGGCAAGAAAAAATCTTGTTGAGCTTTAGAAAAACGGTGCAATTCGTCTAATATAAGAATTTTACCGTCTTTGAGTTTCTTTCTTAAATCAGCTAAACCAGCTTCTGGAGCTGAAACTCGGATAAAGGGCATATTATGACTTTTTGCTAAAAGTAGGGCAAGGCTAGATTTTCCACAACCAGGAGGGCCATAAAGCAAGAGAGAAGGTAATCTTTTTGCATTTATTAATGTTTCTATCTTTTTTTTGAGATGATTTTGCCCATAAAAAGTATCGATGATTTGTGGACGCATTTTTTCTGCTAAAGGAGATTGATAGAGGAGGCTATGTATCATTGTATGAAATTCTCTTATTAAATAGGTTGGTTAGAAAAATATCTTTATTTAAGCTTCCCAACTTTATACCAAAAATGCAAGCCCAGAGCGAGTATTGCAGCAGTTTCATAGCGTAAAATCCTGTCGCCTAAGGTGTAGAAATTTGCATTATATTCTTCAAATAAAGCTGTTTCTTTAGGAGAAAAACCGCCTTCTGGGCCGATAGTTAACACTGTTGAACCTTCGTTATTTAGTTCATTAACAGTATAGTTTGAAATTTTATTTGCTTCATCGGTTGTGAGCACGTGTAAATTATTGTGCTTGCATGCTTGTTCAAGCATATCTTTTTGCGATGAAAAAAGTCTTAGCTTTGGTAAAAATGGATTATGGCATTGTTTTATGCCAGCAATAAGCTGTGCTTGCCAAGACAAAACTGTTGCTGAATTTGAATCTGGAAGAGGGAATTGAGAATATTGTGCTGACCAAATCCATAATTCATCTGCTTCTAATTCAACAACTTTTTCAAACAAAAAACCACGTCTTGCAGCTTTTGTCCACGCTGCGGCAAGGATGACGGAGGAAGATGATTTTTGAAATATTTCTTCTTCTAGAATTTCAAATAAAAGAAATTTTTTTTCTATGGATTTAATAATACAATGGGCTTTTTTCCCCTCGCCATCAAAGAGAATAAATTCGTCATTTTTTTTTAATCTCAAAACTTGACTGGCGTGTTTAAATTCGCTGTCTTCAAGTTTTCTTTGTTCCCATAGAAGAGATGGCAAATAAAATGCATGCATAATTAATCTGCTTTTTGTTGTTTTTGCAAATCTAAAAATTCATAGTAGATTTTTTGTAATCTTATATAACTATGCTTAATTTCAAAACCTTTTTTGGTAAGCTTTTCTTCGTTGATATTTACGTATTTACTAAGTACATATCTATCGTTTAAAAGCACTTCTATCAAAGATATAGCTGTTGAAACTAAATCTTCGAAATAAATTGAAAGATCAGATTTGTATGAGCTGAGTATTTTAATTGATTTGTCATACAATTCATAATAAGATAATTTTTTATCTTTATTTTCTTCAGTAAGAATTTCTTCTAAAACTCTGAGCTTTCTTGCTTGATTTATATAATTATATCTTTGTTTTAATTCAAAAAGATAATGAGATAATTCATGATTTTCGTCTATATAAGTAACGGTAGCAAAATAGTTTTGGAAGAGTTTGAGGAAGTTTGAAAAAGATTCTTCACTATAAGAAATAATTCTGCGTTGATTCTTTAATAGCCAAGCATAAAAAACTTTGAGTCTTTTTTCTTCAGTATCAGAACCTTCAATTATTTCAGTACGTTTATATATGGTTTTTCCATAAAATTCGCCATTTGAAATATCGTTCAAAGAAAGCACTAAGGAAGCTGTTTCTCTCAAGAAGTTAATAGGTATATCTTCGCCGGTGATAGGATGTATAATTGCTTGATATTGTATTGAACAAGCTCTGTCTTGTCTTACGTTTGTAGGCGAATAAACATGTTGTAAATAGCGAACTCTGCCTATAGCAATGCATCTTTCTTCATCAACAAAGGCATTGAGTTCTTCTAATTGCACAATAGAATCATAGTCTTCAATAACAACCAAGGCTATTTTTTCAACATATGGATAGCGAGATTGATTATTACAATCACTCCAGATAGTTGTGATTGTTCTGTCAGATTGTCCAATTACGCGAACCATGAAAGCTTCGCCAGATTTATGTAATTTTCTTGCAAAAAGAGCTGAAGAAGTTCTTCTTTCAGATGCAATAGGAAAACCATACAATTCCATTAAAAATTGTAAGGTAAAGAGTCTATTTCTTAAATAAAGTTTTGAATCGCCTATTTTAAATTTGCCAATTCTTAGGCCGTATCTTTTTAGCTCGCCGTCTAAGTCAGATGGGAAAGAGGCAAAAATTCCAGATAGTTGAAAATTATTATCTTTATTTTTTGCAATAACGTGAGCTCTATCCATATGAAAGAGGAAGTTGAGTAGATTAGGATAATTATCAAGTTGAGTTAAGTCTGACTTTGAATAAGCTGGCTTAAATTCTTCATGGTATCTTTTTGAAAGTCTTGAGAGCATGGTTTGTAAATTTGATTCAAATAATTGCTCTTCTTGTTTTGTTCGATTATTTTTATCTTTTCTCTTTTCGTCTTTTTTTTCGCTACAAACTTGATAAAGTGGATCGTATTGAAATACTTCAGTAAATGGATGTAATTGTCTATCAAGCACAAGCATAGAAAAGCCTGGCAAGGAATGGTATTCGTAGGGATCATTGTCAAAGGAAGGAATGAGTGAACGAGTGTCTATAATTGGGTAATCTTCCCAAGAATTTAGCGGACTAATGAGAGCAGAACGTATATGGATAATATCTAAAAATTCTTTTAATTCAGGAATTGTTTTAAGATGCACTAATTCACGAAGTTCTGTTTCATTTTTCCAAGCATATTTGGAATCGGTAAAGCAGTCTTTCGCTAATATCATTTTTTTTCCTTTCTTGATTTTTTATGAAAATATTATATACTACTTTTCTAGTTTTTGCAAGCTCTTCTTCTGTGGAACTTCTTTTACTTTTAATAATAAATAGTCAATTATATTATAATGTTGTATATAGTTTTGTGTTTTTTATTCAAAGCAATGCTTGCAAAAAAGTTAAATTTTATATAAAAAAAGTTGAGAAATTTTTTTTAAAACTTGAGCACAGGAATAAATATGAAAAATAACCATCCCTTTCAAACCTTACTTTCTTTAGTGGGAAATGTTTTTAATGCTAATTCAGCAACACTTTTTCTCCCTTTTAAGGAAAATAAAGAAGAGTTAAAAATTGTTGCGACTTGGTGCCCAAGTTTGGATATTGATGAAGAATATATAGCTGAAGCAGGCAAAGCTTATGTGGGTTGGGTTATGAAGAATGAAAAAGCTTTATTTGTTCCTCATACTGATATTAATATTTCAAGTATTGGATATTATAAAAATTTAGAAAAAGAAATATCTTCTTATTATGCCTATCCTGTTTCTGGTGGCGGTGTTTTGGTTATTGATAGTGTTGTAGAATTAGAATTTGATGAAGAAATGGAAAAGATGTGTGCACTTTTTGCTCGTCTTATTCCACAAATTCAAATTATGAGTGCAACTTCTTCTTTTTCTTTACAAATTTCAACATATTTTTACGCACTTGAAGCTATTCATACTTTAACTGAAAAATATTCTTCTTGGCCTGTTTATATTCGAGCTTTATTACAAATTATTTCAGAAGCTACAGGTTTTGAATATGTGAGTTTTGCTTCAAGAGCTGAGGGCGAAGAAAAGTATGCAGTTGAGTGCGAAAACCAAGCTCTTTTAATCAGTGAAAATAAGCCAGTAGAAATTCCTTTGCAAAATGGTGTTTTAGGTTGGGTACTCAAGAAAAATGAAGCGGTTTTCAACGATGGAATCAATCAAGCCTCTGCACCAATTTATGGTAAGATCAATAAAATACCTGAATTTGTTTCAACAATTACTATTCCAATTGAAGTAGAAAAAAATGTAGCAGGAGCTCTTTGTCTTGCTTCACGCTCGCCACATCCTCTTTCTCCTGAATTGAGAAGCTTTATGAAAATAAGCGTGAGTGAAGTTTCACATGTTTTAGAAAAAATGTCTTTGAAATTTCAAATTCGTGCACTTATGAAGTAAAATAAGATTATTAATAATTGAGCTGTTCAAGATAAGAAAAGATGTCGTGATAAGCTTGTTTTGAATAATTTGCATTTTCTAGATAAAGTTGAAGAAATGAAGTAAGTGTATGTGTGATACTTGGTTTTTGTAACCAATAATCTGCATCTAATTGTTTGGAATGTTTGAAGCTTGTATTCATATCGACAAGAATTTCCATCTGTGCTTTCTTCATTTCTTGATAAATAGTATTTTCGTATTCTTTCAAATATTGCATGCCTAAAATTTCTTTGTCGAAATTTTGAGGTGCTATGCGTAAGAAATATTCTTGCCAAAAAAATGAAAGTCTTTCTTTTGTGTTAAGTGCAGATGAAAATGCGGTATTAGTATTTTGAATACTTATTTCTTTCTTTGTTAAATGCGATTTTTCTGCTTCAATTTTGTTGAGGCAATGCAAGCCATCTATTCTATTTGTTTGGTATAGATTCAAGCCCTCTGCTTGAATTGTTTTTCCATCTAAAAGAGATTTTGCTAAAAAAACTACATGTGAAGCACTTATTTTTTCTTTGCATTCATAATTTTGAGTACATTCCCAGCATGGCTTGCAAGGCATTTGTGCTTCCAAAACATAATGAAGTGGGTTTGCTACAGAAGTTTCATAAGGATTAACATTTCCCATGGATAAGCATAAAGTTGGAATACCGCAAGCAGCGGCTATGTGCATTGGCCCAGTGTCTGGCGTGATAAATAGATCTAACTCAGACATGAATAATACAAGTTCGTTTAACTTAAACCTATTGACTAAGTTTAAAGCGGGTAATTGAGTTAATCTTTCAGCTTCATAGCCTAAGTTAACTTCGCTTTTTCCGCCTAAAAACACAGGTTTATAGCCTATTTTAATTAATTTCAAAGCTAAATCTGCAAAAAAAGCTGGATCAGGCCTTTTGTATTGAGAAGAAGCACCTAAAAAAAGCCCTATCTTACCTTTTTTATTTACTAAGCTATTTTTTGAAAAAGGATGTGCAAATTTCATTGCTTTCATATCATTATGTGAAAGCATATCTAATGCATTTAAATCTGCCCAATGAAAGCGATTGTGTTTTGAATTTGAGGCAAGCGATAGACGATAAAGTTGCCAAAATCCATGAGAAAACAGAGCATTATCTTTATAGTAATATCCAATAATTTCTTCTGCATCAAGTTGAGTTGCAAGAAGAGCACCTTCTTTTCTATGGCTTAAATTAATAATACTTTTAAAGGATGTTTGTTTTAAAATTTCTGCATTATGCGGCAAAAAAAGCACTTTAGGCGATAAATGTAAGAGGGCAGAATAAAAAGCTTCTTCAGCAACAATCCATAATGGTCTGTCTGGTTCAAGTTCAAGAAGTTTTTGTGCGAGTGGAAAGCTGAGAACTAAATCTCCAATTCTTTGTAATTGTATGATAAGATTTGGCTTCATAATCAGGCAACTCATTTGATTTTATACTAGTCTTTATTATTTATCTTTTCTGTCTTAATTGTCAATAAAATTGTGATATAAAAAAAACTCTTTACCCAATAGTCAAGAGGGTAAAGAGTTAAAGATATTTTTAGAATAATACTATATTAATTGTGCTACATCAGCTAATTTTGTGTATTTGTCTTTTTCTAATTCAATGGCTTTATTGCCTTCAATCACTAAAAGTGGCACTTTATTTAATGTATGAGCAGTATGGATTTCTCCATTCTTATCAAGCATTTCTTCAATATTTCCATGATCAGCAAGTATGATGATTTTCCAATCTTCTTTTTCTACTTCGTCTAGTATATTTTTCACACATGTATCAACAACTTCAAGGCCTTTGATTGCTGCTTCCATAACACCTGTATGGCCAATCATATCTGGATTAGCTAAATTACAGACAATAAAAGGATATTTCTTTGATTGCATTTTTTCTATAAGAGTTTCAGTCACTTCCACAGCAGACATTTCAGGTTTTAAATCATAGGTAGCAACATCACGAGCAGAAGGAATCAAAATTCTGTCTTCAAGTGGAAAAGCTTCTTCTCTACCGCCATTCAAGAAATAGGTGACATGTGCGTATTTTTCTGTTTCTGCAATTCTTAATTGCGGAATATTGAGGGTAGAGATTTTTTCGCCAATAGTGTTTTTTAGATTTTGCTTTGGATAAGCAACACCTATATTTAAACTTGAATCGTATTGTGTCATTCCAGCCATAGCAGAAAGTTTATGGAAAACTTTTCTATTGAAGCAATAAAGATTTGGATCTGAAAGAGCAAAAGAAATTTCTTTAGCCCTGTCGGCTCTAAAATTGAAGAAGAAAACAGCATCATTGTCTTTTATAATGCCATCACTGTTTACAAGCATTGGTTTTACAAATTCATCTTTCACATCTTGGGCATAGGAAGCTTCTAAAGCTTGTACGGGATCATCAATCTTGACACCCTTACCTTCTGCAAAAAGTTCATAAGCTTCTTGCACTCTTTCCCAACGCTTATCTCTATCCATAACATAGAATCTGCCGCAAATTGTTGCTAATTGAGCATTGTTTTTTTCTAATTCGGGTAAAAGAGCTTTGATATATTCTACACCAGAAGTTGGAGCTGTGTCTCTTCCGTCCATAAAAGCATGTACAAAAGCAGGAACATTTGCATCTTTAGCACATTTTAATAAAGCAAATAAATGATTTATATGTGAATGAACGCCACCATCAGACAAAAGTCCCATGAAATGCACTCTGCCATTTTTTGCCTTTGCTTTTTCAAGAAGTTCAGCAATTATTTCGTTTTGATAAAAAGAACCATCTTCTATAGCAACATCAATCTTTGTCATATCTTGATAGACTATTGTTCCAGCACCAATATTCAAATGGCCTACTTCTGAATTTCCGATAAAACCAGCTGGCAAGCCAACAGCTCTGCCAGAAGCTTCGATGTGTAGTGTTTGAGGTAATTCAAGAAGTTTTTTTATTGTTGGGATATTTGCTTGCGAAAGAGCGTTTGCTGGTGATGCAGGGGCAATTCCGAGGCCGTCTAGAATTAATAATAATGTGTTTTGCATAATGTTCTCAATATAATCAAATGTTTAAAATAGATATAAATTGTTTTATCAATTTTTCTGTACAATACAATACATTAAAAGATGTTTTTCGTCAATCCAGATCTTATTTAAATTTATCAATAAGAAATTAAAAATCTGAATAGACTTTTTTTCTATAATTTATCTAGCAACTTTCAATTAAAATCTGTATTACAGGATGTAAGTTTTATTAAATAATTTCTTTTTTACTTTTTTAAGGATTATATATAAATTAAGACTTCGTAGAATGATAAGTAATTCTTGACTTAATGATTTTATTTTCTTATTGTCTATATTAATATATTTATTTATTTGTTGGAGGATAAATGAGAAAACTATTGCTTTCATCTATGATGTTTTTGGCGACTTTGATGTGTTTTTCAACTAATGCTCAAGCTGAATACCCAGAAAAACCATTAAACATGATTATGGCTTTTACTGCTGGTGGCTCTTCAGACGTTCAAGCTCGTATTATGCAAAAATACTGGAACAAATATGTTCCACAAGAACCATGGGTTTTTGTGTATAAACCTGGTGCTGGTGGTGCTATTGGTTTTACAGAAATTGCTCGTGCGAAAAAAGACGGTTATACAATTGGTGGTTTGAATGTGCCGCATATTGTTTTACAACCAATGGCACAAGGCGCACAATTTAAAGTATCAGACTTTGAAATTATTGCTCAAGTTGTTAACGATCCACAAACAATTGCCGTAAGAAATGACAGCCCATACAAAAATGTTGGCGAATTATTTGCTGCTGCAAAGAAAAATCCAAAGAAAGTTAAGCTTGGCTTAGTTGGTCCTATGACTGGCCATCATTTAATGTTCTTAGATTTCCAAAACAAATATCCTGACTTTGACTTTGCTGGTATCTTCTATAAGGGTGCTGCAGATCAAAATGCTGCTTTATTAGGTGGTGAAGTTGACGCAATTTTTGGTAACTTAAACGATGTTATGCGTAGCTTAGATGAATTTAATATTCTTGCTATTGCTTCTGATAAACGTAATTCTTTCTTACCTAAAGTTCCTACAATGACAGAAGAAGGCTATCCTCTTAATTCTGAAATTCGTCGTTTCTTCGCTGTTCCTAAAGGCGTAGACGCAGCGAAGGTGAAGTTTTTACAAGATGCTTTCAAGCAAATTGCTGAAGATCCAGACTATATTGCTGATATGATTAAAGCAGGTCAACCACATGGTTATTTGAATGGTCCTGAAGCAACTGCTTGGATCAATGAACAAAATTCAAAGATCTTAGATCTAGCTAAAGAATCTAAACTTATAAAATAATTGATTTAATGGTATGCCTAAGTAAAAATAACTTATGCATACCATTAGTCTTTTAAGTATTTACTCTACAAGGAAAAAATATGGGAGAATTTTTCTTTTCGTCCTTAGGTCATTTAATTGAACCAATAAACATATTTCTTATGATTGTTGGCCTAACAGGCGGAATTATTGTTGGAGCATTACCAGGACTTACAGCAACTATGGGTGTTGCTTTGATGGTTCCAATCACATTTGTGATGAATCCAATTACTGGTTTGATAATGCTTGGTGCTATTTATTGTGGTGCTATCTATGGCGGAGCAAACTCTGCTATCTTGATTTGTACGCCTGGAACCCCATCATCCGTAGCTACAACCTTCGATGGTTGGCCGCTTTGTAAACAAGGCAAGGCTGACGAAGGCTTGTATGCTTCGTTAATTTCATCATCATTTGGCGGTATTGTTGGTACCATTTTCTTGTTATTTATGGCTGCCCCATTAGCACGTTTTGCTGTTAAGTTTGGCGGTCCTGAAAACTTTTGGCTTTGTTTATTTGGCCTATCAACCATTGCAGTTATGTCTTCTGACAATATGGCAAAGGGTATGTTGTCAGGTGCTTTAGGCTTATTGATTTCCACAATTGGTATTGATCCAAATTCTGGTATTCCTCGTTTTACTTTTGGAACTTATGAATTAGTTCAAGGTATTCAAGTTATTCCTGCTATGATTGGTTTATTCTCTTTTTCTCAAGTGCTTTACTTGATGGGAAGTCATAAAACACATATTGCTGACTACAATCCAAGAAAAGGCGTTTTTGGTGAAGTTTTTAGAAGAATATTCAAATCTTCTAAGCTAAACTTAGTTCGTTCTTCTTCTATTGGTGGTATTGTTGGTATGCTTCCTGGTGCAGGCGGCGAAATTGCCTCGATTATTGCTTATAACCAAGCAAAATTTTGGGATAAAGAACCTGAAAAGTACGGTAAAGGCGATGTTGATGGATTAGTTGCTTCTGAATCAGCAAATAATGCTGTTATTGGTGGCGCACTTATTCCTATGCTCACACTTGGTATTCCTGGTTCTGCTGTTGCAGCTGTTATTCTTGGTGCTTTGATGGCACACGGTATTCAACCTGGTTTTAAAATCTTTACTAATTCAGGCGAACTTACCTATTCCTTTATCTATTCACAATTTGCTGTTAACCTTCTTATGATACCAGTAGGTTATGTTTTAGCAAAAGCTATGGCACGTATGCTTAACTTCAAACTTACCTTTGTTGCATTAGGCATTGTTATGCTTTCTGTGATTGGTTCTTATGCTATTAATAATAGTATGCTAGATGTTTGGGTTGTTGTTGTATTCGGCTTTATCGGCTATATAGGCGGTAAATTTGGTATGGATACAGGTGCAATGGCCTTAGGCATTATTCTTGGACCAATGGTAGAAGAAAATCTTGGCAAGTGTTTCCATTTAGCTGTAGCGACAGACGGTGGATTGCTCACAGTGTTGACTGAAGGTAATATTAGCAAGGTATTGATTGGTGCTATTATTCTTTCAATCTTTACTCCGCTTATCTTGGAAAGGAAAAAGAAAAAGAACTTGGAGGCAAAAGCAAATGTATCAACACACTAAAGACATTTTAGCCGGCCTATCTTTCTTGATATTTGCCTTATTATTTGGTTCACAACTCGATGGTTTATCTGGTGTAAGCTTGTATTTTCCACAATCTATCATTATATTTATATTGATAGGTGGAATATACTTAGTTATCAAAGGCTTACTTACAAGACATAAAAAAGAAAGAGACAATGAAATGCTTGCACTTGGCAGAGTTATTGTTATTTCTGTAATGTCTATAGTTTATGTTATATTGATTCCACTTCTTGGTTTCTTTACAGCATCCTTTGCTTTCTTATTTATTGCTGCAATTGTATATCGTGAAAGAGATGTACCTTTTGCAAAATCATGTACTATAGCAATTTTATTTACAACTATATTCTCTTTGATTGTTTGGTTTGGCTTCCAATTCTTACTTGGTGTGCCAACTCCAGAAGGTATATTTATCTAGAGTATAAAGATATTGCATATTAATGAATTAGTTCTAAATATGTATGAATAATTAATTGATATATACAAAATAAAAAACCATCCTCTTGAATTTCAAAAGGATGGCTTTTTTTATTCAAAAAAATGAATAAAATTATGCGTGTGCATGATGTGCATGATCAGCACTATGATGATGTAAAGCATGGAAGATTGATTTAGCAATTTTTGTTGCCTTTACAGTGATGTAAAGAGATGCTGAACATGCTAATACGATTAAAGATGAAGTAACGAATGCGCCTTGAGTAGTGAATAAAAATTCTAAGTCCATTTTTGTAATCCTTTTGAGTTTAAAAGTGAATAAATTGTCGTTAAGTTCTAATTATAAAATTTCGATACAAATGTCAACAATTATTTATTTGTATTAAAATTATTGATAAAAAACATATAAAGTTAAAAAAAATTTATATTTTTTTTGCACAAAATAGAGTAAAAAATAAAATTGAGATGTATTTACGCTTAAACAAGCTTACAAAGCCAAAAAAAACTTATCATTAAAACATTGTTAGCTTTTGAATAACTTTATCAAAATCAAAATTTTCGATAATAAATAAAAAATATATAAAATGAAAAAAGTGTATAAAAATATTTCAAAATTTTATCTTAAGTTGATGCATGGCATGTTGGAAGATGATTAGAGATAATAATTATAATTAATAGCGAAAATTTTTCATACATTTAAAAAAGAGTTAAATTAAAAAAAGCCTACTATTTTCTAAACAGTAGGCTTTATAATTTTATAAATTTTTACATAAAGAGAGTAAATTTTTCAACATTTGCTCTATCATTTTTTTCTTTTGCCATATCAATAACAGTTTTAAATTCTTTATTTTTCACTTTGACGTCTGCATCGTATTCAAGCAGCAGGTCAACCATTTCTTGATGGCCTTCTTTGTATGCAAGCATAAGAGGCGTATAACCAACTTCTTTTGCTGAAAAGAGACGGAAAATTCTATCTTCTTGAAATTCTTGTAATGGGTAATTTACATTTATGCCTTTTTCAATCATTGCTTTAACAACATCGAGCAGATTTTCTTTTACAGTGAGAAGAAAGAAAGGATATTCGTGATCATAACCATTTGGCATTATTTTTAAATCATTAACAAAAGAAGTTTTTGTTATAAGATTAACCAAAATATGTTCGTGTTTTTTTGTAAAAACAAAATAATAAACATCTTCTTTTCCTAAATTATTTGCTCTTAAAAATAGGAGCATTTCTTTGGTATTCATTTTTGAAATTTGATCAGATTTAGAAAGTAAGATTTTATAGACTTTTACTCTTTTCTGGTATTCATCCTTTGTTCTTGCGTGAGAAGAAAACATGAATTTTGTATTTGCGCTCACATGTTTATTTGTTAAAATATAGTCGTAAATATCTTCTCTATTTTTATTTTTAACTGTTAAATCAATAGTGTCTAATAGATATTGCATGGCAATATAATTTCTATTTTCAATAGCAAGTATGATAGGGGTGAACTCTCCAGTTCTATCGAATTCATTTATTTTTGCATTATTTTTGATAAGAAGCCTTAAAATTTGATGATGATTTTTGATAATTGCATAGTATACAAGGTCATGTTGTTTTGAATCAATACAATCAATATCTGCATTGGCTTTGAGTAAAATCTTTACAATTTCGTAATGCCCATTTTTACATGCTAGCATTAAGCCTGATTCTTCTTTTTCGTTCTCAAGCATGATAACGGCTTCAGATTCTTTAAGAAATTCTTTAACAATGGATAAATCTCCATTTCTGCAAGCTTTGAAAAAATCGTTTTTATCTTTTTTTTCGTGAATAGTTTTTGCAGGTGCCCTCTCAAATTTAGATGGAGTCATAGTAAACATAAGCAATCTCGTCAAAATATAAAAATCAAGCTTATGTATAACATAAAATTTTTTATATGTCAAAAAAATATTATACAAATCTGAAAATTGATAGTATCTTGAAATATAACATAAAAAAAGCCCACTTTCGTGGGCTATTTTCTAACTAAAAAGAAGATTTAATTAATCTCTTGTTTGTCCAAAAAGGCGAAGAAGCATCAAGAAGAGGTTGATGAAATCAAGGTATAAAGTAAGAGCACCTAAGATAGCACCACGTCTAATTGCTAATGCGTCGTCAATAGGAGCACTTTCGCCCATTTGTTTGATTTTTTGATTATCATAGGCTGTGAGGCCTGCAAAGATAATAACACCTAAAACATTGATAACAAATTGCATGCTTGAGCTTTGGAAGAATATATTTGCTAATGAAGCCAATATAATACCAATAAGGCCCATCATCATAAATTGTCCCATAGCTGTAAGATCTCTTTTTGTCACCATGCCATAAAGAGCAAGGCTACCAAACATTGCAGCTGTGATTAAAAATGTAACAAAGATAGAACTTTGTGTATATATTAATAAAATAGGTGAAAGCATAGCACCATTAATACCAGCAAAAAGCATAAATAAGCCAGAGGCTTTTGCAGCAGAAAAAGTACCTATTCTTGATGGAATATAGAAAGCAAGGCCGAGCATTGCTACGATAAGAGCTATCATTATAAAGGTGTTTGTTACAAAGATAGACATTAATGCTTGAGAAGATGAAATTACATAGGCTACAAGAGCTGTAAATAATAAGCCTAAAAACATCCAAGAGTATACTTGTTGCATAAAGATAGCACTTTTAGAAAGAGCTATATTTTTACTTTGTGATTGATCCATTGTTCCTCCTACAGGATTGGATGATAATTGAGTTGAAAATTAAGATTTTTTAGAGCCAATCAAAATAATCTTTCCAAGAACCGTGTTGTTCTCTTCTTTCTTTTTCAGATAGATCTGCAGTTTGTTGGATAAAGGCTTCTTTTGCTCTTGATTCAGCATAAGTCTTTACTTCTGGAAGATCTGCAAAATTGTCTGCTACATAAGTAAATCTTTTGTAAGCTGCTCTTGCATTGCCCATATTCCAAAAAACTTGTGCTGCATAAAGTTCACGTTCTGCTAAAACAGTTCTTGCTAAAACAATTGCTTGAGGAGCTTGCTCGGCATAGATAGAAGATGGGTATGCTGAGATAACTCTTTTAAAGTATTGAATAGCTTCAGCTGCTTCTGTTGCAGTTTTATCAACTGATTGGTTTGACTTTAATAAAGACATACCAATTTGATAAAGAGCGTATGGAACAGCTTCGTTTCTTGGATGAAGATCAACAAAGGCTTTATAAGCATCTGATGCTTCAAGATAATCTTCTTTCATGAAAAGAGAATCTCCAAGTCCTAATTCAGCTTCTAAAGCATATGGTGAAAAAGGGTAGTCGTTTTGTAGCTGTTCGTATAATTCTGTAGCCTGTGTGTATTTTTTTTGATCCATTGCCATAGTAGCAGAATCAAAAAGTTCTACAGGTGAATTTCCTGCTGGCTCCATGTAGTAAGCATCAACAACGCCGCATGCAGTCAAATTTGACAAGAGAAATAAGGTTGATGAGATGGTAAAAAGTTTTTTAACCATTATAATTGCTCCAAATAGCTGATAGCTTGTGTTGCTGCAGTTGCACCGTCGCCAACAGCAGTTGTTACTTGTTTACAGTGTTTTTCTCTAATATCGCCAGCAGCAAAGATACCTGAAATATTAGTTCTCATTTCTTGGTCGGTGATAACAAAGCCTGATTCTGCCTTCATTAATTCTTCTGGGAAGAAGTCGGCAGAAGGTTTAGTGCCTACAAAGACAAAAACACCATCAATAGCGAGTTTTTGTGTTTCATTTGTTTCAAGATTTTTAATCATAACACTATCAACACCGTTTTCGCCCATGATATCTTCTAAGATAGATGGAGTGATAATTGTGATGTTTTCTGCTTTTTTGACTTTATCTTGATAGATTTTTGAAGCACGAAATTCATTTCTTCTATGTACAATATAGAGATGTTTTACTATTCTAGAAAGATATAGAGCTTCTTCTAAAGCTGAATTTCCACCACCAACAATAACTACATCTTTATTTTTATAGAAATTTCCATCGCAAACAGCACAGTAAGACACGCCCTTACCTTGATACTTCAATTCCGCTTCTATTCCTAAATTTTTGTAAGAAGCACCTGAAGCTATAATAATGGTTTTTGTTTTGATCGGTCCGCGAGAGGTGTTTATAGTATGTATATTGTCGCTAGTAGCAGGAGTTATACTTTCAACAGATGTTTGTAATCTTCTTGGCATGAAAGGTTGTAGTTGAGCGTCGAATAAATCTGCCATCTCCCAACCCTTTATTCCTCTTGGAAAGCCAGGATAATTTTCAATTTCTGCTGTAAGTAAAACTTGACCGCCTGAAGCAGCTTTTTCAATAAGAGCAATGTTCATTCCGGCGCGTAAAAGATAGAGAGCCGCTGTAATACCAGCTGGGCCGCTACCTATAACGACTGAATCATAAATTTGTTCACTCATTATAATGCCTTATTTAATGCTGTAGTTATTTGTTCTTTGCTTACGCCACCAACGATTTGTTCTGCTAATTCACCATTTTTAAATATCATCATTGTTGGAATAGCTCTAATAGCATATTTTGCAGGTGTTTCTGTGTTTTCGTCTACATTCATTTTGTATACTTTAACTTTACCAGAAAATTCTTCAGCAATTTCGTCTACGATAGGTGAAATTGCTCTACATGGACCACACCATGGTGCCCAAAAGTCGATAAAAACAACGCCTGGATCTTTTAAAACTAAGTTTTCAAAATTTGAATCATTGATTTGTGTTGCCATAACAACTCCTTTTTATAGAATATGTGTAACTTTTTATTGTACATTCTCAATAGACTATAAATAATAAAGTTAAATTTGTCAAGATATACTCTTTTTGCTCTAGATATAATAGATTGAAATAAAAGAGCATATTATAAAATTATTTTATTTTATACTATGCTCTATGAATGAAAAAGAGGTGATTGTATAGTATTAGAATGTGCCTGATTTGAGTTTTAGAAATTCTTGCAGACGAGTTTTAATTTCATCAAGAGAGAGTTGATCTAATTCATCTAAAACAGACATAACCATGTCTTCATTTACTTTTGCTTTTTTTAGTGCCAAGTCTTTAGAAAGGAAGGTAGCAATAATACTTGATATTGTAAGAAGATTTTCCAATTTTTCTTCTGAAAATACTTGATATGCTTCTGCACTGTCAAATCCAATTACGCCAATAACATCATCTCCAGAAATGACTGGATAGCATAATAAGGCACTTGAATCTTTAAAAAGCACGTGTTTATCTTCTTCATTAAAAACAGTTGATGAATCTCTGAAATAATAGCCGTAGGTTTTTAAATGCTCAACTTGTTTGACAAAATTTGCTTTGTTGAATTCGTATTTCAGCATAGCTTCGTGTGTGTTATTTGTTGAGACAGTAAAAGAATTGATCACTTCGCTTGAACTATAGCTTTCATAGAAAAAGCAACGAGTGAAATTATACATATTCATTACAAGAGGTAAGACTGCTTGTAGGGCAGTATGAGAATCTTTGTAAGAATAGAGCAATCTGAAAATATATTCTATTTGATTATCTTTAAAATCTTTTTTGATAACACTTTCGTCTAATTTAGTTCTTTTATTTACAGTGAGTTCTTGTTGTACGCCGTCGTAAATTTCATAACGAGCTTTGCCAGAAGTTTTTACTTTATAAAGGGCAATATCAGCATTTTTGTATAGTTCATTAAAAGTAGTTCCATGTACAGGGAAAAGAGAAATACCAACACTTGCTGTCATTTCAACAGAAATTGAATTTTCGGTATAGGTTTTTTTGAATGCAGCACAAATTTCATCAGCCTTTTTATGCACTAAATCGATGTTTGATGTATCACGTAAAAAAACAATAAATTCATCGCCACCAATCCTACCAATAATATCATTAGAACGAAAGAGGCTTTTCAAGTGATCTGCCAATTGCGTCAAAACAATGTCTCCGTATAAGTGGCCAAAAGTATCGTTCACAGATTTGAAATTATCGGCATCTATAATGAATAAGGCATAGACAGAATCTGCCATACGTTGATTTTGTAATATATTTGCTATAAATATTTCAGTGGTTTTTTTGTTATACAAGCCTGTGAGTTGATCTGTTTGAGCAATGAAGGTAAGGTTTTCAATTTGCTCAAATTGTTTTGTCACATCGTTCATCTTACCAATAACACGTATGTTTTTGCCATCTATATCTTGCTCTAATTTATAAGAAATGTCATAATGAAAAGCTTCGTTATTAAAATTAAATGTTGTAGTATTTGCATAGAGTGTTTCTTCATTTTCTTCATCAAGATGCGCTTCATCAAGTTTAATAAAATTTTCTTTGATAAAGCCATTATCTATTAGATAGTCTGGGAAATTTTTTATAACAGTAGGAAGAGAATATTTTTCATTAAAAGAGGGAGAAAAACGAATGCTTTTTTCTTTAATGTTGTAATCAAAATAGGAGTCGTCTGTAAGAGTGTTGAGTATGGCATTAAAGTCATGCTCGTCTTTGATTTGTTGAAAGAGATTGTAATGTTTAGATAAATCAAGCAAAAGCAAGTGTAGATATAAATGCCCATCTTTCATTTCAGTATGAGCGGTAAGGTGTATACTTCTGTATTTGTCTACTTTATTAACGAGACGTAAACGAATAGAATATTCATCTGATTCACCAATAATAAGTTTTTTAACTTTTTGAAAAGCAAGTGAAACATCGTCTTTATGTATTGTCTTTATAGCTTGATTATTGAATAAATCCCGAACTTCTTCTTTTGAATAACCTATAATTCTGTAGTAAGCATCGTTAGCTTCAACAATTGTCATAGCATCATCAAGCATAACGATAATTAAACCAGCAGGTATTGCATTGAAATTGAAATTCGATAATGGTGGTATAAGTTCAAGCTGTTGCATATGTATCTCTTTTGAATAAAATATCAATTATATATAACTTACAATACTAGTATTGTCAAGTTTTAGAAATTAAGTCATTAGTTTTTATCATTTATTTACAAAAAATTTAATTTATTATAAGCATTCATAATTTTTTGAGAAATTATTTTTATTTACACAGTGCACTAATCGTGTTAAGAGCATCTATAATATAGATTCAATAACAATTAACTGATATTGAATACGCTCTAAGAGCATAAAAAAAGCAGAAAACTATTATGAATAAAATTATGAACACAAAGAAGATGCCAAAAAAATCTCAACCAAAGCAATTTAGACAAAATGCTCAAAGAAAGGATTTTTTCGAAGCTCCAGAAGACAGTATAGACAGCAATGAAATCATACTTTCTAGCGTAAACCAAGAAATAAAAACTCTAAGAAAACCTGAAATTTTAGCTCCAGCAGGCGATATGCCTTCTTTTTTAGCGGCTCTAGCTGCTGGTGCAGACGCTGTTTATGTTGGTTTGAAGCATTTTTCAGCTCGTATGCAAGCCGACAATTTCAGCACTTCTGAACTTGCTAAAATGACAGAATTAGCAAGAAGTGAAGACAGAAAAGTTTTTATTGCATTCAATTCATTAGTTAAGTCAAATGATGTGCAAGCCGCAGCAAGACTTGTTGCACGTTTAGAGCGTGATGTAAAACCGCATGCATTGATAGTACAAGATCTTGGTATGCTAGAATTAGCAAGACAAGTTGGTTATTCTGGCGAATTACATCTTTCAACTCTTTCAAATGTAACTCACGCGCAAGGCCTAGATGTTGCTAAGAAAATGGGTGCTGCAAGGGTTATATTGCCTAGAGAAATCACCTTAGATGAAATCAAAGATATTTCAACTAAATGTCCAGAAGGTTTAGATTTAGAACTTTTTGTACACGGTGCTCTTTGTTTTTGCGTCTCTGGCAGATGTTATTGGTCTTCTTATATGGGCGGAAAAAGTGGCCTACGTGGAAGATGCGTGCAACCATGCCGTAGAATGTATACACAAGGCAAAAGAAAGGGTAGATATTTCTCTAGCTTAGACTTATCCTTAGACGTATTAGCAAGAACTTTATTAGATATTCCACAACTTTCTTCTTGGAAGATTGAAGGCAGAAAAAAAGGTTCTCACTATGTGTATCACGCCGTGACAGCGTATAAAATGTTACGTGATCATGGGCATGAATCAAAAGCAAGAAAGGATGCTGATGAATTACTCGAAATGGCTTTAGGCCGTCCTCGTACTCATGCTGGCTTCTTGCCTCAAAAAGATAAAGTTATAACTTCTGTAAACGAACAAACTTCATCTGGTATGCTTATTGGGCATGTGCAGTATCCTGTGCCTGAAAAGAAACAAAAAACTCAACCATTACCGCATCTTAAAACTCGAGTTGAACTTGTTCCTAAAGATTATTTACGTGTGGGTTACGAAGACGAAAGTTGGCATACAACCTTGCCTGTGAGCGTGCGTGTTCCAAAAGCAGCTTCTTTTCCATTAAAAGTGAGTTATAAAAAACTCCCTAAACCAGGCACACCTGTTTTCTTAATTGATAGACGTGAAGCTGAATTACAAAGTATTTTACAAGAATGGAATAGAAAACTTGAAAGATGCAAGGGCAGAGTATCACACGGTATTTCTGGTGAACATAATGTAGATGTTAAACTTTCATTTCCGCCTGTAGTTTATGGAAGAAAAAATAATTTAAATATCAACCTACGTGCACGTCTGCCACAAGGTAAGGAAACTCGCTTAGCTCGTTCTTCTGTTATGGGAATGTGGTTAACGCAAAGTACTTTACGTAATGTTTCTAATACCATAGTCTCTAGGATTTCATGGTGGCTTCCACCTGTGATTTGGCAGAACGAAGAGAATATGTATAAATCTTTAGTGCGTGAAGCTTTGCGTAAAAAGGCTTATATGTTTGTCTTGAATGCACCTTGGCAAGTGGATTTATTTAAAGATGCAAATGTAAAACTCACAGCAGGGCCATTTTGTAATATTGCAAATAGAGCAGCTCTTACTGTTTATAAAAATCTTGGTTTTGAAGCAGCTATTGTTTCGCCTGAACTTGCAAAAGAAGATTTCCTTGCATTGCCATCGCAATCGCCATTACCACTTGGTATTGTTGTTTCTGCTTGTTGGGCTATGGGAATTGCAAGACATGGCCTTAGCGGATTAAAAGCTAATGAAGCTTTCCAATCTCCGATGAGAGAACAATTCTGGGCTAGACATTATGGGCAGAATTTGTGGATATATCCTAATTGGCTCTATGATATTACTGACAAGGTTTCAGAATTAGAACAAGCTGGTTATTCTTTCTTGGTGAAGATGCAAGAAGCACAGCCGCATGATTTGCCTGAAGCGAGAAGGACTTCAGATTTTAATTGGAATAATGATTTACTTTAAAAAAACGCCCGAAAAAACGCCCGAAATTGAGTTTCTACTGCGTTGAAAAAAAATTTTTACTCGGTCATTTAGTATTATCTAAACTCCACTCGTAAAAAATTTTCTTCGCCTTGTATAAATCTCAATTTCGGGCGTTTTTATTTCTGAAATTATCTTTCTACTGCGTTGAGAAAAATTTCAGTTTTGGGCTTTTTTTATTTAATTCTTTTCAAATGTCTATAATTGTGGTTCGCTAGCTCACATTTTCTTCAAAACGCGGTGAAGCGTCAGGCTTCTTTTCCTCGCCTTGTAAAAATCTCAATTTCGGGCGTTTTGTTTCTGAAATTATCTTTCTACTGCGTTGAGAAAAATTTCAGTTTTGGGCTTTTTTTATTTAATTCTTTTCAAATGTCTATAATTGTAGTTCGCTAGCTCACATTTTCTTCAAAACGCGGTGAAGCGTCAGGCTTCCGTCAGGCTTCTTTTCCTTGCCTTGTATAAATCTCAATTTCGGGCGTTTTATTTCTGAAATTATCTTTCTACTGCGTTGAGGAAAGCAATTTCGGGCGTTTTGCTATTTAACTTCACGAAATGTCTATAATTGTAGTTCGCTAGCTCATATTTTCTTCAAAATGCGGTGAAGCGTCAGGCTTCCGGTGAAACGTCAGGTTTCTAGAGAACGTGTATCATGCCAACTTCGTCACATTTATAGAATTTTGAACAATTTGAACATTCTGCCCATACAACAGGCGGAAGTGATTGTCTTGGGACTTCTCTAAAACCTTGTTTTCTAAAAAATTCTGGACGCATAGAAAAAGTGAAGAGTTTTTTAATGCCTAATTTTCTTGCTTCATTCTTTATATGATCGATTAATAAAGTTCCTACACCTTTTCTTTTGATAAGTGGATGCACAGCAACAGAACGAATTTCTGCTAAGTCTTCCCAAAGAATGTGAATGCCTATACTTGCAATAACAATTTCATTTGTGATGCCAAGCGGCCCTCTAAATTCTTGTTCAGTTGGAGTTGTGATAACACTGTATTCACGTATTGCTTGATAAAGATGCTGAGGACCTCTTGCAAGCATTTCGCCAGATTGCGCGTATTCATTTATAAGCATAGACATGCCATGCACATCGTGTATTGTGGCTTTTCTAGGCACAAGCTCTTTTGGTAGATTTTCAGGATCAAAAGAAAGAAGAGGAGTGTAGCCAGGTAAAAATTCAACGGGAAATATATTTGATGGGAAATCTTCCATGTATCACCTCATGTATATAAGAATTTTGTTTAGAAATTTGGAAAAAAAGTAAACACTATTTTTTACGAGATTGCAAGAAAAATTTTTTGCTTTTATCCAAGAAAAGTGTTATATCAACACATTTATAAGTAGTTTAATCAAATTTTTTTAATACTAATGCTGTAAGGGGCGGTAAATAGAGTTCTAAATCTTGCTCGAAAATACCAGTGCCTTCCTTTGTAAAATATTCTCGTGCTTGCTTTGCTGTAAGATTATCATGTCCAGCAAATTCAGATTCGTCAGTAGAAAAAATTTCTTTGTATTTACCAGTTGTTACATACACTTTAAAATGTGCAGCAGTTAAATCATCAAAATTAAAAGCAAAAAGAATTTTATTTCTTTCAAATACTATAAGCTTCTTCTCTTCATCTATTAATCTTAAGCGAGGCATTGATTTGTATAAAGCATTGTCTAAAAGATTAAACATAGAAGTGTTAAAATGAAGTAAAGCTTTGTAATGAAGAAGAGGATTAATTGATAAATCCCATTGTCTGTAAGGGTTTACATCAACATCTATCCATTCTGGATGGCAAAATTCATTTCCCATAAAGTTCATATAACCTTTATCTGCAAGAGAAAAAGTGATGAGTTTCATGAGTTTTATAAGAGCTATACCACGTGAGACATTCCAATTTTCAGAAAGAAATGACATGTTTGTGTACATATCGTCGCCAATGATTCGCCATATCATAGCATCTTCGCCATTAATACTTTGATCGTGACACTCAACATAAGAAAGGGTTCTGTCGTAAAGTCTGTGATAAGAGCATTCAGTCCACATTTTATCTAGTGATGTTAATTCCTTTGTTATGTATTTATCCCAAAAATCTGGAACACCCATAGCAAATCTATAATCAAAGCCAAGCCCTGCTTGTGAAGCCTGCGATGTAAGACCAGGAGCACCAGAGAATTCTTCTGCAATTGTAATGGCTTGAGGGTATATTTCATGTATTAATGTATTTGCTAATTGAAGATAAAGTATGCCATCTTTATTTCTACGATCTGTATTTTCTTTAGTATAAAAACAAGCAGACACATGAGAAAAATCGTCTTGAAAACCTTCGTCATTGTACATCATAGTGCCAACAGCATCAAATCTAAAACCGTCTATGTTAAATTCCTCTTGCCAATAACGACAATTAGAAAGAAGAAAACGCCTTGTCATTTCATTTGTATAATCAAAAAGAGCTGTTCCCCATTGACTGAGCTTTTTACAAAATAAATAAGAGGAAGTATCGTATTTTGCTATGCCTTCTTTAGTGTTTGAAGTTGCATGCGAATGCACAATATCTAAAAGTACACAAATGCCTAATTCATGCGCTCGATCTATTAATTCTTTGAATTCATTCACTGTTCCAAATCTGTGACAAACAGCAAAATAAGATGAAACTTGATAACCAAAAGATTTATAAAGAGGATGCTCGGCTATACCCATAAGTTGAATAGTGTTAAAGCCTTGTTCTTTGATTTGTGGAAGAAGTATATCTTTGAAATAATTGTATGTTCCATATGAATGAATGTTTTTATAATTTGACTTGTCTTGAGCCATTCCAATATGTGCTTCATAAATTATGGGATATGTATGAGAAATTTTATTGTGTTTAAATGTATAATTAAATTCAGGATTCCAAAATCTTGCACACCATTGATTAGCATCTAAAATATTTTGCTCTACCCAATTTGCAAATGCAGGCACTCTAATATGCTTTTTGTCGTCTTTGTGTGAATAAACATGTAATTCATAATACATGCCATGATAAAGGCAATTGTGTGGCAGATAAAGCGACCAATAACCATTATCCTCTTTTGTGTATGGATATTCTTTAAAGTTGCCAAAACCATCTGTATTTAATGAAAGAAATAATGCCTTTGCATGAGGAGCGTATTCTTTACATAAATAATATTTTTTATCATTATTTTGAATTAATTGTATGCCTAATTCATGATGAAGATTTGCATAATTATAAAGAGAGTCATGCTGAGTGATAATAGAAGATAATTCTTTATTGTATCTTGCTTGTTCCTCTTTGAGAACAGAATAAAAATCTATAAGTTCAATGTCTTGCAGTGGGTTTATAGGATAGTTTAAGTCTAATTCTAGAGCATTGGAACAAAAAACTTTTTCATCAAGCATAGTGCATTTTGCTTGTAGGTAGACATGTTCTAAAGGGTATTTGTATATAATATTCTTTGTTATATGTTCACGAAGACAAGCAAGGATAATGGCTTTATTTGCATCTACTTTCTTTCCAAAGAGAGCATTTTTTGAAAAATGTAGATCTAAAGAAAAGGGTACATCCATTTCTTTACATGCATTTTCGCTTTGCTTTGTGTCAAAAGAAGTAAAGAATAATTCTACTGCTGTGAGTGTACGCTTTGTTTTAGTGTGATTTTGAATAATGATATAAACAAATTCAATTTCTTTTGGAAGCTCTTGCTCAAAATATGAAGCGTCTGCATAGATAATAGGCAAGGAAGAATATTGCTTATCTAGTTCAAGACTAAGAGTTAGACTGAGAGCTAGATTGGACGAAAGAGTAGAAGTTTGATTATGTTCTGCTTGAGGAAAATTTTGAGCTGTATCTTTCTCTTTCATTATACTACCTAAAAGAAGATTAAAGAGTTAAATTCATAAGATATGAATAACACTCTTTTAAGATATAGGCAAGGAAATAAGATATTGTAGATTGTTTGAGCTTTATGCAAAATTTTGCATCATCTTAAAAACGGCTGATAAAGGGAAAATATAGACAGTAAAAAAAAAATTAAAAAAAATGAAAAAAGTTGTTGACATTTATCATAAAAGTCTCTAAAAATAGACTTCGTTGAGCGGGAGTAACTCAGCGGTAGAGTGTAACCTTGCCAAGGTTGA